>CAYZTZ010000013.1:21737-45824 GCA_964481255.1 uncultured Acidobacteriota bacterium | reverse complement strand
GACACCGATCGTCATGATGACCGGAGACGAGACCGCCGATGTTTTTGGCGAAGCCAATAGGGCGGGCATAACCTGTTTTCTCTATAAGCCGTTCAGCATGCTGGGTATAAAGCGCACGTTGTATGTTCTGAAGAACTCTATCGAGACCGAAACGCATGACTCGGTCACTAACCGCTCCCGGTCCTTGATGTGAAAACCCGGTCGGGCGGTTACCCGAAACGCACCCACCGCGAGGCTGTCGTCCGACGGCTCCATCCTTCCCCAGGAAAAAATCCCGGTGGCTGAATTCTACGCTGACTGAATCAGCCCGGCGACCTTGCTTGTCAGGCTGTCAAGAGTGAAGGGCTTCTGGAGAAAGGCAACCCTTGAATCCAGGATGCCGTGATTGACGATCTCATCATCCGTATAGCCGGAGACGTAAAGCGATTTGATGCCCGGCCGGATGGATTCCAGCATTGTAACCAGCGCTTTCCCGCTCATTTTCGGCATCACGACATCCGTGATGACCAGGTCGATGCCGCCTTCATATTCCTGAGCTATGCGTAAAGCTTCCGATCCGTCGGGGGCTTCCAGGACCCGGCAGCCCAGGGTTCGAAGAATGCGGCCGGTCAGGTTTCGGACCTGCGCTTCGTCCTCGACCAGAAGTATGGTCTTGTCGCCGGCAATCTCATGGACGGGGGCTTCCGAAGTCGCCTGCTCTGACGCTTCCGCCTGCACACATGGGAGATAAATCCTGAACACGGTGCCTGTTCCAAGCTCGCTGTGTACTTCGATATAGCCGTTACTCTGCTTGACGATCCCATAGACGGACGGCAGTCCCAGACCCGTACCTCTGCCCCGTTCCTTGGTGGTGAAAAAGGGCTCGAATATGCGGGCCTGTGTCGCTTTGTCCATCCCGATGCCGTTATCGCCGACTGCAAGCATCACATAATGGCCCGTCCTGGAACCGGGGTGATTTTTAACGTAATCGTCGTCAAGGTAGACATCCGCGGTCTCAAGTGTGAACCTGCCGCCCTGAGGCATGGCATCCCTGGAATTGGCCGCGAGGTTCATCAATATCTGTTGAATCTGGGCCGGATCCGCATTCACCATGCCGAGTCCCGGTTGCGCTTGGACCACCAGTTCAATATCTTCTCCGATGATTCGACGCAGCATGCTGCCTGTTTCTTCAACAACCTCGTTCAGATTCAGAATCTTGGGGCTGATGATCTGCTTCCGGCTGAAGGCCAGGAGCCGGGATGTCAGCGAAGCTGCCTGTTGTCCGGCCTTTGAGATCTCCTCGATGGATTCGCGCAGGGGATGCATTTTGGGGAGTCGGCATAGAACCAGTTCGCTCATGCCGAGAATCACCGTCAGTAAGTTATTGAAATCATGAGCGACACCTCCCGCCAGCACGCCTACGGCTTCCATTTTTTGAGCTTGCCGAAGCTGCGCTTCAAGGCGCTTCAGTTCGGTGATATCCCTTATAATGCCGACGATCTGCCTGTTGCCCTCATGGTCCACGAGGAGCGTTTTTTTCGTCATCACCGTCCGCACGTGACCTTGATCATCCTCGATTTCATCCTCGGTAACGTTCTCCTTGCCTGTCTCAAAAACGAGCTTGTCGCATTTCTCCAGAGCTTCCGAATGGCTCCCGGGAAATAGCTCCTTAACGGTTCTGCCGATAAATTCCTCCCGCCGCTTGCCGGTCCAGGCGCACAGCGCATCGTTGACGAAGACATGCCTGTATTGCTGATCTTTGACGAAAATGGGATCGCCGATGCAGTTGATCACCCGGTTTAAATATTGCTGCGATTCTTCGATCGCTTGAAGAGCCTTTTTATACCCGGTGATATCCTGGAAAACAGCCTGGACCGCGGGCTTACCGTCATAAAAGATCAGGCTGGAAAAAACCTCCAGCCAGATTTCCGAACCGTCCTTCTTAAGGCCGCGAAACTGGTAAGATTCCGGAACCTGTCCGCCGCTTGTTTGCTCTCCATAAAACTTCACCAGGACTTCCCGGTCATCAGGATGGATCAAGGCCCGGACTTGATCGGAAGAGAGGGACAGCAGCTCGCCGATCGAATATCCGGTGATCTCGGCGAATCTGCGGTTGCAGAAAACAAAGCGGAAATCCTGAACAATCGCCAGTCCCTGCAGGGAATTTTCAACCAGCATGCGGTATTTCGCTTCGGATTCCCGAAGCTTCTGTTCATCTCTTTTTCGCTCACTGACGTCGATACCCGTGGCGAGCAGATAGAAATACCCGTTCAATGCGACGATGTCCACTGAGACCAGGAGGGTCCGCACCTGTCCGTCTTTTGTTGGTACCGTTAACTCCAGATTACGAATGCTTCCTTTATCATGGAGCTCGCGCAGCATCCGTCCCCTGTCCTGCAATGAAGGCCAAATCCCCAGATCTATTGTTGTTTGTTTCAGAAGTTCATCACGCGTGCAGCCGGTCAGGCGGCAAAAAGCATCGTTGACTTCTATAAAGTGTCCATTATCGATACGGGTAAGCACTATGGGATTGGAAGTGACATACAGGAGCTTAAAAAAAGCTTCGTGGCTTGATTGCATATTCTCGTTGGGATGGATTGTTTCCCGGCTCATGCGATCCCCCGTGGTCGATGCCCTTGTATTTGTCCGCCGAAATTTCATCTCAGACTGCCCCAAGGCAGACTTTTTCCCGAATAGCAATTATCGACATCTCGGGGCGAAGGCATAAGTAATTCATTTCATGCTGGTTACAAATTCGAGCGGGAGTCCATGGAGGGATTACTCCCCATCAATGCGACGCGACTTGTTTCGTGCGATGACGCAAAAGAGATCATGGTGTCGTGCACATGGCTCCGTCCGGCGAGAACCCTGCTCGCCTGGAGCAGCGGTAATGACAGTGGTTATACGCTTTCAATTCTGCTGGAGATGCCTGAAGTGGTTGCGGCGGGCCTCCTCACCGCCTTCAACGGGTGCGCCGACCGCGTTTCCATGTAAGGCGTGCATCGAGCCGTTCAGCCCCGGTGACGGGACGGACATCCCGTTGCCGTTTATTTATCGCCTTGGATGCCCGGGCTAACGGCATCCCATGTCGAATATTGAAAGTTGAACGTTCAACTTTCAGCGTTAAACATGCAACTCGCGACGTGTAGTGGCTTACCCCTGTTTTAACGGGAACAGGCGCTCGGAACGCTTCGTGCCGCACCGCGGACACTCCCTGTCGTACCAGGCGATCGGGCCCCGGCATTGCGGGCAGCTCCACTTCTCCTCCTCGCGCCGTGCCCATTGCTTGATGCCGGCTTCCCGCAGGCGGCGGCAGTTGTCCAGGACTTCGGCGTGGTGCAGCATCCCGTCGTTATTGAAATTCGCGATCCGGGAGCACGGGAACTCCGAGCAATCAGCGCAGCGCGTCACGCCGGGTTTCTCCTCGGCGCACGTCCGCATGGCGCACTTGCGGCAGAAGGAGGCGATCCGGCCGCCTCCGATGCACCCGTCGCACTGGATGTCGGCGAGAGTGATTTTGGGATCGCGGGCGCCGAACTGCTTCATCATCGCCTTGATTCTCGCTTCGTCGTTCTCCTGCGTCGCGAGGTACATGGGGCAGGCGCCGCAGTAAAGCCCGCACGGCGCGACCAGCAGCTCCTTGTTTTCGGGGGCCTTGGCGGCGGAGACGGATCCGCCGGTTGCGAAGGCGCAGCCGAAGGCCGCGGCGGTTATTCCTTTGACGAACTCCCTGCGGGTGGCGCGTTGCGTTGTATGTGTTTTCATTGAGGCCTCATGTGGGGAAATCATATCGTGGTGAATGTTAAATGTTAAAAGTTCAACCTTCAACACTTGATTTGTGTGAGCACGGGTCTCCAGAGGCTGTCTCATAACTGGGAAATCAAAAAGATCGCTTTAATAGAATCAGTCGTTTACGGCCGGCGAATGATCGGGCGTGCGAGTTTTGAGACAGCCTCTCCAGACCCGTGCGTCCGCCCCGGCCCTAAAGGGCCCGGCTATAGTCCGGCGGCCGCTGACGCGGCCTTCCATTATAGAGGGAACGCCTGAATTGCTTGGATTTTTCCGCCGTCCGGTATCAGAATGAACCTTAGGCGGGCTCCGATGATCTGTAACGGATGGGCCGCGCTTAAGGGGCCGTCCTCATCCCTGCAAAGCTTAGAGGACGCAATGGGCGGATTTTTTTTATCCAGGGGGGCCTTACTTTGAAACCATTTCGATCTGTTTTCTTTGCGATTCCCGTCATGCTGATTTGGGCGACGCTGGCCATAGCCCAGCGCGGCGACTTCTATTTCGCCATGGGGACGGCGCGCGACGACGCGAACGAGTTTCTGCAGGAGTATTGCAAAATCGCGTACTGCAAGGGCGACCCCGCCATGGACGGGCTTTTCGGCACCGTCGGGGGCGGCTTCATGTTCAATGGCGGTTCCACCCTGGGCGTGGGCGCGGAGGTCTCGTTCCGCTTCGCGCAGGGGGACTACGTGGGCGATTACGGAATCCGGCCGGTGTTCTACTCCTTCAACGGGATCTACACCCCCGTGCTGGGCTCGGGCCGCGTTATGGCGGAACTCCAGGGCGGCATCGGGGGCGTGAACCTCCGATTCTACGGGGGCGAAGGCTACTACGACTACTACACGGGCCAATACACCAACTACGCCGGCAGCTCCAACCACTTCCAGCTCCACGCGGCGGCCGGTCTGCGCTTCTATCTTACGGACAACGTTTTTATCCGGCCACAGCTGGACTACCGTTACGTGCCGAACCTCGACCAGGAATTCAAGAGCAACTCGGTCCTGCAGTACACGATAGCCATCGGTTTCAGTAGTTCGCCGTAGCCCCGTGCCGGTACTGGTGAAGAGAAGGCCTTCGGGCGAGGGCAGGGCCGGCGAAAAATACGGGTTGGATTCCGGCCGCAAATCCAATATCATCTCAGCAGAGCGCCTGTAGCTCAGCTGGACTAGAGCGTCGGTCTCCGGAACCGAAGGTCGCGCGTTCGAATCGCGCCAGGCGTACCATTTCAAAATCAATCATTTTCAAAATCAATCATTTAGACTCAGTTCCAGGTAATAAAATACGACTCAAAGGGTCCGCGTGCCGACATCCCGGATCAGGCGCAGGTCGGAGCCGGAAAATGGACGTCTGAAATATTCTCGCCCGCTGTCGGCTTGGAATCCACGAATAAGCTCGTCCAAAACTGCCGCAACTGCCATGGGAAGTTGTGCTCAGAAAAATGCAGGCCGACGCAAAAACGCGTAATCCCCGGAATCCCTTAAACCTGGGTGCCTTATGAAGGGGGACTCTTAACAGCGCGACCGGCGTCGGCGAGGGAACTGCCGTTATAATGCCGTCGCACGATCCACTCGGCAGGCTTCGCCGACAGCGGCAGATGCAATCAGGCTTGGAGGGGATTCTGCGATTCGCAGGGCACCCCGGTCTGGCAAAAGCCGCAGCCGTAGCCCCCTTTTAGACCCAGATCGGCGGCATAATTCATTGTCGTCATGCACTGCTTCATGCACGCATTCTTATCATGTCCGGAATACCTGCTCACCGCATTGCCGGCGCACCGGTCGGCGCACATGCCGCAGATCCCCTTGGCAAAATGCAGGCAGTATGCATGATGGTCCTTATAGGGACGGGGATTGGCGGGAGCCTTGATTCTGGCGACCACAGAGCCGCAGCGTATAGCCTTCCCCTTGGGAGTAATCAAACCGTCACAAAGACCGAAGGTCCCGAGACCGGAGGCGTAGGCCGCGTGCCTCTCGGACCATGTCGCCGCCATCCCATAGCGTGGCGAGTTCTCATTTTTAATATGGGGGGAAAGAACGGGAGCGATAGCGGGATGTCCGGCCTTTGAAAGTTTATCCGCCAGATATTTTCTGAGTTCTTCGTTGAACTGTTCGCCATAGAAGCGGGCCCGGATCCATTTTTCCGACGGCTCTTTGGTTTTCTTGCGCAGATCTGCCTTAATGGCTTCCGTGTGGGGAAGAATCCATGATATGACCGTCAATTCTTCCTCTTTGACGGATTGATCGGGGAAGGTCCGTTTAAATATTTCCAGCGGAGTCCAGTGAAATGGTCCGACATGTTCCTTGTACTGCTGAAAAATAGGGTCATCCCCTCTGGAAAATCCCACCAGGGGTTCCTCCCAAACTTTTTCATTTGCAGGATTTCTCAGCGAGTTCAGGGGCGAGGTCGCCGTATATTCCTGAATCCATGACGCAATCCGCGTTGCCGGACTGTTTTCCAATTCCTCGTCGGCGGCTGCCGGTCTTGATAGGCGGAAGCCGGTGATCCCGGCCAAGCCTGCCGCGACGGCGCTTCGCGCCGAGGTCTCCAAAAATCTCCTTCTATTCAACCGTACCATAGCTCTTCTCCCCCCATCCCAATATGAGTCATATGGCCATACATTATGTGTCCGTAACAATACTTATGGGCACTTTATCCATACCTGCGTTCCGCAGATTCGAAGGGGTAGCCTGCGGAATTTCCGGTTTTTCAAGCCGTTTGTCACCCCGGTCTATAGCTGATTTTATCCCATCGCCACATTCTGCATCTTACGCCGTTTTGTTTCCGATTTTTGAAATTCGAGTTCTATAAAAGGGGATGTCAATAGAAAAAGCTTCGCCCAATCCGGGCCAAATCATTGAATCGGCAGCTGGCGCACGTTCGTTTCATAAGTCCAGCTCCGCAAAGCCGGGGTTGGGCGAGGCTTCAGCCGAGCGCTGCCCTGCGCCGTCTAAGCAAGAAGCTCCTGCGCCCGGATCAGCCGTTCATGAACCCTGACTCCGTTCGGGCAACGGACAACACAGTCGGCGCAATCGGAGCAGCGAACCCTTCGGATGCTCTCAGGCAGGGACTGGAAGCTTTCCCGGGCTTCCTGAATATTCCCTTTGAAGTCGTTGTAGGCGAGGAAGCGGAGTTCGTCCGCGACCGGCACGCCCTTCGGGCATTTTCCTTTGCAATGGAAGCACATCCGGCAATAAAGTCCGCGGATCTGCTCATTCCGGGCGAACAGGATCTTCTCATCCTCCGGCGTAAATTCCTCGGTCATCGCGCGGAAATTGATTTCGAGCTCTTCCATTGTCTCCGACCACGGGACCGTCGTCGCGATCGCGGGATTGCGCAGGACCCACTTGATGGCGGCCAGACCGCCCTCGTTGCTGAGATGATTCCCTTTATCTCCCTTGGGAGTGGCGGTCGCGATGACAACCTTCATGGCCACCACGCCGATCCCGGCCTTGTGCAGTCTGGCTATGGCGGCGTCCCTGAAAGGAGCCCCGATGGCGTAGCTGTAGGTGGTCTGCACGACGTCGAATCTGCCGACCTTCAGGATGAAATCCACCATCGCGTTCGGGTCATGGGTACTGACGCCGATGAAGCGCGTCTTGCCCTGCTTCTTGACGAGCTCCATCGCGTCGATCATTTCGTCCGTAATCTCCTGCGGAGTATGCCTGGAATGCTGGTGATAGACATCGAGGTAGTCCGTGCCGAGCGTCTTGAGGCTCGTTTCCATGTCCTCGAGTATTTTCGCCTTCGTGTTGGAATAAGTCTTGCTGGCGAGCACGATCCCGTCTCTTTTCCCGCGGATGGCCTGCCCGAGAACCTGCTCGCTTTTGCCCTGGCCGTAGATGCGCGCCGTGTCATAGTAGTTGATCCCCAATTCAAGGGCGCGCGCGAGGATGTCGGGATTTGGGATCGCCCCTGCGGCGCAGCCGACGCTCGTGACCTTCAACCCCGTCTTCCCCAGGGTTCGATAAGCCAGCCCGGCGGGCGCGGCGGAAAGCGCGTCCGTCATGCTGGAGGATAGAAACGGTACCGCAGGCAGCACCAATCCAGCCTGCAAAAACTGTCTCCGCGATGTGTTGTGTTTCACGGCGCCCCCTTTCGCATGGAACCGCCTTGGGTCAAACCGCATATTTGTGCCGGACATCGCTCATCGCCGAGATGATGCGGCGCATGGTGGCGGATAGCAGAATCGAAGCCGGCAGTCTGGATATTATGGCGTTGGCTTTCAGCGAGAGCGATTGGGAAACGGCCGGCAAATGCAACCGCGTCCTCCTCTCCAGCTTTTCGAGATGCTTCCAGTCAACCTGTTCTTCGATCGATAGACGGGCTAACGGCTTCTGGCGGGATTGCTGCCGGAGATTGAAACGCCGGCCCACAGAGCCCAGACAAAATCGACAGGCGGCCAACGGCGTCTCCGAGGCATAGTACCGGGCGAGACTCTCAGCCGTACACTTGCCATCCCGGATGCCGATTCCATCGGCACCGTCCGATAGACCTGTGCAATTCGTGTATTTCAGCGGAATGAGCGCCGCCTGCGGGCATTTATAGTAGTATCCTTCCTCCAGCACGTGGCAGCAATCTTCGCGCGCGACCCTGCATGTGCGATAAATCCTCCGGACGAGTCCATCGTCCATATTGGGCTTTTCCGTATAGATGAAGCGGAAATGATTCTGGTAACGCAGCACGAGAGAAGTTCCATTGCGTCTCGCGCAGGACTGGAAGGCCGCGAGTTGCTTTGTCTTGATGGTGTGCCATGGGTAAAGCGACACGTGAACTTCGTCCACACTCTCCCAGAACTGCTCCGGCATCCGATGGAGCAGAAGGCCGTTTGTCACCACACGGATCCTGTTGGAAATCCCCGATTCTCTGACGGCGTTTATGATTGCCGGCAGATCCTGATGGAGCAACGGCTCACCCCCAAGGAGGCTGATTCGCTCCGGGCGGCAATATTCGGACAGGATGGAAAGGTCACGGCGAAGTCGATCGGGGGATAAAAAATATTCGGGGAGCACCGGCGACAAGTGGGAACATCCCGGGCAGGACATGTTGCAGTGATGGACGACATTGATTTCAAGCCTGTCGGTATGAGCTCTCCCGTCGTGGATCTTCATAAGAACGGAAACCGATCCGTGGAGAAGATTTTACTCCGCATCTTGGGGCCGAAATTCGGCGACCGTTTCGAAAACGCCGAAACCCCTGTCGTGCGCCGCGGGCCCCTGCGGATGCCGTCTTTATGCGTCCTGCCCGCCGGAGTCGCCGCAGGCCAGGACAGCCCGTTTCACCAGTGTTTTGGCTATCTGGACCATGTATTTGTTGCGCTCCAGAGGGACCGCGTCCGCCACGGCGGCGAGCCCCGCGGCTTCGGCGGCGCTCTCGTCGATCTTTTTCTTCAGGAGCACCTTCTCGGCCTTGACGGCGCGATACGGCTTGACCCAGACGGCGTTGAGGCAGATCCGCGCCGCCGTGATCCTTCCGCCGGAGCGCGCGATCATCGCGGCGCAATTGACGATGGGGAAGTCGATCGATTTTCGGATGGCGAACTTGAGGAAGGCGCTTTTCGATCCCTTCGGCGGCGACGGCACGCGGATCTCCGTGATAATCTCATCGGAGTCGAGAACGGTCGTCTTCGCCACGTCCACCTGAAAGAGGTCCTCGACGTCCAGCGTTCTTTTCGACGTCACCGCCTTCGCGTTCAACGCGATCAGGGCCGGGGCCGTATCGCCGGGATGAACCGCGTAGCAGCCTCCTTCGACGCTTCCGCCGAAAATGGAGTGGTACCGGTTGTCCCCCTCGATCGCGTAGCATCTCCCGCCGCCTTTTCGGAGGCAGGGGAACCGGTTATTGGGATTCCTGTAGTACCAGCACCGTATGTCCTGACAGAGGTTCCCGCCGAGAGTCCCCATCTCCCTGAGATGCGGGGAGGCCGTCCGCGCAGCCGCCTGCGCCAGGGCGGTGTATTTTTCACGGATGAGGGGCTCCTTGCCGATATCCTCCAGTTTCGCCAAGGCTCCGATCCTCAGTGCCCGCGCTTCCTCTCTCATGAAATCGAGCCCCGGAATCTCCTTGATGTCGATGAGGGCTTCCGGGTAATCGGGGAGGATCTCGTCCTTCATCTTTCCGAGGATATCCGTGCCCCCCGCGATGATGCTGGCCCGGTTCCCATAGCTCTTGAGCGCGGAGACGGCCTCATCGACCGTGCGGGCGCTGATGTGTTTGAACTTCCTCATAGGCATTCTCCAGAAAGCGCTTGAACCCGCGATGCACGACTTCGGGCCTTTCGCCCGCAGATCCCAGGCAACAGCTTCCGCAATCCCGAATCAACGTTCGGCATCCTTCCCCAATGTCCAGTTGTATGAAGCATTCGGACTCAATCCTTTCAGGGTGGACCGCAAAAAGCGCCGCCCCATCCCGGGGTTTCCCGAAACCGCCCGCTCTGCGGCCGGGGCTTTCATTTCAAATCTCGAAACCGCTACGCTCTCCCCAGAGCCTTCAGAACCTTATCCGGCGTGACCGGGCCGTCGTCGACCCATCGGCCGATGGCGTTGTATATCGCGCCATGCAGCAGATAAGACGTGATCGTCCCCACGTCCTCGCCGACGCCGATGGAGCCGTAAGGGCCGTAACCCAGTCCTGTCTCCACGATGACGGTATCGATGGATCCGATATCCTGGATGGTGGCGAACTTGTAATCGAGGAGATTCCCGTTCAGGAGGACCCCGGTGACGCCATCCCAGATGTACTCCTCGCTCAAGTTTCTGCCGATGCCCATGTAACTTCCGCCGTATTGCTGGCCTTCAACGGCCTCGGGGGAAACGGCCTTGCCGACGTCGTTGACGTTCACGACCCGGGTGACCTCGATCTGCCCGGTCTCGGTGTCGACCTCGATTTCGCAGAAATGGGCCTGCCGGCACAGGCGCAGCCTTCCGGGTTCAAGCCCGAACCTTCCCTGGCGGTGCCAAGCCCACACAAAAACGGGCTCATGCGACGTATTCTGAATAGCCGCGTATTCGCGCGGCAGGATCACGCTCCCCTTCAGGTCCTTGACGACGTCGCGCACCGGTTTCCTGTTCGCGGGATCCGCTTTGACGTACACGAAGCTGTCCTTGACATCCAGGTCCGCCGGACTCAGGCCGGGAAATGCCGCGGGGATATCGCGCTCGATCAAAGGAGACGGCGCGGTCGCCAGCTCGAGGAGCTTCTGCTTCGCCAACTTGGCGATTTTTTTCATCACGTATCCGTTGGTCACGAGGTTGCAGGAGCCGTCCGGAGTCATCAACGGCAGGTAGACGTCGTCCTGCTGCCTGAAAAAGACATCCTCGACGCGCATCCCCAGCTCTTCCGCGACGATCTGGCAATAGGCCGTCTCGGCGTTCAGGCCGATGTCCGATCGCAGGGCGACGATGTTGGCGGTCCCGTCCGCCTGGATCATCAAACCTGCCGCGCCGGCGCCCCGCGTGTCCTCCCATTCCTGGCTCCAGGCGAATCCCATTCCGTGCATCCTTCCGTTGGGAAGTTTCTTTGCGCCCGGCGCGTGGCGTTTCTCGTCCCAGCCGATGGCCTTTTTCCCCGCCTCCACGCATTCCCGGAGACTGTCTCTCCCGGGGAACCCATGGGACCGCTTGAATTCGGCGAGATGCTCGATACCTTTTCCTTCGGCCCCGTCGTTGATCAGCGCGACATCGGCGGGATCCATATCCAGCGCGGCGGCCGCGTGATTGAAAACGTGGACCATGCAGAAGCAGGGTGGAGCCTGCTCGCATCGGATGGCCATGACCGGCCCCCGGTTGACCTGGGCGAGCAGCGTCTCGGAATGGATGTTGGGTATTTTCGTGTTTTCCAGAAGGTGGGAGGCCGCCTCGTAGGAGCAGTTGGCGAAAACGCTCTTGATCCACACCGCGGTGATGGTCCCGTCGCGCTTCGCTCCCACCTTGAAGCAGGAGGTCATGACATCCATCTGGCCGAAGGTGAAGTCATCCCTCCTGTTGAAGACCCACTTGACGGGCCTTCCGGTGCGCTTTGCCATCAGGGCGCTGACGTACTGGGGGATCATGCTGTAGTCGATCCAGTTCCAGCCTCCGAACATGGCGCCGTTGTAGGGCGAATGGATCTTCACATGATTCATGGGGATGCCGAACCATTCGTGCATGGTCCATTTGTGTTCATAGGGGTGCTGGTGATGGAGCCAGAGCTCCGCGCATTCGCCCTCCCAGCGCGTGATTCCGCTCAGCATTTCCGCGTCCGAGCACCCGTGGTAGCTGCGCCGGGCGCTGAACTCGACGACGACATCGGCTTCCCGGAATCCCTTCTCGATATCGCCGAAACGCAGGACGGGGCCGAAGCCGAAGGACACCGGCATCTGGTTGCTCAATTCCGACGGGGGCGTCCAGTCTTCCACAATCGTTCCCTTGGGCGCCGAGGACCATTGGGGACGGGCCAGCGGCGCCCCCGGTTTCAGGGCGTCCTCCTGGTCGAGAACGAAAGGACGCTCCTCCCAATCCACTTCGATCAGAGCCAGGGCCTGCGCCGCGATGTCCTCCGTGTCGGCCACCACGACGGCTCCCAGGGGCTGTCCCTGGAAATAAGCGTATTCGCTCAGGACCTCTTCCTCGGCCCCCTGCGTGCTCGTGATCTTCTTCCCCCGGATCTCCGGGTCGTCGTAGCGCAAAATGGCCCTAACGCCAAGCAGAGCCTCGGCCTTCGCCGTGTCCATCCCTTTGATCCTTGCGTTGGGGAAAGGCGAGGTAAGGAATTTTGCGTAAAGCATGCCCGGGAGCTGGATATCCCTGGTGTAAACGGCTTTCCCGCTTGCCTTGCGATACCCGTCGATGCGGCGCACTCCCCTGCGGCCCACATGCCGGAAGGCATCCGGCACATACTTGTCGCGCTCCATCGGGTTGCTCGGCATTTCCTCGAAGATCCTGCTCATGGTTTTCCGGCCTCCCTCAATATCCGGGCCGCTTCCAAAATCGCCTTGGGATGCTGGGGATAGGTGCCGCACCGGCATAAATTCCCGCCGAGCGCCTCGCGTATTTCCTGTTCCGTGGGACGAAGATTCCTGTCGAGCAGAGCCTTGGCCGTCGCGACGAATCCCGGCGTGCAGTAGCCGCACTGCATGCAATGGTGCTTGACGTAGGCCTCCACGAGCGGGTGGCCGGCCGCCGCGATCCCCTCGACCGTTTCGATTTCCTTCCCGTTGCACTCGATCGCCAGAGTCATGCAGGAAAGGATGGGCCTGCCGTTCATGATGACCGTGCAGGAACCGCAGGCTCCGCGGTCGCACATCAGCTTGGTCCCGGTGAGTCCAAGCCTGTCATGCAGAAGGTAATGAAGCGTCCAGTCCGGCTCCACCCGGAGTTTGTATTTCTGGCCGTTGATCGTGAGGCGGACGGTCCCTTCGGGCTCCGGCAGGGTATCGGTCTTGTGGTCGGCGAGGATGTGGGCCTTGATTCCCTCGAACGAATCCAGAGCGTCGAGGCAATACGGGCAGGGGTACCTTTTCAGCTTTCCGGATTGAGATTTCGCCGGGATCGCTTTTTTCACGTTGCTTTTTGCCATAGCCTGTTACTCCTATGCCCTGATGGACGAACACATCCCCTGTCCAAAAAATCGTGAGTACGGGTCTCCAGAGGCTGTCTCATGACTGGGAAACTAAAAGGGTCGCTTTAATAGAAATAGTCATTTACGTGCGCCGAATGATCAGGCATGCGAGTTTTGCGACAGCCTCTCCAGACCCGTGCGTTTTCTTTCCCTTCGGACGGCCCCGGAGAGCCGTCCTCACATGTCTTCTTCAGGTGCTGCCGAGCGCTCTCAGGTAAATGGACTGCTCGATCCGGCTCTCATACTCCCTGCGGAAATAATTCAGGGTATCCATAACCGGCGCCGCGGCCGACTGGCCCAGGCCGCACAGCGCGGAGAGCGACATGACTTTGGACAGGTCTTCGAGGGCGCCGAGGTCTTCCGCTGCGCCTTCCGCGTTGTTGAGCCTTCCCAGAATCTCGAGCATCGCCTGCGTGCCGTCGCGGCAGGGGGTGCATTTGCCGCACGATTCCTCCGCCAGGAACTCCATGTTCCGGTACATCACGTCGATGACGTCGCGGGACCTATTGAAGACCGTGACGGCTCCGGAACCCAGGACGGTCTCATAGGACAGAGGCGTATCCTGCATGTCCCCGGGCAGGACTCTGCCGCAGGCCCCGCCGATCTGGATCATCTTGATGTCCTGCGCGCGCGCCAGCCCGACGAGCTTCGAAAGCCTGCTGCCGAGTTCCAGCTCGTATACTCCGGGCGCGGCCACGTCCCCGCTGACGGAGAAGACCTTGGTCCCTTTGCTTTTCTCTGTCCCCATCGCGCGGAACCAGGCGCTTCCGTTCAGGATGATGCGCGGCACGTTCATCAGGGTTTCGACGTTATTGATGATCGTGGGCATTCCCCACAGGCCTTTCTCCGGAGGGAACGGGGGCTTATAGCGCGCCTCCCCGCGCAGACCCTCGATGGAGTTCATGAGTCCCGATTCCTCGCCGCACATGTAGGCGCCCGCGCCTTCGCGAAGCTCTATGTCGATATGATCGAGAAATCCCTTTTCCTTCGCCTGGGCGATCGCGTTCTGGATCAGCCCTGAAAGAAAATGATATTCCCCGCGGAGATAAATGAAGGCCTTCCCGGCCCCGACGGCCCATCCGGCGATGGCGATCGCCTCAATGAGAGTGAAGGGATCGTTTTCCAGGAGATACCGGTCCTTGAAGGTGCCGACTTCGCCCTCGTCGGCGTTGCAAACGATGAATTTGCGGTCCGCCGGGCGTTCCCGCGCCAGCTTCCATTTCAGTCCGCAGGGAAAGCCCGCTCCGCCCCGGCCCAGCAGTCCCGACGCGGTCACTTCCCCAATCACCTCTTCGGGCGTCATCTGTTTCAGAGCTTTTCCCAGGGCGGCGAACCCGTCCTGTTTCAGGCAGGACTGTATGTTTTTGGGATCGATCACGCCGCAGTTTTTTAAAACAACCCGTTTTTGCACGGCTATTCTCCTCCCGGGGCGCGGTGTCAGTATTGTTTCAAGATTCTGGAAATCCTTTTGGGCGTCAGGTCCCCATGCACATCCTGATTCACGAGCATCGCGGGAGCCCTGTCGCAGGCTCCAATGCAATTCACCAGTTCCAAGGAGAACTTCCTGTCCCGCGTCATCTCGCCCGGCCTGATGCCGATCTCATCCTCGAGGGCCTTGAGGATCATCGGAGAGCCCTTTAGGTGGCATGGCACGCTCTTGCAGACCCGGATGACGTTTTTCCCGAGAGGGCGCGTGGAGAGGAAGGAATAGAAGGTCGAAACCCCGTAAACGTCGCTGACGGAGAGATTCAGGGCGCCCGCTGCGCCGGCCATGAATTTGCGCGTCACGCAGCGGGATTTCTCCTGCGCCTTCTTGAGCATGGGAAGAAGGTTCGCCCGGGATTCGTTTACCACGACGGGCTGAGGGGTGACGGAAGCCGTTTTTCTTCCCCGCTTCTTGTCCTCGGGACGGCGGCTCTTGGTCAGCGCGCTGGTCGGGCAATACTCGACGCAAAGGTAGCAGTCTTTGCAGACATCCTTGTCCAGGGGGATGTCGTCATCGACGATAACCTTGGAGTTGAAAGCCCTGTAGCCGGCGGCGAACACTCTCTGTCCCGCCAGCTCATTGCAGACGCTGATGCATCGGGAGCAGAGGATGCATTTGGAGAGATCGCGCTTCACGTAAGGGCTGGCGTCTTCGACGGCATAGAAGCGGGGCCTTTGAACACTGAACCTGGGGGGGCCGATTTCCAGGTCCGAGGACAATTTGTGAAGCGTGCACTGTCCGGCCCACGGGTCCGTCACGCAGGGGCCGGTGTGGGCGGCCAGAAGGAGCTCGAGATTCATTTTGCGCGCTGCGAGGACCTTGGAGGAGCGCGTGTGGATCGCCATGCCGTCCTCGATCGGGGTGTGGCAGGATCCGACGAGCCGGTTGGATCCTTCAAGCTCGACGACGCAGATCCTGCAGGACCCTGTGGGTGAAAGGTCCGGGTGATAACAGAGCGTCGGGATGCTGATCCCGGCCTTTTCCGCCGCCTGGAGAATCGTCATCCCTTCGCGACCCTCGAATTCCTTACCATCGATTCGGATTCTTATGGTTCCCATCTTTTTTCCCCACCAATCCTTCCGGCTGCGGCATGTAAACCTTGTTGCGGATTCTATGCCGATCATAGTCCAAAGCCCGTGCGAATCTAAAGAAAAATGTCGCGGGGAGTTGCCGTGCATCATGGGAGCACGGTTCTGCAAAAGCCGTCCGGCAGGGGCTCTCCAGAGCCGTGCGACGGGCGGTCGCATGGAAACCCGGCGGACGCTCCTGGAGAAGCCGTCTCAAAACCGGCGTCCCTCCTCCTTTAGCGAGCGTAAGTTACTGATTCTATTAGAGAGATCTTTTGGATTTCCTGGTGATGAGACAGCCTCTGGGGACTCGTCCGCACGAGGTCCCCGGGAAGGCGATGCCCCCGGAATTTCGAAGCATTTCTAGAAATAGAAGAACTGGGTCTGGAACACGATCTGGGTGCGGTCGGGCGCGTTGTCCTTAAGCAGGCGGCCGAACCCGGCTTTGATGTTCAGCTTGTGCTTGAGGAGCCACCAGGCGATTCCGCCCTGCACCTTTTGATCGTCCGGGGATGCGGAGTCGGAGTAGTCGCGTGATGCGAATTGAATGAAGGGCCCCAGCCGGGCCTTGCGGATGTAATAGGACCCCTCCAGAAGCCATGCGTTTTGCGGGGGCAGCGATTTGAACGATGCCCCGCCGTCGTAGCGGATGAAGTCGGCCTGGAGCGTCACCGCGTCGCCGTTGGGAAGGGGGTGGTCCAAAAACATATCCACCGAATTGGAACTGTAGTCGCCCTGGCGGTCAAAGCTGGCGCCCAGCGCGAGGATTTTTTTCTGTCCGTGGGTGGTGCCGGTGTAGAAAAAGCCGGTGTCGGTCTCGAGCGGGTACCATACGAAACGGGCCGTATAGCGGTAAGGAAAGTCTGCGTCATGGTTGCGGTTGCCGCGGTAGACTCCGACGCGGTATTCGAAATGCTTCCGGATGTAGCCCCGCGCCTGAATGCCGTAGTCGCGGCCGACCTTGGAACGGGTCGGCTCCGAGGCCAGGAAGGAGTAGGGCCCGTAGTCGACGGTCAGCAGAGTGGCCGCCGACTGGGCGGAGTTGTGGGAAAGAGGAATGATGATCATCCCGGCGTCGAGTTGAAACTCGGGGCGGAAGGCGTAATTGACATAGGCGTCCTGCAGAAAGATCTCGGCGTTTCTCTTTCCGTCCGCCCCCTTCTTCCCCAGATTCGGTGAGTCGCTTTCGATAAAAAAGGAGAGCTTGGAATGGATCTTGCCGCCGGCGATGAGCCGAAACCGCCGCAGGTATAGATTTTCGAGGCTGCCTTCTCCTGAAGCGTTTTCGAGCGATTCGAACTGCGGCTGGGCCAAAAAGCCGAACGAGACGGAGGTTTTTCCTTCGTTCAGGGTGAATTTCCAGGGCGGCCCCGAGGCGCTCGCCAGTCGCCCGCCGCAAATGAAAAAAAGCGCCGCGCAAACCAAAAGACGGACATCCCGCATAGATTCTGTTCCTGGAGCCAAAAAAACGGCCCACGGATAAGCCGCATTTCTTTCCGTGGGCCGTTGCGGATCGTGATGACGGGCTTTTCCCGGAGGATTGCCCGGCCGCGTCCCCGCTATTTGTAAACGCCGTACTCTTTCGTGGTGTCGATCAGCGCGTGCAGGTTTTCCGGCAGAGCCTCGTCCAGCACGGCGCCGTTCGACATGAAATATCCTCCGTCGCAGGCCACCTCGTCGATGAGGCGTTTGACGCCCTCCTTCACCTGATCGACCGTTCCCGTCTTGAGCAGCGAAGACGGGAAGTTGCCCCCGAAGCAGGCCCAGCCGCCGAGGCGCTTCTTTACGTCCTTCATCTCGGTCTTGTCGAAGAACCAGATGGTCGTACCCGCGGGGATGTCGGGATCCGTGATAATGTCGAGCCTCTGATTGTAGCTCCCCTCCACGAAGGAGTAGGGGATAAGACCTTCCTTGATCAGCTCGAGCATCACGGCCTTGAAGGACGGCCAATAGAACTTCTTGAAATCGGCCGGGGACATGAAGCTGTCCGCGCCCTTGTGCAGAGGGAAGAATACAGTCGGAGGGCCGCCCCACTGCGAGTTGCGCACGCCCATATCCACCATCAGGGGGATGATGCGCTCGCAGGCCTCGAGGATTTCCTTGGGCTTGCGGAACTTGTCGAGCAGGATCGCCCGAGTGCCCCGCAGGGTGTCGCCGATGACGTCCAGGGGCGCCTTCGAAAACGCTCCCTGGAAGCTGGGGAGCCCCAGAGTGGTCTTGATGGCGTCGCCGATCTCGCCGACCTTGGTGATCCACTCCAGCGAAAGCTTTCCGGCTTCCATCAGCTTTTTCAGGCTTTCCTGGATGTGCGGCAGGCCGAAATGGAATATCCCGGGACCTACGAACGGAAGCTCAAGGAGATCGGTGAACGGCGGAAGCGTGCTCCAGGGTTCGAAGGCTCCGAATACCCGGGGGAGGTAGTAGCGCAGGAAGTAGTCGGTGGTGTCGCGCATGAACTCGGTGTATTCGCTCTGCTTCATGTACTCGGCTTCCGCGCACTGATAGGGCGTGTTTTCGGGACAACCGTGGCCCGGCCATTTATAGAGCTTGTAATCCAGGATGTCGAAAGCCCTCCCGGGGCCGTAAAGTCCCGCGGGGGCCGCGACATCGGGGAGGAAGTCGGCGTGATACTTCATCAGGGCCTTGCCGAGTTTCTCGTAGTCGTACATCGGGTCCCGGCAAGTGTAGCCGCTGTAAACGAAAGGAAAGAAACCCGTCGAGATGGAGACCGGCACGCGTTCGGGTTTCCTGAGTTTGACGATGTCAATAAGCATCTGGCAGCGTTTCTTGTACGCTTCCTCGGTCTGCTTATCGGCGAACTGGACGCCTTCGGCATTCTGCCAGGCCTGGAGACGGGCCTCGAGCTTTTGGGAAGGCGTGAGCTTGTCGAAATTTTCCGGTTTGGGCATGGCTAATTCACCCCCACCCATCCTTTAGCCAGTCTCACGGCCGCCATGGCGTCTTTTCCGTAGGCATCGGCTTTGGCGTAAGCGCAGACTTGGTCATCCATCTGCCCGCCGCCGATCATGATCTTGACGCTGTCGCGCAGACCGGCGTCTTTCAAAGCCTGAACGGTATTTTTCATCGGATCGTAGGCGAGCGTCAGAAATCCGCTCAGACCGACAACCTGGGGCTTGAAGCTCTTGACCGCCTCGACGAACTTGGCGGCCGGGACATCCACGCCGAGATCCATCACCTCAAAGCCGTTCACATCCAGCATGAACACCACGATGTCCTTGGCGATGTCGTGGATGTCGCCCTCCACCGTTCCGAAGACGATGCGGCCCAGTTTCTTCTGAGGTGCGGTGCCCGAAGACGCGATTTTCGGTTTGACCATCGCGCCGATCTGCCGGAGCATTTCGCCGGCCAGGATCAATTCGGGCACGAAGCATTCTCCTGCCGCGAACCGGTCCCCGATGATGCCGAGGGCCACCCGGCAGTCATCCAGAAGGCTGAGGGGATCCGCGCCTTCGTTCAGCAGTCTTTCGGCGATCTTAAGGGCATCTTCCTCACGCATATCAACGACGGCATCGATTAACTCTTGTGACATAGCGCTCTCCTTTTTGCTTCCTTTGTGATAATGCTACTCCATAATTACCAGAACCAGTCGAAACGGCATCATTGCGGCTTGTTGAAAACCCCCGCGCGGAACGCGCGCGTGTATCTGAGGCAGTGCTTGTCGCGGCCCAACAGAAGCTCGGTGGCCAGGATGGCTGTCTTGATATCGTGATCCATCGGGTCGCAGATGGCGCTGTCGAGTCCCGCCTGCATGGACAGGATAAGGAACACGCGATTGATGTAGGAGCGGGCGGGCAGTCCGAAGGATATGTTGCTTAGTCCGCAGGTCACGTGGACCTCCGGAAATTCGCTCCGGATCGCGCGGATGGTGTCGAAAAAGATGAGGCCGTTATCCTGGCCGGTCGAGATCGTCATCGCCAGCGGGTCGAAATACAGCAGGTCGTCCGGGATCCCCAATTTGCGCGTTTCGGCCACGAGGCGGCGGATGACCGACATGCGGTCTTCCTTTGTCTTGGGAATGCCTTTTTCGTCCATGGCGAGCGCGATCGCCGGGGTCTTGTGGGCGGCCACAATGGGCAGAACCCCGTTCAGCCGATGGGGCTCGGCGCTGATGGAATTGACCATCGGGGTCTGGTTGACCGCTTTCATCGCGGCCTCCAGGGCCTTCGGGTTGGCGCTGTCCAGGCAGATCGGCTTGTCGGTGACGGCCTGGATGTTTTCCACCAGCCAGATGAGATCGTCCGGTTCGCGGCTCGGGTGGGTGCCTGCGTTCGCGTCGAGCCAGTCGGCCCCGGCGTCCGCCTGCTTCTTGGCCAAGTCCTGTATGAATGCGGCGTCGCGTTCCTGAATCGCCTGGGCCACGCGCTTGCGCGTGCCGTTGATCTTTTCTCCAATAATCTTCAAAGAGTCGCTCCTTTCAAATCAAAAATATTTTCCCCTCCCGGCCGGCATGCCGCGCCGCAATTCCTCGATCATGCTTCCCCTTGAGTCTGGCGGGGCGATTTCCGCCTTTTCAGAAGCCGGGCGCCTTGGCCGTCCGCGGCTTCGAAGGAAGCGCCGAAAAAACGGGGAAAAGCTTAAAAGTATCAGAATGCTCCCAAAATAAAATATCGCCTCATTAAACCTGCAACAGAATCTCGATTTATAGGACATTTCGGCCCGGCACACAAGTGATTTTATTCGTCGCCGGCGCCGGAGAGCGCGCTCTCTGCGGGAACCGGGGTGCCTTGTCTTTCGAAGGGCGCCCCATGCGTGCAGGAACGCTTCGATCGGCCGATTGCGGGTCCGCCTCACGGCTGCTTCGGGGAGGCAAGCATTGAATTGACTTCGGCAGGCCCCATAAAGTACTCTCTATTTGATTGCATACGATAAATTTGGAGGTTTCAGATGCCGCATCTCGGTACGACGGAACTTATCGTCATCCTCGTGATCGTTATTTTGATCTTCGGCGTGAACAAGATACCGCAGCTTGGCAAGGGGCTTGGCGAAGGGATCCGGAACTTTAAAACATCTCTGAAGGCGGGCCAGGAAGAGCCGCAGCCAAAAAGCGAAAAAAACGAAACCAAGGCGGGCTAGCGGGCTGATAGGCTGCCGCACCCGGATTTCGCACTCTAAACGGCGGGCTCCCGGTCTCCCGCCGTTCCGGTTTTCAAGAACCGTGCCCCGCGGAAAAAGGCATGGAGATCCATGCCGCTGCCGCTTCTCCTCCCGCTCCTGCGAGATATTCTCGCGCCCCTGAACACTTTTCGGTTTTCTTTCCCGTCCCCCACCGCTGCTGGAGGCACGGCTGCACCGGAAACTGTCTCAAAACTCGCATGCCCGATAATTCGGCGGCCGTAAATGACTGATTCTATTAAAGGGATCTTTTTAATTTCCCGGTTATGAGACAGCCTATCCAGAGCCGCCCACCAGGGTTTTCTCAGAAATGCTTTGGATCAGGCTTAATAAACAGCGAGCGCGGCGAACGTCACCGCGGCGCCCTCTTCCGGATCGGACCATTGCCGGTACTGCAGGAGCTTGCCTTTGGGCGCGTCGATGCATCGCAGCGTCATGTAAATGGGGGGGTATCCGCATACCCTCCGCCTGTCGCCTTCGGCCGCGATGGACCGGAAGACGCCCTCGGCGTCCCCCGCCTCCACCAGCTCCAGAAAAGCCAGGTCCGCCCGCTCCACGGCGCGCAGAGAACGCTCGGTCGGCCCCGACGGATCCCCGAAACGTCGCCCGACGTGCGCCAGATCGGCGCCGGCTATGACGCACACCCGGCGGCCGCATTCCCGCATGGTTTCCCGGATTGCAGCGACCACCTCTTGAATTTCCGGCTCCTCCGCGGCTGTCTTCCCTCTCTCGTAAATGTCATGGAAGGAGTTGACCAGTATCGGGACTATCCGGAATTCCGAGGCGTCTCCCAGAGCATATCTCAGGAACACGGCCTGAAACTCGATCGAATGTTCTCCGCGGTGGGGAAAGTCATCCGCGTACTCGTTATGGAGTCTGGCCCGAAGCCGGGCGACAAAATGGCCGTCGGTCCGGGCCGTTCCCAAAGGCGTCTCATAGTCCTTGGAGGAAATGGAAAAGCGCTGGGGCATGGGCGCGTGGCACGTCCCGAAGATCACGAATGTATCCGCCTCCGGACGGGCGCGAAGCGCCGCATAGGCGTGGGCATACGCGGGCCCGCCCCGCGCGAAATCGATGTGCGGCGCGACCAGCCCTCTCAGCGGCTCCAGGTTTTTTCTTCGAGGGGCTTCCCCGGGACCGTCGGGAGACATGAAATAGTCCCGTATCTGGGACCGGAGAATCTCCGGATCCGCCGGATACGCGGAACCCGCGTGGAAGGCGGATCGGGATGGAGATTCCCGGAACCGGCGCATAAGTTCCCGGCAAAAAGCCCTGAAGGGGGGGCCGTCCAGGTATCGCTTTTCATCCAGTTGCGCGACGAGGCTTTCCAGCGCTTCCATCGGCAGGATGTCTCCCGTGGCCCGGCAATAGTCGGCCTGGATGGCGCGCAGGCTGTGCCGCCCGTCCATCCTGGCGAGCAGAAAGAGGACTGGCCTGTGGAGAAAGATAGGCTCTTCCGCCAGCTTTTCCGGATCCTGCAGGCACACAAGATCCCGTCCGTCCATCCGCACCGGGACGACGTCGACCTGCCGGAGACAGGGATGCTGAAGGTGATCGGATTCCATCATAATTCCCGGGAGGCTCCCCGGAGTTCGCGCACGATTTCCTCGGCGACGCGGCGGGCTTTGGGAAGCTCCTCGGGGGCGAAAGAGATCGCGCCCACCACCGGATGACCCCCGCCGCCGTGGCGCTCGCACAACGCGGCGAGATTCTGGGTGCGCGGGTGAGGGCTCCACGGATTGGAGCCGACGGAAATCTTGGCGCGGTAACTTGAAAGGCTGATCCCCACGCAGTAGGTGGCCTGGGGGAAGAGGTAATAGGGGATGAATTTGTTGTAGCCTTCCATGTCGTAGCCGCTGACGTCGAAGAAAACGGTCCCGTCCGAGCAGTGCGCGTTCCGCCGGATGATTTCGATGGAACGCAGGTGGCGCTCGTAGAGGGAGCTGAAAGCCTGCCGGACCCACTGGATCTCCATGATTTCAGCAAGAGGCTTGCGTTGAAACTCCTCGATCAGGCTGCAGATCCTGTCGCGGTCGCGCACGCCCTCGATCACCATCATGAGCTTCAGGGCGGCCTCGGGGAGCTCGACGGCCGTCCGCGCGGAGTCGAACTGGGCGCCGTCGATGATGTCCGCCCAGCGGACGATCTCCACCAGCCGGTCGGAATCGAAGCCGAAATGTTCCCGGACCATGTCCACGATGAGCTTGGTGCAGGAACGGTAGTTCGGGTCGTGAAACTTCCGGCCGCTCCTGTCGGCCCTGAAATGAGCCTCGTCCTCGGGACTCAGGAAGGCGCTCTGGTGATGATCGAACCACCAGGTGAGGCGCGGATCGCTGGAATACTTGAAGTCCACGATCGCGTTTTCATCCCCGTCAAACCGCACATCGAGAAAAAGCTGGCTTGCCCGGTGGGCCAGCCCCTCGTACTCGAACGCGCAGCCTCTACGAAGGGCGTTCGAGCAGAAGTCGCTGAACACGGCTGCGGAAGCCAGCCCGTCGAAGCAGTTGTTGTGAAAGTATATTTTCATTACGGCCATAAGTCGTTGATCCACTTCAATCAGGGACGATGATCGCCGCGCTGCCGGAAAGCCGAAAGAACGCAACACACTAACACACTGAATGGGATATTTCAAATTGGGATGCCTGAGGCGGGCGGTCAAGCCCCCCGCGGTCGGGAAGATTCGGTAGAGAGAAGGCTTGTGAGGAAGATCGGCGACGCCCGGGGGCTCCCCGGGATAGGCCGCGGCGCTGCAGGCTTTGCACACTCATTCAGGGGAAAACAGCAGACGTCGGATTGTCGAGCCGATGCCCGCTTGCATTTCATCCATTGGTGCAACTGCTCGACAATAAAGGGAGCGCTTGCGACGGCATGATTCGGAAGGCCCGGGCCCGCTCGCTTCCTGAGCCGACGGCGAAGCCCGGGGACCGGAGGGGCGATCCAGATCGGCAGCAATCCGTCCTGAGTCCATTTCGGGCTGATGGCTTCAAGCAGGGGCGGCATGCCGTCCCTCGATGGCGATTTGTCATAAAAATATGACAAAAA
>CAYZTZ010000013.1:0-21637 GCA_964481255.1 uncultured Acidobacteriota bacterium | reverse complement strand
GCAGGGGCGGCATGCCGTCCCTCGATGGCGATTTGTCATAAAAATATGACAAAAAAGCTTGACGCCCGTTCCTTCTCGTACTAAGCTGCCCCCCGGGTTATCGAAGAACGCGCCCCGGCGGGCAGTGCTAAAGACAGGGCCCATGGTTTTGCATACTTCAAATATGCGTGCCCTGGTCCGGGTGCCCTGGAGCAATGCCGCTCGTGCGGGCACGCGATAAAGCCTCCCTGGGAAAAGCGGGCCGGACCCTCTGTTCCTTGAGCGCATGGCTTGCGCTTGCACGGAGCCATGGGTGCCGTCAGCCGCAGGGATGGCGAATCGAGAAATAGACGGGTCTCGCGGAAGGAAGGAGCCTTTTCACCAAGCCGTTCGGATGCGCTTTGGGCCGCATCAATAACAGTGTCGCTTGAAGGCATCCAGAGGCAGCGTTGGTTCCGGGCGATCGCTGGTTCTTCGGGTACTGCAACACAGGGAAAACAAGGAGCCGGATCAGAATTCCAATCGTCCCATGGACCGTGCTCCCCACCTAGGAGGGTTGTCGTCATGTTTCACAGACTGCGGATGTGTTTGTTTCTGCCTTTTGCACTTCTAGTAATGAGCCTTTCGCATAGTCCCGTGCTGCGGGCGCAAACAGCGGGCACAGGCGCTCTTGGGGGAATCGTAACCGATCCGTCCGGAGCCGTTGTCGTGGATGCCGAAGTGACCATAACGAATCTGGCGACAAGCCAATCGCAAACCGCGAGGACCGCACAGAACGGCGCTTACAGATTTTCTTTGCTGACTCCAGGCAAATATAGAGTCCAGATTGGCATGGCTGGATTCAAGCGCGCCGAGTATGCCTCAATCCCTGTCAACGTCACTGAAACCAGCGTGCTGAACTGCACCCTGGAAATTGGCGAGCTGAGCGAGACCTTTATAGTCCAATCTGGAATTGAGGTTCTTCAGACTGCGAGCTCCACGCTCGGGACCCTGATCGACAACACGACGATCACATCGCTGCCCCTTACCAGCCGCAATTACACCCAAATCCTCGACCTGTCGACGGGCGTCAGCGCCAGCGTCAACAATGCGACTGTGATGGGAAAGGGCACCCAGTATACGAGCGTTAATGGAGCCACGCCCGCACAGAACAACTATCAGATGGATGGAGTGGGGATCGTAAATATCGGAATGAACGGGAGCGCCGGAGATCAAAGCACCGGGGCCGGCATCGGGATTCCAAGCCCGGATGCCATCCAGGAATTCAAGGTACAGACGTCAAACTTCGACGCCAGCTATGGCCGGAACCCGGGCGGGAGCGTGAACGTCGTCACCAAATCCGGCAGCAACGAAATTCATGGAACGTTATTCGAATTCCTGAGGAACACCTCGCTCAACGCGAATCCCTTCTTTTACAACAGGGACAACCCGGAGTCTGCCACGAAAAAGCCGATCCTGAACCAGAACCAGTTTGGTTTTGTATTGGGCGGCCCGGTCGTCAGGGAGCGTTTCCTGCTGTTCGGCAGCTATCAAGGCACCCGCCAGAAAAACGGTCTCGCGGGCCAAGGGCAGGCCAGCTTTAACCTGCCTCCCATCCCGGACGGCGACCGCAGCGCCCCCGGTTTTGCGGCGGCGCTGGCTGCGGCGAATTGCTCCTTTACAACCTATGGACCGAAACTCGCCTGCGACGGATCCAATATCAGTCCCGTTGCGCTCAAGATTCTGCAATTAAAGCTTGCGAACGGAAGCTACTACGTGCCTGGATCCGGGACAACAGGTTACAAACAGGTGGCATTCAGCGATCCCGCACGCTATTCGGGAAACCAGTACATGATCAACTCGGACTTCATCATTAACCCGAAGCAGACGCTGCAGACAAGGTATTTTTATACCCGCGATCCGCAGACGATCACACTGGGCGGCAAATTGCCGGGGCAAATCAAGGGGTATTTCTATTCAAACCATTATGCGGTGCTGAGGCTCAATACATTTGTCAGCAATGCATTTACAAATGAAGCGCGACTGTCCTACCAGAGGAACAGGGGTGAGGCGACTGAGGAGCCCATCCCCAACAGCTCGCCACAGGAACTTGGAATGACCCCCGCGGTTCCGGACATGGACATGCCCCCGCAACTTGCAATTACCGGCGGTCCGCAGATGTTTAACAGCTTCAGTCCCGCACTCAGCATATCGGAGCATTTTCAGGGCGCCGACCAGATTGCGTGGTCGCGCAACAAGCATACGGTGCGTGCCGGGTTCGAGTTTGAAAGGGTGCACTATTTTGCCGACCCGGGATTCACCCGGGGATATATCTCGATCCGCAGTTTCAACGATTTCCTTGTCGGACAGGCGGGAAACCTCTTCATGTGTATAGCCTGCTCGGAGGGGCGGGGTCCCAAGGGGACGATCATTCATGGCTACCGCATGAACAATGTCAGCAGCTACGTCCAGGATGACTGGAAGCTCAACCCGAGGCTGACGCTTAATCTCGGGCTCCGATGGGAGTATTTCGGCGCCTTCAGCGACAAATACGGGAACCTGACCAACACCTGGCCCAGCCTGATCGCGACGGTGCCTGTTCCGCCGGCAGGGCCCACAACGTCCGGCCCGGGGCTGGTGGGGATGGTGGTTCCGGATAACAATTCAGCCGAAAACGAGCCGATACCGGAAGGTGTCAAGAAGGTGAGCAACAGCAACTCGATTGAAGGCCACCCTCCGTACACCAACTTCGGCCCCCGTTTTGGATTCGCCTGGCAAATGACGTCAAGGGGGAACCTGGTCCTGCGCGGCGGATTTGGCTTGTTTTACGACCGCATCTGGGCCGGCAGCTTCATCCAGAGCGTCCAGGAAGGCTCCCCCTATGCAATTCGCGGGGACTACAGTGTCGGGAACACGCAGACATTGCAGACTCCATTCCGCGACGTGTCCCCGGGAGTCTGGCAGTCCCGCTGGAGCAATCTGACATGCTTGCCGGATGGGACCGGCTGCACCGGAACCACATCCAATATCTCGGTTCAATTTCTGGGACCCAAGGTGGCCACGCCCCTCATGCGCCAATACAACCTCACGCTCGGGTATGAGTTTGCCCGCAACTGGGTGTTGGAGGCGGGCTATGTCGGGTCAAGCGGAATCAACCTGATCAATGAGTATCACAACAAGAACACGGCGCGGTTGGCTACTGCAGCCAATCCCATCAATGGACAGACCGCGAACACTCTGGCGAACAGAGGGCTGCGTGTTCCGTATATCGGATATCAGACCGAAGGACTGAAGGGAACGGAATTTAACGCCAGCTCCAATTACAACAGCCTTCAGATCACACTGCGCAAGCGCTTTTCCTACGGCCTGGCGCTCCAGGGATCCTATACCTGGAGCAAGAGCCTCAGCAACGAGGTTGGTTCGGGCTCCTACTATGCGCAGAACAGCAACGACCCCGATGATCCTGAACAGCAGTACGGGCCGAGCGACTTCGACCGCAGGCAGCGGTTTATCTTCAACTATCAATATGAACTGCCCTTGGGCACCTACCAGGGGATTCTGGGCAAACTTCTCAAAGGATGGAGCGTGGCGGGAATCACCACCGCTCAAACCGGCACGCCCATAACGATCACCGACAGCACGGCCGGCACGATCTACGGCAGCACCGGCGCCAGGGCTCAGATGTGTTCCGGGGCAACCCACGATTCCATCAAAACGTCCGGGCGGATCCAGGACCGGCTGGGGGGAAACAGCGGCGGCCCCGGCTATATCAACAAGAATGCCTTCTGCGCAGCCCCGACCGGCGGCATCTACGGCAACGGAACCGGCTGGGGCAATTCCGGAGTGGGAATCCTGAGCGGACCCGGCCAGTTCAACTGGGACATCACGCTGATCAAAGAAACCAGAATCAGGGAAGGGCATTCGATCCAGTTCCGAACCGAGTTCTACAATGCCTTCAACCACCCCCAATTCGCAAATCCCGTGTCCCAGAGAAGCAGCGCTACCTTTGGAAATATCACCGCTACCAGCGTCAACCCGCGTATCATCCAGTTCGGGCTGAAGTACGGCTTTTAGGTTGGTGAACATTCAAGCCCGTAAGTGACAGGCCGGCGCGGAAAATGCACCAGTCAAGACACGCAGCGCAATAAGAGAGGAGAAAGCCGATGGGTTCTGATACCAGCAGAAAGAATCAAACTCGCAGGGCGTTTTTTAGCGATGTAACAGCATCCGCCGCGCTGGCCGCAGTGGCGATGGCGCAATTAGGCGCGCCGGCGGGAGCCATGGCGCAAGATGCAAAGAAGCCCTCGGATAATTTAAGGGTGCCGGCAAACCTTCCCCCCTGGCCTAAGGGGACTGCCGGCAACAAATACGACCATCTGTTCTGCACCAGGCTGAAAGAGAAACCGTTAACGGACACTATACTCAGCCCGACGATCAGTTTCCGCGGCGCCAGTGACCTTCCGGGCGCCGGCATCAACCTGGGCTTCCGCTATTATGTCAAGCCGTTTAAGATGGAGTTGCAGTCGCATCACCACGATGTCGATGAGTATCTTTTTTTCCTGGGCGGCCAACTGCCGGATCTGACGGCCAACTTCGATGCGGAAGTTGAAATTTTCTTGGGGCCGGAGTACGAAAGACACATCATCACAAAGCCCTGTATCCTCTATATCCCCAGAGGGTTCGAGCACAATCCGATGGACATCAAGAGGGTGGGCAAACCGTTGCTGTTCATACCACTGCATCTGGCGCCCTATTTCAACGGATACTACCAGACGGGCTACATGCAATTCATATCCAGGGAAAAAATCGATTAGCGCTGCGATGGTGGCTGGTGCACGTCAAGCGGCGTCCATCTGCCGCGGCGCCCTGCGACTGGTTATGCTGGCCGCATGCAAAGCAATCCATCGGTCCGCCGGCCGTAAAGTCATTTGCCGGCGGGCCAGCGGACGCAGACGGTTGAACCCTCCCGCCGCCGCGGCCTTAGCGGTGCGGCCTTCTCCCGCCCATTCGGCATCTTGCCGTCGACTCTGAGAGGGCGGTTCAGAAAAGAACGCCGCGCATCGAAGCTGTCCGCCCCAATAATCTTTGAGGAGATTGAACGGGAGCAGCCGGGAAAATGGCCGGGCAACGGCTGGGACGTCCAGTTCCGCCAGGCAGCAACGCTATAAGATCTGACGCGATTCCCGGGGGAGGGAAATATAATGGACGTCGGTCATGGGCTGTGCCTACCGGATGGCTCGGCGGGAGGAGAATGAAGGCTTGAAAAAATTCACCGTTTCTGAAGTGGTGGACTCTTTGGGAGTCAACCGGTTTACCTGGTCGGTATTCTTCCTTCTTGGTTTGGCCATGGTTTTCGACGGCTATGATTACATGGTTGTTTCCTATACCATGCCTCAGATTTCCGCCGAATGGGCTCTGAACAAGGTACAGACAGGCAGCCTGTCGTCCTGGAGCCTGTTCGGCCTGATCCTCGGGGGCGCCTGTGCCGGCATCATCTCGGACAAACTCGGCCGGAGAAATACTCTCATCTGCTCCATCATGGCATATTCGCTGCTGACCATTCCGATTTACTTCTCCAGCAGTTTCGGACAGTTCGCTTTCTTCCGTGTGCTGGCCGGCGTGGGCCTTGGCGCCTGCATCCCGGTAGTCACGACCATCTTTTCCGAATCCACCCCTACCTCCCGCCGCGCTCTATTCATAACTTTCGGCATGGCCTGGATGATCGTCGGCTGGGTGCTGGGCGGGCTGATTCCGACACTGCTTGTCGCGCGCCACGGATGGAGGGTCTGTTACCTGATCGGCGGCGTTCCTTTCCTGTATTCCGTGTTCCTGTATTTCCGGATGCGCGAGTCGGCTTACTGGCTGGCCAACAAAGGACGCAAAAAGGAAGCCGTGGAAGTCCTCGCCTGTATCGAGATCCAGGCCACGGGCCAAGCGACCTCACGAGATCCCGACGCTCTCGTTGTCCCGCCCGCTCCTAAGGTCGTCGGTCCCAAGGCTCTTTTCTCAAGAGATTACCGCATGATAACCGCGGGGCTATGGATCACGTACTTCTGCGGCTGTTTCACAGTATACGGCCTTAACGCCTGGCTGCCCTCCCTGATGCTGGAAAAGGGATTCAAGCTGACATCGGCATACACTCTCGCGATCGCCAACAATGGCGCCGCGGTCATCGCCAACTGCCTGACCGGTTTCGTCGCGGAGATCATCGGCCGCAGGCCGAACCTCATCCTGAGCTATCTGCTGGGAGGTTTTTCCATCATCCTGATGGCCTTCGTCGGCGGCGGTTTCACGACCCTTTTGGCTGCCAGCGTCTTTATGGGGTTCGCCATCAACTACGCCATCACGGCCGTGCAACCGCTGATGGCTGAAAGCTATCCGACCGAGTTCCGGAACACCGGCGTGTCCTGATGCCAGGCTTTCGGCCGCGTCGGCGGAGCACTGGCGCCCATCGTGTCCGGGGCTATCATGGGGATGCAGCTCGGGATGCGGATCTCGTTCCTGTTCTACGTCATCCCGGCTGCTATCGGCGCGCTGGCGGCTTTCCTGTTCGTCAAGAAGGAAACGAAGGGTAAATCGCTCGACCACTTGGCCCGGGAGACAACTCTGGCCGGCCATTGACGACGCGACGTTCTTGGTCCCGGCAGCGGACAGCGAAAGCGGGCGATTTCCCGCTTATGTCGATGGGTCTTCGACCACGGCATCCATCGAAACCTCCGGAACGGTCAGGATGAGCAAGAACGAGATCAGCATCGTTGCGGCGCCGAATATAAAGACGCTCCTCACTCCTTTCTCCAGCGACGCGCGGATGGCCTCCACCGTCTTTTTCAGAAGCTCTTTCCCTTTCCCTCCTGCTTCTTCGAATGCCGCTTCGAGCTCCATCATCGCCCTGGGGGATAAAAGCGCCTTCGGATCTCCCAAAGCGGTCATCGTTTCGGCATCGGCGAATTGATGCAATTCGCCGGGCAGCGTCGCCCTGAGATTGGCGGCATAGCTGACATTCATTATGGAACCAAGAACCGCCGGAGCAATGGCCATGCCCATTGTGATGCTAAAAAAGATCGCGCCGAGCGACACTCCCAGCAACCTCCTGGGAACTGCATATTGAACCACCAGAGTGTTGACCGTCGGGATGGCACCCAGGCCCAGGCCGGCCAGAGTCGTAGCCAACAATTCCATGAACAGGGGCGTTTTCGAGTTGGAAAAGGCGATCCCTGTCAGGACGACGGTCAGGAGGCCATAGCTGAATATATACATCCATTTATAGCGTTTCGTTTTGGCCAGGATAAAGCCTGTTGGAACTCCTACAAAGGCAACCAATACGCTGTAGGGAGTGAGAATCTGGCCGCTTCTCATGACACTGATTCCCTGCACGCCCTGGAGGAAGATCGGGTAATACATCGTCATTCCCATCAAGCCGAAAAAAGACATCATGCCCGATAGGGCGACCGTGAGAAAAGTGCGGTTCCTGAATACCTGGGGATCCATGATCGGCTCGTCGGCCTTTCCTTCGGCCCGGAAGAACAATATCCAGAACAGCAGCCCGATTGCGAGCAACCCGATCACCTGGACCGATGTCCACGGATAGGTGGTACCGGCGAAGGATAGGCCGAGTATTGTGGCCGAGGAGGCGATCGCCACCAGTGCGGCGCCACGCGTATCAATTTTGCGGGCAGCCCTTCGGGTCTCGGCGGGGACGCCCATTGGAACAAGCAGGAAGCACAGAACAATCATCGGCGCTCCCATCCAGAACAGATGCCGCCAGCTCAGCTTGTCTACAAACCAGCCGCCCAGCGTGGGGCCGACCATCGCAAAGACCCCCCGCGGAATATTGAGGAGTCCCACCCACTTGCTTCGTTCCGCAGGAGCAAACATGTCGCCCAGCACGGCGTAACAGACCGGCACCAGGCCGCCCGACCCGATACGCAATATGGTGCTCGCCCCGATCAAAATCGGGAAAGTCGGACTGAGCGCGCTCAGCATTGTGCCGGCCAGGTAAAAGGCCAGCGAGATCAGCAGCATGATCCGGCGGCCGTACATGTCCGAAAATTTGGCGAAAAGAAGCGTCACGAAAGCCGCAGCCAGGGACGGGATGGAGATCGACCAGGCATACAGGGCCATGCCGTTTAAATCCGCCGCCATTCTGGGCCTGGCGACTCCGAGTGTCTGGATGAAATACGTGTTACAGGAATAAATGGCAAAAATCGCCACCAGTCCAAGGATGATCTTTCTCCTGGAAAGCGCAAATTCCGGGAACGGTTGAGATTGTTGTGCCATCCTGATCTCCACTGAAGCGACGAAACACAAAAAACACTGCAGAGGGCGGGGCTCAATGCCACCAAGAAGACCATGGTTTGCCTGCCATCAGGAATCCGCACTTGCGAACCGGACGATCGTTGCCGTTGCGCAGAGGAAGATCCGGGCCGGAGACCTACGAGCCCATGGCCGCTTTCCTCCTCTTGTTTCTTGGATACTTACTCGAAAAATCTCAGACTCCAACAGTTCAAGAAATGAAGTTCCCGGTTCAGCGTTGGCCTCCGGGTTCTTCAACCGAAGGGAAAGCGGATGCGGGATTGCTTCTTTCTTCCGTATTTCCCTTCGTGCATTCTTCGCCAGGTTTGATATAAGGCAATCTATGATGCATGAATGATCCGTCGGGCGATTTTCCACGATGCAACAACTATAGCACGTGTTTTCAACCGGAGTTATCCTAATGTCATATACCTGTGACAAATTTTCTTGACAACGCATCGACGCCGCGGCTAGCTTAAAATCACTACTAATGGCGGCGGGTATCCTTCGCGCAAAGGGACAGGGCCGCAGACCAGATCACCAGACACCCGCCTATCGCAGCGGGGATTTCCGTCAGGCTCTGACGGGGCGGAAGCTGGGCACGGATCCTATCGGGCGCGACATCATGGAAGGCACAATCTACGATCCGGCGACCGAGCGCCTTGTCAATGGCGCCCGCGGGCGGCTCGACCGTTCATGGATAGGGACGGATTTAAGCGTGGGCGTCCATCCGCCAACAATCGGTAGGCCATAAGGGCACATTCTTCAACCATGATGGGTTATGAACCCGCTGAAAGGGGCAGAGAGCCATGACTGCAAAGGGAACAGCCTTTTTGTCCGCCATTCTATGTCTATCGGCGATGCTGTTTGCATCGGGCGACAGGTCCGGAGAATCCCCCGCGCACGATCGTGCGGTGTCGCCGCAAATAATCATGGGATGGCTCCGCGATCTATGCGATATTGCCGGCTACGGTATTCATTCCGGGATACAGACGCAATCGAAACTGCAGGAGGCCGCCAACTATATTCTCGGGAATCTCCACAGGCTTGGTTTAAGGCAAGCCAGATCCGAACCAATTACGGCGAAAAGTCCCTATCCTGGGGATTTTGGAATCACGGTCGAGGTTCCGGGCGGGGGGGTCCGCACGATCGTTGGCTTCCCATTGCAATGGACTGCAGGGACTCCGCCGGGAGGCATTACGGGAGAGCTGGCATATGTAGGAGACGGGTCCGCATCCAATTTTAAACTTGTCGATGTTAAGGGCAAAGTCGTTTTGATGGACGAAAAAATGATGCGGGGCTACTCGCCCACCGGCCGCTCCAATGGTGCGGTCGTTACCGCCCAAAAAAGGGGAGCGATTGCCGTAATTCGGGCAGGCCTGCAGTTGGACAGCCCGCAATTCCAAAAGAATGATCCGGTAACGCCGCCGGATATTTTCCCGATTCCGGTTTTTTCGGTTGGCAGAAGCGAGGGCAGTTACTTGAGAAATCTGGCCCTCTCCGGTGCACCTCACACCGTCAGGATGGTGCTCGAGGTGCCCCATCAAGCGATGACCGCTTCCAACGTGGTCTTCGAATTGCCCGGGAACGGCAGCATGGATGAAGTGATCTTGGTAGGCACCCACTATGACACGGGAATGTTTACCGGCGCTGTCGATAACAACGGCAGCGTCGCCTTGATGATGGCCTGGGCAAAATACTTTGCGTCCAAGCCGAAGAAATCACGAAATCGAGACATGATCTTCGCGTGGTTGTGTGGACATGATTTCGATAACAATACCGGTCACTACCAATTTGCTGAAGCGCACAAGGATCGACTGCAAAAAGCGATCGTGTGGGATATAGACCATGCGGCTATCGGTATAAAATATGTTTTCGATGAAACCCAAGGCAAGATCGTGCCGACGTCCGAAGACAATGAAGTCTATATTATCTCCAATAATTATACCTTGACGAGGCTTGCTGCATTTACTATGGATAAATACGGATTTGTCTGCACCCAAAATCGTTTTGGATCGACCGGAGGCGGCCCGCAGTGGGGGATGGCGCCGACAACAAGCCCATGGGCTAATTTTGCCACCATACCCTTGTATTACCATTCCACACTGGATACGCCGGATAAAATTACGCTGGATCATTTGAAGCGAGCCTATGCGGCGCATATTGAGATTCTGGAAAATGTCGATGCCACACCGGAGGGATTCCTACGATACGATACTATCGATCCCACTCGCCCCAATACGCCCCCAAGGGTCAGAATCGAGGTTTCGTCGGACACGGTACGGGTAGGAGATCTTGTCCTTGCGTGGAATGATTCGTACTTCTACTCGGATGACAAAACTGCCTATCATTACCCGGGAGTGCCTTACTGGGCAGGCACCACATGGGATTGGGGAGACGGCACTCCTCTCACTTCCGGTGGCCCTATCGTTAATCACGTTTACAGCAGCCCCGGAAGTTATACAGTAACAATGAAATTTACGGATACGGAAAATGCCGTGGGCACTGCAACCGTGACAATAAAGGTCTTAACCGCGCCCTGACGACCCGGAGCCGGCCCCGACGCCGGAAATTCATTGGCGGGAATTCAATTTCAATGATAAACTATCAGTTTCGACAGGGGGCGGCATAGAGGCGGCCGGCCGGATAACGAGGCTGAAATGAAAGAAGGAATTCATCCAAAATATCACAAGATAACGGTGACCTGTGCCTGCGGTAACAGATTCGAAACCGGATCCACCAAGCCGGAAATCCGTTTGGAGATGTGTTCCGCCTGCCATCCTTTTTTTACGGGCAAGCAGAAGCTGATCGACACCGCGGGCCGTATTGAGCGCTTCGAGAAGCGTTACAGCCGCAATAAGGCTGAAAAACCCTCCAAAGCCTGAGATCGCAGATGGCGCAGGGCGGATCCAACGCATCGCCGGAGGACATTCTTGTAGGCGGCCAGGCGGTCATCGAGGGCGTGATGATGCGCACGCCGCACGCCTATGGAGTGGCGGTGCGCCGCGCGGACGGCTCCATCGAGGTGAAAAGGGAACCGGTCCGGCGCCTGTCCGAGTGCTGGAAACCGTTGCGCTGGGTCGTCATCCGGGGCTTCGCGGTCCTGCTGCAGTCCCTTGTGTTGGGGATTCGCACCCTGAATTACTCCGTCAACGTTTCGATGAAGGACGCGGACCCGGAGGCGGGCGGAAAGCCGGGGAAAACCCGCGATGAAAACGCGGCCCTTCCCGTCGCCGCGTCCATCGTGCTGGGCCTTGCCGTCGCCGTCGGCCTGTTTATTCTCGCGCCGCTCTGGATCACGACCTGGCTGAAGGGCTATGTCCTGGCGGTCCACAACTGGGTGATCTTCAATCTGGTCGACGGCCTGATACGCGTCGTCTTCTTCCTGGCCTACCTCTGGCTCATCACCCTGATGAAAGACATACGGCGCGTTTTCCAGTATCACGGAGCCGAGCACAAGGTGGTCCATACGTGGGAGGCCTCGGAGAGTCTTACCGTGGAAAACGCCCGCCGCCAATCCCGATTACATCCGCGCTGCGGCACAAGTTTTCTGCTGACCGTGATGGTGGTCAGCGTTCTCGTCTTCTCCGCTTTCAAGCTGAGCGGCTTCTGGGCGATTTTCCTTTCGCGCCTTGTCCTGGTGCCGGTCATCTCCGGGTTATCCTACGAACTGATCCGGCTCTCGGCGCCGCGCTGCCGGAAGGGCCTTTTCCGGTGGATCGTGTCGCCGGGTCTCGGACTCCAGCGCATGACGACGCGGGAGCCGTCGGACGACCAGCTGGAGGTCGCGATCCGGGCCCTGCAGTCATCCCTGGAGCTCGAGGACATCCGGTCGCGCGAGGCGCAGACTGCCGCTTAGCGGGCCCGCCCGCGCTTCCTATCGCTTTCGTTATATTCCCGGACATCCTATAATTTGAGAGACGCCCATGATCGACAAACTGCTCGCACTGGAGAAAAAATTCGAGGAGCTGAACGTGCTGCTCGCGGATCCGGCGGTTCTTGCGGATCCCGCGGCCTACCAGAAGCACGCCAAGGCGCACAGCGAACTGCGCGCCGTCACGGACAAGTTCCGCGAATACAAGAGCGTTCTCCAGAGCATCGAGGAGACCAAAGCCCTCTGCGAGGCGGAAACGGACCAGGACATGCGCAAGCTCGCCGACGAGGAGCTGGAGGCCCTGCGGGAACGGGAAAAGGAATGCCGGCGGGATCTCCAGCTGCTGCTCATGCCCAGGGATCCCAACGACGAGAAAAACGTGCTTCTGGAAATCCGCGCGGGAACAGGGGGAAACGAGTCGACCCTGTTTGCGGCCGAGCTCTTCCGGATGTATTCGCGGTTCGCGGAACGCGTCGGCTGGCGGGTGGAGATCATGGAGGAGCACCTTTCCGAGGTGGGCGGGTATAAGGAAATCATCGCCATGGTGGAAGGGGACCGCGTTTACAGCAAGCTGAAATACGAGAGCGGGGTTCACCGGGTTCAAAGGGTGCCGGCCACGGAGGCCAGCGGCCGGATCCACACCTCGGCCGTCACCGTGGCGGTGCTGCCCGAGGCGGATGAGGTGGAAGTAGTGATCGATCCCAAGGACATCCGCGTCGACACCTTCTGCTCCAGCGGCCCCGGGGGACAGTCGGTGAACACGACCTATTCCGCCGTCCGGATCACGCATATTCCCACGGGACTCGTCGTCTCCTGCCAGGACGAGAAGTCCCAGATCAAAAACAAGGCGAAGGCCCTCCGCGTCCTCAGGTCGCGGCTTTATGACATCGCTCTGCAGGAACAGCAGAAGTCGATCGCCGAAAGCCGGCGCAACCAGGTGGGCTCCGGCGATCGAAGCGAAAAGATCCGCACCTACAATTTCCCTCAAAACCGCGTGACCGACCACCGCATCGGGCTGACGCTCTATAACCTGTCGGATTTCATGGACGGGAACATCGCGCCCGTTCTTGACGCTCTGATCACCCATTATCAGGCCGAAAGGCTGAAGGAAGCCGTCTGACGAGGTCCCAGGGCGCCGATTTCGCTGTTGCCCACCCGAAGACGGTCCGCGGGCCGGCCCGGGGACGATGCGCCCGCCCGTTCGGAACTGAATCCTATGAACACAGTCGGAGCCGCACGGTTATGGGCTGTTGAGGAGCTGCGGCGGGCGCAGGCGGAGTCCCCGGAGCTGTCGGCCGATCTGCTGCTCGGGTTTGTTCTTGGGTGGACACGGGTGCGCGTTCTGTCCCACCCCGAAGAGCCATTGAGCGGCTCATGCCTGGCGCGCTTCCGCGATCTGGTCCGCCGCTTCGCCGGAGGCGAGCCGCTGCAGTATCTGACGGGCGAGCAGGAATTCTACGGGCTCTCCTTCCGCGTGACCCCGGAAGTCCTGATCCCGCGTCCCGAGACCGAGATCCTGGTGGAGGAGGCGATTCGCCTAATGAAGGCGTCTCTCTACTCGACGCCTCGGTTTGCGGACATGGGCACGGGATCCGGCTGCATCGCCGTTTGCGTCGCGCGCGCAATCCCGGCCTCCTTCGGCTGGGCGATCGATCTCTCCGCGGCGGCTCTGGGGATCGCCCGCGAAAACGCCGTCCGGCACGGCGTCGCCGGGCGCATCGGCTTTGTCCGCGCCGACCTCCTGGAGTGTTTCGCCCGGCGGCCCTGTTTCGATTTCATCCTCAGCAATCCCCCTTACGTCGCCCGGAGGGATTATGATAGTCTGCCGTCCGTCGTCCGGGACCACGAACCGCATGATGCCTTGTTCGGCGGTGAAACCGGCCTGGAAATCTATCGGCGCATGATTCCTGAAGTCGCGCCCCGTCTCATGCACGGTGGATACCTTCTGGTGGAGCTGGGCGCCGGGCAGGCGGATCAGGTCGGCGCGCTTGTCGAGTCGGAGGGCCTCCTCTTGGAAAGAGTCCTGGACGATTTGCAGGGCATTCCCCGCTGTCTCGCGGCGCGGAAGCCTTCGCGGAGGGTCGATGGATAAAATTCGCGTCGTCGGAGGTGCTTCGCTGGCGGGGCGCGTGGAGATCAGCGGGGCCAAAAACGCCGCTCTGCCCGCCATGGCCGCGTCGCTTCTGACCGCGGAGACGGTCCACCTGGAGAATATCCCCTATGTTCGCGACATCCTGACGGCGCGCCGCCTCCTCGAGGAAATGGGAGTCGGAGCGGAGGTGCGGGAGGACGGGACCGCGGTGCTGAAAGCGGAGGAGGTCCGCAGGCAGGAGGCGCCCTATGAACTGGTCAAGACGATGCGGGCGTCCATCCTCGTCCTCGGGCCCCTTCTCGCCAGGTTCAGGAAAGCGAGAGTGTCCCTGCCCGGAGGGTGCGCGATCGGGGCCCGTCCCGTGAACCTGCATCTGATGGGCCTCGAGCGCATGGGGGCCGACTGCGATATCGTGCACGGATACATTGAAGCCTCCACTTCCGGACTTCATGGGACCTACGTCCTCATGGACACGGTGACGGTCACCGGAACCGAGAACCTGATGATGGCCGCCACGCTGGCCGAGGGCGAAACGGTTCTGGACAACGCGGCCTGCGAACCGGAAGTGAGCGACCTGGCCGACCTGCTGCGCGCCATGGGCGCTCACATCGAGGGGGACGGGACGCGGACCATCCGCGTGCGCGGCGTCAAGAGGCTAAGGGGGTGCCGCCATCGCATCATCCCGGACCGTATCGAGGCCGGCACCTTCGCCGTCGCGTCCGCGATAACGCGCGGCAACGTCGAGGTCGCGCACTGCCAGCCCCGTCATCTGACCGCCGTCCTGAGCCAATTGAGCCAGACGGGCGCCGAAATCGCCATCGGATCGGAAAGCTTCCGCGTCCGGGGGAGAGACCCGATCTGTTCGAAAGACGTGACGACCTACCCTTATCCCGCCTTTCCGACCGACATGCAGGCGCAGTATATGGCTCTGATGACCCAGGGAGACGGGACCTCCGTCATAACCGAAACGGTCTTTGAAAACCGGTTCATGCACGCCCTGGAAATGATCCGGATGGGGGCCGACATTACCATCGACGGGAGACAGGCGGTCGTGAAAGGCGGGAGGCCCTTGAGCGGCGCCAGCGTCCAGGCGTCCGACCTGAGGGCGAGCGCCTCTCTGATTCTGGCCGGCCTGGTCGCCCAGGGTGAAACCTGGATCGACCGGGTGTACCATCTGGATCGGGGATACCATCGCATTGAGGAAAAGCTTGCCCGGCTCGGAGCGGATATCGAACGTGTCCGTTAGAATGGCGCCAAGCTCCCCTTCGCCCTCAAGGAGCTGTTGTTTTGAGCCTACAAGAAAGGGATGACGACGATGTTCGGATGCATTTTCTGCCAGATAGCCGCGCATAAGAAACCGGCCGAGATCCTATACGAAGACGAGCACTGCCTCGTCATCCGGGACATCCATCCCAAGGCCCCCGTGCATCTCCTGGTCATACCCCGCAAGCATATCGTTTCCCTGAATGAAAGCTCGGAGGAGGATAAAACGCTTCTCGGTCATCTCCTATTCGTGGTCGGGCGGATGGCCAGGGAGCAGCGCATCGACGGCGCCGGCTATCGCACAATCATCAACACCAATGCGGAGGCGGGCCAGACGATTTTTCATCTGCACATCCACATGCTGGGCGGCCGGATCCTTCACTGGCCGCCCGGTTAGTCGATTCGGGCGCGCCGCGATGGACGGCTCGGCCTGTCGGGAGGGATACAATGGCAAATGAGGAGAGACCCGTACAGATTATCGCCGATCATACATTGAGTTCCCCGAGAATTTACTCCAATTACGTCCAGGTCAGCCTTTCGCCCATCGACTGCACCCTGACGTTCTGCGAGGTCATCGGCCCCCAGAGCGAGGAGGAAGCTCTGAAGATGCAGAAAACGGGCACCTTGCCTGCGCCCGTGAAGGCCGTGATCGCCATCCCCATTCAGATCGTGGACGGGCTGATCGAGGCCCTCCAGGCGCAGCGCGATAAGCAGAGGGCGGGCGGGAAGCCCTCCAGCGCAACGACGGTGCAATAATATCCGAGATCGCCGATATCCTGCGTCGGGGCGGAGGCCGCCTCTCCCTAATTCTCGTGCGGACGGGTCTCCAGAGACTGTCTCAAAACCAGCATTCCGGATCCTTCGGCGGCCGTAAATGACCGATTCTATTAAAGCGATCTTTTGAGTTTTCTGGTTATGAGACAGCCGCTCCAGACCCGTCCCTCTGTCTTAGCCTAACGCAAGGCTCCGGAGAACCTTGCTCGCAGGAGGGATGAGGACCTGCGTGGCGCCTGGGCAAATGCCGCCGCGGATCCGCTCGGGCTCATGCTATTCTTAGGATGCGGGGGCGGCATAAAGGGGCGCGAGCTTCGCTTCTTTTCGCGGTTCCTTGCCGTCAAGCGTTGACGAGGAGCGGATCGGTCATGACGGTTCCCAGTTGTTATGCGGGCAAAGTCCTGTTTGTCGACCTGACCCGGGGCGAAATCCGGGAGGAACGTTTGCCGGAAAGCACTTACCGGGACTTCATCGGCGGGAACGGTTTGGGCGTTCGCGTCCTTTACGAAAAGATGAAGGCCGGAGTCGATCCTCTTGGGCCGGAAAACATTCTGGGCTTCGTCGTCGGCAGCCTGACCGGCACGCCCTCTCCGGGCAGCGGGCGGCACATGCTGGTCACCAAATCCCCCCTGACGGGAACCTGGGCGGAATCCAATTCAGGCGGAACCCTGGGGCCGGAACTCAAAACCGCCGGCTATGACGCGCTGTTTTTTTCGGGCATTTCCCCCTCGCCTGTCTATCTGCTGATCCGGGACGGGAGTGCCAAGCTCGAGGACGCCTCGAAAATCTGGGGGAAAGACGCCTACGAGACGCAGGATTTTCTTCTGCAGGCTTGCGGCGATCCGAGGATGAAGGTCGCCTGCATCGGGCCTTCGGGCGAAGCCCTGTCCCTGCTGGCCGGCGTCGTCAGCGAGAGGGGGAGAATCGCGGCCCGCAACGGCGTGGGCGCCGTCATGGGATCCAAGAAGCTTAAAGCCGTGGCGATCCGCGGCGGGGTGAAGACGATATCCCCCGCGGACCCGAAAAGGTTCGCGGAAGCGATACGCCGGTTTTTCGACATCATCGAAAACAACGAGTACGCCAAAGGACTGGCGGCGGCGGGGACGGGCAAAGACATCAGCCTCCTGGTCTCGATCGGGGACGCCCCTCTCAAGAACTGGCAACTCAGCGGGCTGGACGCCCTGCCTACCATCAGCAACCTCGACGGCGGCAATATGGACAAATACAAGGTCAGCAGCTACGGCTGTTACGGCTGCCCGATCCGCTGCGGCGCCATCATCCGAGTGAATGAGGGGCCCTTCGCCATCAAGGACCAGATGCACCGGCCGGAATACCAGTCGTTGGCCGCGCTGGGCGGCATGCTGATGAACGACAACCTGGAGGCCGTCATCAAGGCCAACGACATCTGCAACCGTTACGGCATCGATACGGCGGGCGTCGGCGGCGCGATCGCCATGGCCATGGAGTGTTACGAAAACGGGCTGATCGGCAGGGAAGAGACGGACGGGATCGAGCTGACATGGGGGAACGCGGAAGCCATCGTGGCCATGGTGGAAAAGATCGCCAGGAGAGAGGGTTTCGGAGCCGTGCTGGCGGACGGCGTGCAGAAGGCGGCGGAGCGCATCGGCAGGGGCGCCGAAAAGTACGCCATGGCCGTGCGCGGAAAAAGCCTGCCCTATCATGATCCGCGCATCTCGCCGTCCCTCGGGACCGCCAATATCGCGGACGCGAATCCCGCGCATCACATGGACAGCCAGATCACCGGCATGCTGAGCGACGGGGCCCCCATCGGCTCGCACCCGGCGCTGAAGGCGCCCAAGGAGAACCCGTTCGCCGCCTATGTGATCGGCAGCGCATATCACCAGCTTCTGAATTCCTCGGGATTCTGCTCGCTTTACACAGTGGCCACGACGCCCCCGCCCCTGGCGGAACTGATCGCCGGCGCCAGCGGCTGGGACTTCGACTGGGAGGAAGCCATAAGGACGGGGCGCCGCATCCTGACGCTGCGCCAGGCTTTCAACGCCCGCGAAGGCCTGACTCCGGACAAGTTCGAGCTGCCCAGGCGCATCGCGTCCACGGCCAAGGTCGATTATGCGGCGCTGAGGGACGGATACTTCCGCGAAATGAAGTGGGATGTGCGGTCGGGAAAACCGAGCCGGGAGATCTTGTCCGAACTGGGGCTGCTGGAATTGACCGCAGACCTGCAATTGTAGAACCCGTCCGCAATGCAAGCACTGCTGCTTGAGGACTGTGCGGTCCGTTTCTTAATCTTGCCGTCGGCCATGTCAGAATGCCCTTCCGCACATAGCCTTTTTCTTTTCATGGGGATATTTACGTTCAAAGTCGCGTATTGGAGGGAATCAAGAAAAGCGGTTTTGAACCGCAGAATGTCGAATTCCGAATCTCGAAGTGCGCACTGCATTAGATGGACGATTGCAGGCTTAAATCCGGCCGGATTGCGGCGCGCGGCTGAAATCGTCAACGGTCCATCATCGATGTCTTAACAGGGGGTTGCTCCATCGCAGTCCGGGGAAGCGCGCGAAATCGCCGTCGGCAGAGCATAGAATCAAGCCATGTTCAATCGCCAAGGCGGCCAGATGTGCATCAGGGATCAGGTTCGGACGCCCCGCCGTGGCCGGCAGGAGCTGACCGATCGCATCGAGGTGGCCCTCCGTTGGAAGCGGAATCCAGACATTTGGATTGTTCAACCATCGCTTTACAGCCAGCCACGCTCGATCAAGCGGTTCCGGCCGGCTGAACACGCGCGGATTTGTAACCAGCCGAAGAAAACCCAACAGGCTGGGCCAAGGCATGGCGATACGGGAACCGCGATTTATTTCACCATCCAGCCAGGATCTTGCACGCTCATGCTGCGTCATGCCGCGGACGTGCGCATAGACCAGCAGGTTGGCATCCAATAGGATCATCGGAATGCCTCGCCTTCAGCGACAGCCAGCGCTTCTGCCACATCGTCAACATTGCCAATCAGGCATTCGCCCAGATCCACGCTTTGGGTCTCGAAACGCCGCCGCCGGGCAACAGGAGCCGACATTGCGAGCAATCCGCGACGCATCGCCTCGTTCACTACCTGCTTCAGACTCGCCTTTCTGATTTGCCGCGCATGCATCAGCAGCTTCGCTACATCATCATCAAGGGTTAAAGTTGTTCTCATGCATCAAATCATATTTAATCTGATGTTTTGATGTCAAGAAGATCGGGGAGAGATGGGGACCGCTACCCGTCTCCCTGTTGACAAGCTGGACCGGCTGCCCGGCCGCACGGGAAGGCGAGCTGTCAAGCTTTTGACTGCAGGAGACTGATCAAGGGGCTTCGCCCCTTGAAATCCCTGCGCGCCGGATCGGGCGATGGAATTCCGGACATTATCCTGCGGGTGAGGATTTGAGTAGCCAGGAGCCAGAATAGATCCAGCCTCCTTGCTTCCAAAACGGGAACAACATCTTAGCTGCGCCTGAAATAACGGTCTAGCCTCGTTCGGGGCCTTCGCCCCGAACGAGTGGTCCCTTCGGGACAGCAGGAAACGAAGTTGCCGCTTTCCATTTTTGATTTCCCAATTTCCATTATGCCATGAATGGAAAATGGAAACTGGCAAATGGGGAATGTAAAATCCTGGGGCCCAATTCAAAAAATTGCATCGACAATTTTTTGTCGATATGAACGCACCAAGCGCCTAAGCGGGGCTTCGGAAATGTCGGGCTGAAGGGATCGCTCCACAGTTGACTCCCAAGAGCTTCCCGTTCGCATCTGAAAAGCGCTTTCCTTTGCAAACGGTTTTCCGGAGGCTGTCTCACAACCAGTGAATTCAAAAGATCGCTTCAATAGAATCCGTCATTTACGGCTGCCAAAGGAACAGGCATGCGGATTTTAAGAAAGCCTCTCCGGATCTGTCCGGCGGGAACGTAACTCCGGCGCGGGCGTTCTTCAGAGCCGGCGAAACAGCCCGGGGTGGGGAAGATTGGGAAGATAACCCGGCATCATGGCGGGGAAGCCCGTGAAGCTGCTCTGGGAGGAGAGCGGCTACTATTGCGGCGGCGATGACGCGGGGACCTACAGGTGCAAGGTCGGCGCCAAGAAAGACGGCACCATAACGGCGATGCACTGGCATATGCTTGGCATAAGAAATCCCGCGATGGAAAAGACGCATGCAAGCACCAGGATCCCGAATATCCTCGCCACCCAGGAATGGGCTTTGGTTAATACGGGGCACTCGATGTGTTTCCGGCACGGCGCGCACACCTGCGTCCCCCACAACGTGATGTTTGACCGCGTCGCGGCGGAAATGGGCCTGGATCCGACGGAAGTCGCTCTGAAGAACGACGGCTGCAGCGGGCATGACTGGGACTGGGTCACGCGGTATCAGAAGGAGAACGGCTTCCCGCAAAGATGGAGCCTCAAGGAAGTCATTGAAAAGGGCAAAAAAGCCATAGGGTGGGATCAGAAATGGCACCCCCCGGGAACCCGGAAGCTTGCGAACGGGAGGATGCACGGTCTCGGTTTCGTCCACATCAACGAGTGGCACTGGCATGCGCCCGTTCCCGGAATCTCCTTCGCCTGCGTGACGCTGCGCGATGGGAAAGCCGCCATCATCGGGGTGCGCAGCGATATGGGGATCGACACGGAATCCGGCGCCCGCCTCGCGGTGGCCTCCGAGGCCGGCCTCAAGTACGAGGACACGGTGATCCAGGAGCGCCGCTCGGACAACACGAATTTCCATTTGTGGCAGCCGGGCGGATCCTTCGGCACGGGCTACATCAACACGCAGCTGATCCTCGCCGCTCGGGAGCTGAAGCGGAAGATCCTTGAATACGCCGTCAGGCCGAAGCCGGCCCTATACATCAGCCCTGCGCAGCCTCCGCGCTTTCCCGGCAGAAGACCCGAAGACCTGGATATCAAGGACAGCATGGTTTTTGAGAAGGCCGATCCATCCAACCGGAAGACGGTGAGGGAGGTTGCGGATGCATGGTTCGCCCAGGATCCCCCGATATTTCATCCCGTGGCCGGCACGCTTTACGGGTTGACGGTGGACGGGAAGGCGGACCCGGAGCTGTATGCGATGGCGAGGCAGGCGCATTTCATCGAGGTGGAAGTGGATACCGAAACCGGCATGGTCGACGTTACACAGATCGTTTGCGTCAACGATGTCGGCCATCTGTTCAACCCTGAAGGTGCGTATGCCCAGCAATACGGCGGCGCCGTCATGGGCCTGGGCCGCAGCGGCACCGAGGAGCACGTTTTTTGCCCCCGCACCGGAGTGGCCCTCAATTACGATCTGATCGGTTACCGAATCGGGACCATGAACGACTATCCTTCCGTGCAGTGCCTGATCAACGAGAGCCATCTGGGCTACGCCGCCTACGGTTCCTGCG
>CAYZTZ010000012.1:0-46970 GCA_964481255.1 uncultured Acidobacteriota bacterium | reverse complement strand
GTGGGCGTGATTATCGCGGTCACGCGGGGAGACGAAACTCCCCCGCCGAATCAACCGCCGGGGGGAAACAACAGACAGTAGTACAGGAGATGGCCGCGGGGATAGACCGGGAGGTGCCCAAGGCTCTTTCGCCCGCCCGAGCCGGCCTGCTCTTCCCTTTTTCGAGGCGGGCGGATTTTCGACCGCTGCGATCTTCGGTATCCGGCGGCCCGCATGGTGAAAAGAAAGGGGGATTTTTATGAGTCTTCCCAGGATTGTCTCATTTTTCAGCCTTCCCGCTTTAACGTTTGTTCTTGCGGCGGGGCCGGCTCCAGGACAAACCGACGGCAAACTCAGCGCCCGGGAAATATTTTATTCGCCCCCGGTCGAACCGGAACCGGTCCAGAAGAAGACCGCGCCGCGGGCCAAAAAGGCCAAGGAAGCAAAGCCCGCGGAATCCGCGGAAGCCAGGCCGGGCTCTTCGTCGTCCGCCCCCGTTTCCGCATCGCCCGCCAGGGCTGAGGGAGCCCAGATGGTTCCCGCCTCTTACTCTCCGGAGGAATCCGTCCCCCTGGGTTTACGCTACAGCATTCTCAAACGGGAGGAATCCGGATCCGTCGAAGTCGATCCCGACACGGTCTTCCGCTCCGGCGACAGAATCCGTCTGCGAATTGATGTCAACACGTCCGGCTATCTCTATGTCATCAACCGCGGATCGAGCGGGAACTGGAATCCTCTCTTCCCTTCAGCGGCCATCGCCGGCGGCGACAATCGCGTCCGCAAAGGCACTCCCTATGAAATCCCTCCCGGCTATGTCTTCACCTTTGACGAACAGCCGGGAACGGAAAAACTGTTTATCGTTTTTTCGCGCCGACCCGCTTCCGATCTGGAAGACCTCATTTACTCGCTCAGCGGCGGAGAGAAATCAAAAACCCCGAGCCGGACGGACGGAAGCAAGATTTTGATGGCGCAGTCGACGATTCACGACGGACTGATCGATCGGCTCCGGAACGTCTATGCCCGCGACCTTATCATCGAAAAAGTGGACGAGACGAAAACTCCGCCTCCGTCCGCGCCCGCCAAGGAGAAAGCCGTCTATGTGGTGAACCCGTCGCGTTCCGCCGATTCCCGCCTCGTTGCGGACATAACCCTTATCCATGAGTGACGAAGCCATGAAACCGCTGCTGATCCTTCTCGCCGTTTCATGCAGTCTCGCGGCTCAAGGCCCGGGACCGGACGCGTCGTCGCCCCGGCGCATTGAAATAGCCCTTGAAAGGCAGGAGGGCGGCCTCTGGAGAGCCGTGGATCCCGGATTTGTCTTTGAAAAGGGCGACCGTGTCCGCTTCCGTTTCCGCGCCAACTTCGACGGGTTTCTCTATGTGATGGACTATGGAACGAGCGGGCGCTACAGCCTGCTTTTCCCCCGCGAAGAGACCGGGAAGGAGAACAGGATCACTTCAGGCCGGGAGTATCCTATCCCGGCCACGGAAGCATGGTTCCGCATCGCCGGGCCGCCGGGCCATGATATCGTTTATTGGATGGTGAGCCCTCTGGCCCTTGCGAATGAGGACGCCGGATTCCCGATCCCAGCCTTGCCCAAGGCCGGGCGGCCGGTGAAAACCTTATTGCCGCGTTGCGACGATTCCATTTTCCGGGCGCGCGGCGAATGCATCGATTCCAGCGCCGGTTTGCGCAACATCCCTGACGGCGAGGAACTCCCCGAAAACCTGAAGGACATACCCCGCATGGACGCCCGCGAGCTCGTCATCGTGCGCAAGGAACAAAACTCCCTGGTTTTCACCTCGGCCCCCTGGACGGGGCCCGTGATCTGCCAGTTCCGGCTGGCTCATAAGTGACCTTTATGACGCGAATCATCGGACTATGGATTCTGTTGCTGTCCGCGGCCCTTCCGGGCTTCGCCCGGCAACAGCCGCAAGGCCAGAGGGATCTGAAGGTTGAAAAAGACGCCGCTCCGGAACCTTCCGCCCGCGCCGGTGCGGTGCGCATCCCACGCAGCTACGCTTTGGTCATCGGCATCGCGAAGTATAAAAACCTTCCCGAGCAGCACCAGCTGCGTTACTCGGAGCGTGACGCCGAGGCCATGTATTCCATTCTCATCAGCCCCGAGGGAGGGAACTTTCGAGCGGAAAACGTCCGCACCCTGATCGGGAGCAAGGCCACTCTGGCGGGCATTCGCCGCGAAATGGAGGAGTGGCTGCCGTCCGTGGCGAAGGAAGACGACCGGGTGCTGATATACTTTGCCGGGCATGGGTTTGTCGCCCAGGGACAAGCCTATTTGGCCCCCTATGATATCGAACTGGAGCGCATCCCGCAGACCGCCTATTCCATGAACGCGCTCGGATCCGCTTTTGGAAAGCTCCGGGCGAAGTGGAAGGTCCTGCTGACGGATTCCTGCCATAGCGGAGCCGTGACCCCGGATGCCGACGTTCAAACCATCAACCGCTCTTTGATCGATCTGACGCGTTCCGTGTTTTCGCTGACCGCCAGCCGTGACCGCGAGCGATCCTTCGAGAGCCCCGACTGGGGCGGCGGGCACGGCATCTTCACGTATTATGTCGTGCGCGGCCTGGAAGGCGAGGCCGACGAGAATCAGGACGGGATCGTGACGGCCGACGAATTGGCGGAGTACGTGAGACGCAACGTCCGTGAAGCCACTTCCGGCAGGCAGAATCCTACCTCCGACCGAAGCAGTTTCGATCCCGACATGCTGCTCGCTTATGTGCCCACGCGCGCCGCGCCGCGCGAAGCGCCTCCTCCGAGGTTCGGCACTCTGATCGTGGAGTCGAATAGGGACGGCGTCGAGGTCTTCCTCGACGGCAAGTCCGTAGGCGTGGTGGACAAGGACCGGCCGCTTCGGTTGCCGGGGCTTGTTCCGGGCACGCACACCATTCGCGGGGTCAAAATGGGATACGAACCCGACGGCCCGCGCGACGAAATGGTCTATCCCGGGCAGGAGAAAACGGTCACACTCAAGATTCTGATCCTCCGCAGGCGCAACAAATCGGCCGTGGAAGCTTTCGACAGGGGGGTCGCATTTTATATCCAAGGCTACGAAGAGAATTACCGCAAGGCGGCGGAGAATTTCGAGAAAGCGCTGGCCATCGATCCCGCCTATAGCCAGGCGGCGCTGTACCTGGGCAGAACCTACAACGCGCTGTTCGAACAGCAGAAGGCGGAGCAGGCTTTCCGAAAAGCGATTGAGCTGGATCCGGACTATCTGGAAGCGCGGGCCAGCTTTGCGGGCATGCTGCTCGATATCGGCGCGACCGACGAAGCCATCCGGCAGTTGACGGTCGTGGCAGGGCGCAATCCTAAGGACGCCATGGCGCAATATCTTCTGGCGCAGGCGTTCCGGCTGAAGGATCGGTTTGCCGAATCCATCGAAGCGGCCGACAGGGCGATCCGCCTCGATCCCGGCAACCCCGAGCCGTATTTCTGGCTCGCCGAAAGCCTCCGCCTGAGCGGCGACTACGAAAAAAGCATGGAGGCTTATTCCGAATACCTGCGCCGCAGCGACTTCAACAGCAAGCTCGCGGGCAAAATGAATTACTATGTGCTCGGATTCCTTGCGGGCCTCGGGAAAAAGAAGCGCGCCGCGCAACAGGATATCTGGAAAGACCTCCGCAGCCTGGCCTATTTCGGCCTTTGCGACTGCAAGCGGAAGCTGTCCGACTACGACGCCGCCATCGGCTATTGCCGGCAGGCGTTGACCTATGACCCCGACGATCCTTACATCCACTACGCGCTCGGCCTGGCCTATGCGCGCAAGGCGCAAGTCACGGGAAGCATCGAATCGCTTCCGGCCGCCCGCCAGCACTTCGCCCGAATGCTGAAAATCAACAGCGATATGTCCGAAGCGGAATACGCGCGCAAGAACATCGCCGGCATCGATGCGGCGCTTCAGGGCAGATGAAGACGCCGCTAATTTCCCGGGTCCTTGACACAGCGGAAACCGATGTCGGGACGACGGAAACGGGCGGGCACGGCACTCCATTCGAACGCGGCATTTTGAATCAGCGGGACATTATAGGCTCCGCCCTGGATCGTATACCACGGTTCGTCGGCCGTCGGCGGGGGCGACAGCAGTGCGGCAAATGCCCGTAAAGCGCCGGGGCTGGGAGTCACGAGTTCATCGACGAACTCCCAGACATTGCCCGCCATTTGAAGGGTCCCGTAGGGACCGGCTCCCTGCTCGAACGAATGGACCGGCATCAGCGCACGGGTCGTCAGCGTCGGGTTGTCCGACACGTTCGCCAGCGACGGATCGTGGCCGTTGCCCCAGGGATAGGCACGGCCGTCCTTGCCGCGCGCGGCCGCTTCCCACTCGGCCCTGGTGGGCAGCCGCTTGCCGGCCCACTTGGCAAACTCCCGGGCATCGACGATCGTAATGTTGACGACCGGAAAATCCGGCCGCTCGTGCGCGAACCCGGGCGGAAGCGGACGGCCGCGCTCGGAGCAAAATCGGCTGTAGGCCTCATTGGTGACTTCGGTCCGGTCCATGTAAAAAGGAGACCCGACCGCAGGCTTCACGAGTACCATCTCTCCCGTGGGAGTTTGCAGCGTCGCATTCCATTCCCTGGCGGGGGGCGGCAAAGCGACGACCGCTTCTTTGCGCCAGGCGAAGAAAAGCGTCACCGCGATCGCCAGCACCGCAAGGGCGGCCGCGGCGGCGATCAGGCCCCGGCGTCTTTGCGCCGGCTTCCCGGCGGGAAGCCGCGGTTTCTCCGGCTCCAGCGCCCGCTCGATCTCCCGTTGCACCTCGTTCATGCTCTGCGGACGCTCGGCGGCATTCTTGGCGACGCATCGAGCGATCAGGGAGACGATGTTTTCGGGACAACCTTGCAGGCGAAGCGGCGTCAGGTCAACCGGTTCGTTCAGTATCTTATAAAAAAGCTGCTCCACCGTGTCTCCCGAGAGAGGCTTGTCGCCGGTCATCAGCTCAAACAGAAGAATGCCGAAGGCGTAGATATCGGCGAGGTGCGTGATCTCCTTTCCCAGGACCTGCTCGGGCGCCATGTAATAAGGCGTGCCCAGGGTGAGTCCCGGTTGGGTCAGGCTGAGCTCGTGGGTTTTGGCGATCCCGAAGTCCATCAGCTTCACCGTGCCGGAGGTATGGATATGGATGTTTTCCGGTTTGATGTCGCGGTGAACGATATTCTGATTATGGATATATTCGAGCGCCCGGGCGATCTGGAGCGCGATTTGAAGCCGGGCCGTCCTGTCGCCGACCCGGCCGCTTTTGATCCTGCTGCGCAGGTCTTCGCCCCGCAGAAACTCCATCACCATGAACGGGCGCCCGTCGGCTTCGCCGAAATCGTAAACGCTCATGACGTTTTCATGGGCGAGGTTCCCCGCCATTTGCGCTTCGCGCAGGAACCTGGCCTTGGCCTCCGGGTCCTTTGAAGCCTCGGCGGTCAGGATCTTGATGGCGACGGTTCGGCCGATGACGGTATCGCGTGCCCGGTAGACCTGAGACATGCCGCCGCCCAGCAGTTCCTCCAATTCGTATTTCCCGATGCGTTTGGGGTTTTCCATGCGGTTGCTGCGCTCCGGTCCCGGTTGCAGTTCCGATTACTATTTCCATCGGCCGCGTTCGCCCGGGTGTCGTCGCTGCAGAAGCGGGCCCCGGCCTGCTCTGGAGACTGCCTGGTAGCGGGGACCGTCGGCTGCTTGCAGCAAAGCAGCTTCAGGCGCATTCGCTCCAGGACCATCCGGGGGAAGAAGCCTCAGCGGCCCAGGAAACTCTCCAGCTTGCTTGCTTCCCGCTCTGCGAGATCGAGATTCTTTTTCGCTCCCTGCGGATCGCGCTTTTGAAGGGCTGTCTCCGCCAGGCCGCAGTAATATTCCATCCTCTGCGCGGCATTCGCCATATCGGCTCGCAAACCGAGGCCGGAAGCCGCCTGCTGGCGCCGCAGATTTTCCAGGCCGGCTTTGATCGTATCCATGCGGATATTCAGCAGATCCAGCTGCTTGCGGATCTCTTCCATCTGCGCGGCGGCTGCGGCGTCTTCCGGGGGAACCGCGGGAACCTCCGCGGACGGCGCAGGCGCTTCCATCGGACGATCCGGAGCAGGCCGGGCGGTGACAGGCGGCTGCGCCGGCGCCTGGGTCCCGCCGCCGGCAGAGGCAGGCCGGACCGCGGGTTTCCGCAGCGCAGACAGATCCAGGACGCTCTCCGGGCGCGCGGACGGCACGGCTTCGGTCGCCGGAGCCCCGGCAGATCCCTGTGCGGGTGCAGCCGCTTCCGGAGCCCGGGACTCCCCGGCCGGCGCGATCATTTCAGAGGGTTGCGGTGCGGTTTCCGATCCAGCCGCAGGAGCGGGTTCGGCCGCCGTTTGCCGGAATTTGGGAATCTGAATGGCCACGACCGCAAGGACGGCTAGAACGATCAGCGCGCCGATGGTGATCCACAAACCCCGGCGCGGGCGGGCGGCCGCGGGAGGCGGGATCGTCGCTTGCGGCGCGGCCTTTGCCGCGGAAGCGGCCGCGATTCCGGGCCCAGGGGCCGGTTGGAAGACATGCCGCAGCGCGTTACGGAACGCGTCCGCCGTCTGAAAGCGCCTTGCCGGATCCTTCTCGAGCGCCTGCATGATGATTTCGCTCAGGCCGGCAGGGAGGTTGGGAGAGACCTGGATCGGGGGCGGAGGGTTTTTCTCCAGATGGGCGGCCATGATGGAATATTCGCTGTCCCCTTGAAAAGGCCGCGCTCCCGTGACGACTTCGTAGAGCGTGACGCCGAGCGAATAAATATCCGAGCGCGGATCCAGGTCCAGGACGCCCTTGATTTGTTCCGGAGACATGTAATACAGCGATCCCACGGTGCTCCCCGTTTGAGTGAGTTTGCGGTCCGCAGCCATTTTGGCGATGCCGAAGTCCATCAGCTTGACCGCGCCGGAAGGGGTAATCATTATGTTGCCGGGTTTCAGGTCGCGGTGCACGACGCCCCGGGCATGCGCATAGGAAAGCGCGGAGAGCACCTGGCTCATGTAGTCGGCCGCTTTCTCGATGGGCACCGGCGCGGCTTCCATCATCTTTTCAAGCGTTGTGCCTTCGATATACTCCATCAGCATGATCAACTGGTTTTCCAGCCGGAGCGCCGCGTACAGCGCGGCGATGTTCGGATGATCCAGGCTCGCCTGCACCTTGATTTCGCGCATGAACCGGTCCGCAAGACCGGGGTTGCCGGCAAGGTCGGGGAGAAGGACTTTCATGGCTTCCACGCGGTCGGACAGAATGTTGCGCACCTTGTAAACGCGCCCCATCCCTCCGGCACCCAGGATCGCCAGGATCTCGTAGTCGCCGACCCGAGCACCGATTTCATAGTTCATTGGCCACCTGCCTAGTTATGGACACGGTCCCCGACTTTTGCGGGAGAGGTCCCGTTATACTTCCCGACGGCGGACAGTTCGTCGACGTCGGTAATGACCACCTCGCCCAGCGCTTCTTCCACGCGCCGGATGACCTTGCCGGAATCGGGATCGCGGATTTCGCGCCCGGTTCGAACAACCTTCAGTCGATCGCCCACCTTGACTCCCGCCCTGCTGCCGACGTTCAAGACCAGTTCGGCGCCCGTGGCGTCGGCCACCAGTCCTTCAATTTTCACGGCGCGCGCCGGCAGTTGCCCCGCTTTGGCTTGGAGTTGTTCCGCCACGGCGCCGACCGCTTCGGCCACCGCCTCTCCCAAAAGGGTGCCGGCGAAGTTGCTGCTCCTCATGTCGACAACGCCGCCGGCCGCGGCTTCGGAACTCCCGCCGGCGCCCAGCAGGGTCGTACCGGAGCGCTTGGACTCCCCTTTGCCCGTGGCGACGCTCAAAATCTCGGCCGTGTCCGTGTGGATGACGCGTGCGGTAACGGAAACGACGGCCTTGGATTCCTTCTTGCCCACTCCGCCGATGCCGAAGCGGCGCGTAATGCCGCCGACCGCGCCGCCGCCGATGTTCGTGCTCTTGTCGTCGCGTCCGAATTGAGTGATGCTGCCGATAATAATCGCGTCCACGCCCAGAAGACGCCCGATTTTCGCGGCGGAGTTGGCGTCGAAACGATCGCTGTTGGAGAGATTCTGCTCGGCAAGGATGGTGTCGATTGCATTGCGCTCAATGACCGAAAAAGCGCCGCCGTTAACCAGCTTTTCAACCAGCAGATCCGTAACTCCCTTGCCGATATCGACGTCGGTGCCGAACAGGGCCGCACTGACATCCCGGACCGTCGCGTAGTCGAAATTCATGACGGCGACGCGCGGTTTGGTTTGAGCCGTTGCCGAGGGAGCCGTAATGCACAGAAGGGTGATCCCCAAAAGCAAGCGTCGCATGGTGTTTCTCCTTGTTTTCGCCAGATTATAAGCAATTTCGGCCTCCGCCGCCATAATCTCGCGCCCGCCCATAGGACTCCTCCCACGGATCGGGCGCAGCCGGCCGCCCGTTGGGAGTCAATATCCCTGAAGCACTTATCGGACGCCGTGCCATAGTCTTCAGCAGGCGTGTCGAGGCCGGCTCCCAAGCCTGCGGAAAACAATCGGCAGGCGGGACGGGCGCAGTCCGGTATTTGGGAACAAGAGGGAAGACGATTGCACGGGCTGCGGGCATTGGATTGCCGGCTTCCGGATTGCGGATTTACCGGGCCGCCTGCGAGACGCAGCGCAGACCGATGAGAAAATCTTTCTGGAAAACCGGCGCGGCCCCTCCCGTATCCACCATAAAACGATAGGTCAGTTCCTTGCCGCTTACCAGGACCGGGCGTCCTTCGCGGCCCTGCCGCACGATCCATTCCAGAAAGTATCCGTCTCCGCTCTGGCCCCAGCGGTCCGCGTCCGCAAAGAACCGGAACAGCGCCCAGGGTCCTTCGCGGTTCTGGAATTCGAAGTCCGAACCGCCGGCAAGCCTGGCGCTGATGCGCACGCTATGGGACGGAGACCCCGTCCAGATATGCTGTTTTGCGGCGGTCCCCCGGCTCGTCTGCCCGTCGATGGTAAGGCTCATTTCCTTGATTTGATCGGATCGCTGCGGAAGCAGCGTATAACGGAAGGCCGGTTCGGCCGCGCCGCCCGGGTAAAGGGCCTCGGAAAAGCGGGCGGCGTTGTTGAAGAAGGCGACAAAAGCGGGGGTCAATTGGATGCCGCCCGCGGGATTGGCGACATATTGAGATCCTTGCTTGGTCAGAAGGCCCTGGAGCGTCTCATTGTAAAAGGACCATAACCGGCCTCCGGCCGGTCGGAACATGGAGTTCAACTCCTGCACCGTGACCTCGGCGGCGGCCGTGGGGTTGAAGGGGAATTTGCCGGTCATTGCGGCGAAATCTCCGCAAAGGCGGCGCGCCTTGGCGTTGATCTCGCCCGCTCCCATTCCTTTGGTCAGCGCGTCGGCGTAATCGATCGGAGCCTCCAGCAGCCTGGTGGTGACCATCTCCAGGTGATATTCGGGGTCGATCCTGAAGGTATAGCCCATTTTTTTGACGACATTCCGGGCCTGATCGGCGCTTTGCCGCACCGGCAGGGCGCGGTTGGGATCGGGCGAAGCCGGCATCTCGGCCACCTGGTTGATGGCCATCTGGAGAGCGGCCAAGGCTCCCACGTATTCCTGGTTCGTCGGCCAGACGTATTGCACCGTGGTCGCAGGAGGCGGGACGACCTTATGCACGGAATCAAAAACCTCCGCCATCCCGGGCGAATTCAGGGCGGTGTTCTGGGTCGCCAGCCAGAACAGCGCCATCAGCGGCGTTTGCGCGCCGGAAAGCACGTTCAGTTTCCTTGCGGCATCCTGCAACCCGCTGAAGCGTACGACCCTGGTGCCGTTCATGAACTCGCGCCACTTCGCCGTGTAATCCGCGACGTAGCGGTTGCGCAGCGCCTCTTCCATCCTGGCCGGCTCCGGCCTGGCGACGGCGTAATCGCCCAATACCCAGCGTTCGCCTCCGAAAAACCGGTCCGCCCTGGCTAAGTTTTCCTGCATCAGGGCCCATCCGGCCCTGGTGAACGCGCCGGGAATATCGACATTATTGATCACCACCGCCGCGGAACCCGGGAACTGCTCGTTGAAGTTGATCTTCTTGGCGCGCCGCGAGGCGTCCGAGATCATGAACTGATAGACCTGCTCCATCCCGGAAAATTTCGACAGGTGCAGCCGGGCGCGGTCGACGGCGGCCAAGTCGTATTTCTCGTTGAAAGGATTCCCCCGCACAAGGTCTTCGGCATAGAAGTCGAAGTGCTTGACCGCCAGCGGCAGGAGGTTTTCGGCGGACCGTCCCGCGGACCATCGCTGCGCAAGTACCTGAGAGAGCCACTTCGAGCTGCGTTTGAATTCCGACGTGGTGATGAGATAGGCCTTCAGCGTGTCGTAGGTCGACGCGTATTCATCCGTGGGCGCGGGCGGGATCGGGAGCGCCTGCAGCGCTGCGAGCATTCGGCCCTGAGTCTGGAAAAACAGAAGCCGTCCGAAGCGCGCATAATACAGTTTGCGCACTTGCGGATAAAGATCGTCTCCCGTGTAGAGGAACCAGCGGAGCCTGAAAGGGGCGCCTTTGTCCTGGTATGCGGTGAGCCGGGCCAGTGTTTGCCGGAGACTTTCCAGTTTCAGCAGCGCTTCCTGCGTCGGCAGGTTCATGCCGACGGCCTCGCCTGGTGATATCGCCCTGGCCGCCTCCAAAGCCTCGCGGATCAGCGCGCGGTTGCCGTAAAATGAAACCGTAAATCCGACGGCCAGAATCAGGAACAACGCCGCGGCGGAGGCCAGCAGAACCCGCTGCAGGGAACTCGTCCGGGTGCTGCTGCCGCTGGCGCTCAAAGCGGCCTGGTCCTGCAGGATGACAGCGGTGAAAAGGCGGCTTAAGAAGAGCCATTGCGGCACCTTGCGCGCGCTTGGGGCCGCAACCGGGGCCGCCGGAGCCTGAGCCGCCCCTGCCTGGAAAAAAGCTGTCGCGCTCCCGGAGGCTTCCAGGGGCGTCGGCGGCGCGGTGGAAGGCCGGGGAGCCGCCACCGGAGTATCCTGCACAAGAACGGGGCGCACGCCCGAGAAGTAGAATCCCCTCAGGAACGGACTGACCTGCAATTGGCTTGGACGGCACAGATCGACCAGAAATTGCACCACGCCGTTGCGCAGCTTGCGGAACTCGCGCGGGAATTCATAAGCGGCGGCGATTTTTTGCGGATCGTTTTCCCGGGGCAGCAGAGCGACGCGCTGATCCGCCAGAGAATAAAAGATCCCATCGAAAGCCGCGCTGAGCCGCCTGCTCTCTTCCTCGGCGTACACGCCGCTTCTGTTCTGCGGCTGCAAAGGGAGCGTGGCGCCCAGGACCTGTCCGGCTTCCGCCTCGTTCAGGTTGCGGACGAAATCTTCAAAAAAAGCCAGCCGGTTCATTTTGGTGAAAAGGACGTAGACCGGGAAGCGGATGCCGAATTCCTGCGACATCTCCACGAGGCGTTTCTGCAGGGTTCTGGCAGCTACGGTCAGGGCGTCCGCAGTCCCGCCGCGCACGAAGATTTCCGCATCCAGGCAAACGATCGCGGCCCGCGGCGCCTGTGCGCCGCGCACCGCCGAAAGGAGCCTGCCGGGCCGCAGGCGCTCCAGCAGGCGCATCCAGCGCCGGGGATCGGCGAGGAGTTTTCCTCCGGCCTCGACGAAAATCATGCCGCGCGAAAACCAGATATTGGCGAGCCGGGTCGGCTGAACCACCGTGTCCTGGTAAACATTTCCCGCGAGCAATTCCGGGTCCAGGCCGGAATGCAGAATCGTGCTGGTCTTGGTCGACCCGGAGTCGCCGATTACAAAAATCATCGGCAGGTGCGTCCACCGGGTACCTTTGGCCAGATGGGATGCGGCCAGCCGGCTTTCCGCCTCGCGGACCAGCGCGTCGATCTCATCGTCTTTTTCAACCGGCCCGGCGGCGCCGCCGGCTCCCGGGCGCGTTTTTTTCCAGAACCAAAGGAACAGGGCTGTGGCTCCGATGCCCAGGGCCGCAAGAACGGCGAACAGGATATAGAAGCGCGCGCGGTCGAGGTGCAGGAGGCTTCCCGCAACCCAGGCCAGAACCAGATAGGCGATCAGGCCGGCGCCTGCTCCCCAATAGATCCTCATAGCGAAATCTCCAGGTGTCGCGGTTCAAGAAGCATTGCTTCCGCGGGCCCGCGCGGCCCGGCGCCCGGAAAAAATCCCGGCGCATTCCGCCGAATCGGCAGCGGCGACCGGGACGGCTATCCTGCATGCCCGCTCAGGCCGGATACTCCGGCGCCGAGGATCAACTGAAACACAATCAAAAGTATCAGCGCCAGGGCGAAACAGGCCAGGGCGGCAATCCCGATTTTCCTGACGACAGGATCCGTGCCGGGCTTTTGCGGGGCTTCCGGCGGCAATTCCCACGAGGGGGAGAACGGCGCAATCCCGCCGCGGATCCGCAGGATTTTTTCATAAGCGGCCCGGGTGACCGCCTGCAATTCGCCGCGGCTGCCGAGGCTGTAGCGCCCGGCAAAGCCCAGAAGCAGGCACATCAGGTAGACCTCCACAAGGTCCGCCAGATCCTGAGAGTCGTTTCTCCTTAAAAGCTCCTGCAGGTTCTGGAAGAAAACCTCGCCGGCGATGTGATGGCCGAAGAGCTCCTCCTGGAGCGGCCTTCGCGGCCAGTCGGCAAAAACGGGGAGGCGCAGGTTCAGCACCGACTCGTCCACGTAGGCGACCACCGCGAAGACGGCAAGTTTGACGTCCTCGGCGCTGTAACCGAGGGTTCGAGCCTGGCGGTCGGCGGCCTTGAGCGCTTCCATCACCTGCCGGCGGAAGAGGGTGGGGTCGGCAACCGTCTGGCGGCCGGAACGCAGTCGCTCGCTGCCCACCAGGATTTCCTGAAACACCAGAGCAAGGTTCTCGTGCCGCCGCAGCGAAGCGGGAGAAACGGGATGAGAAGCCATATCGGGGTCTCCTTGTCAGGATTCCAGGATAATCAGCAGTTCGAGTTCCGGATCGGGCAATTCGCCGGGGACATAGATCCCCACCTGCCGCGTCTGCACAATGTGCTCCCAGCATGGACCGGAACGGCTGACGCTGAAATAGTGAGAGTCCACGTGGGCAGAAATCGCGGCGGGCGCGGTGGGCAGGTGCGTCAATCCCATGCCCGGCAGCGCCCTTTCAACCAGCTTCGGAACAAAGAGCCTGGAACAGATCTTGACCAGTTGCGGCGTCTTGGCGATGACGTCCACCTCGCCGGCGGAGCTGCGGATCGAAAAAATCCAGCGCGCGCGGTCCAGGCAGCGCTGGTCCGAAATCTCCCCCTCATAAAGATAATCCGCGAATTTGCGCAGCGGGACGGAAATCACGTTCGTGGGGACGACGGCCTCGAGGTGCGCGCGGATATGACGATCCAGAGCGCCGAAACATCCCGCCAGGTCGCCGTGGTTGTAAAGGGGCAGATCGCGCGGGTGGGATTCCATGGCAAAGGTGCACAGGGCGCCTCCGAGCCGCAGCATCTGAACAAACAACTGCTCCGGATGTGCCGATCGCGCTGCATAGGTCTGGCGCAGCGTCGACAGCGCGGAATTCACCGTATGCAGCAGCCAGAACTGGGCGATATCCCGCGTCGAGTATTCGGCCCAGGTGCGCGCGGCGGCCGCGCCGCCTTGCGAGAGAGAGGCGCTTTTCTCATCCAGTATTTCCACCAGGCGCTTCAGAAGGTGCATCAGCCGGTCGCTTGCGGCGACGACGGTCACCGGGGGAATGAAATCCGGATCGAAAATATAGTGACCCGTGCCGTCGCGCAGGACGACGGCGATCGGCAGTCCCAGAACCCCGTCCTGCATTTCGGTATCCAGCAGCAGTGAAAAATTCTTGCGGCCCAACCGTACCGGTTTCTCATCGCGGCCCGTGGTTTCGTCAGGGACGGCTTTCGTCTCGGCCCGGTATCGCGTCCGGCCGTTTTCCTCCTCAGATTGCGCGCAATTCGCTCCGCCGGGTTTGTGCTCCGGAATTGCCAGCAGCACGGTGATTTTGTCCCGCGTCGGAGGGAACAGATCCGCCACGGGGCGCGCCTCGGGCAAGGCGTCGCAGTCCGGCATCTGGAACGGCAGCCCGTCGGGCATGATCCCGCGCGCGTGCAGAAGCGCCAATGTCCCGTTGCGCAAAGCTTCCGCGTCCAATCCGAACCCGGAAAAGCCGTAGGGTTCGAAACAAAGAGCTGCAGCGGCGAATTGAATGGAGTCTTCGAAATACCTGCTCTGCACCTGAAAATGATGCGGAGCGAGGTACATGCCTTCGGACCACACAACCCTCGATAGCTGCTTCATTTTTCTCTTATCTTTCTTACGCTTGGAATCCGGGCAGCCCCGTCCTACATCCAACCTGCCTGCGCGAGTTCCCTATGAGATTACTCCACAGCGGCCTGGGGAAGCCAGTCCATTTTGCAGCCTGCCGGCGGCACCGCACCCCGCGGCCGGCAACCGGAAGCCCGGGCCGCAGCGCCGCCTTGCTTGCGGTGTCGCGTCCAAGGTAACATGCTGGGTAACACGGAGCGAACCCATGAGCTTCGACGATAGATTCAGGCTGCTTGAACTGATCGAGGACGCAAGCGCGAAGACTTTTACGGCGCTTGAAATCGCGACCGGCAGGAAAGTCACGGTATTTCTGTTCCCCGGCGAACTCGCCCGCAGACAGGCGGATTTTCTCGAAAGATTGCGAAACGCCGATCGCCGGGAATTTCCTGAACTTTTGGAGGTCGGCGACAATCGAGGCACGCCTTATGTCGTAACGGAAACTTTTCCGAACCTGTCGAAACTGAAAGAGCGCATGATGTCCACGCCGCGCAAAACCGAAGATTTCACCAGAGCCGGGGTCTGGAGAGTGCCTCCGCTTGCGTCCTCGCCCGGGCAGGCTGAAAAGCCTTCTATTTCCGCCGTTGCTGCCGGCCCGCCGCCGGAGCAGGAGACGGCCCGGCCGGTACCGTCATTTACGGAAATTTTTCAAGCGGCTGCGCCGCCGATCGGCGAACCCGTGCCGGATGTCCCCAAAACGCCTCCCGCGCCGACCGGTCCGCCCCCGGTTTCCCCATCTGCGCCGGGCGAGTTTACGCAGTTGTTCCAGGCGGCTGCGCCGCCGATCGGCGAACCCGTGCCGGATGCCGCAGAAACACTTCCGCCTTCACAACCCTCGCAAGGAGAATTCACTCAATTATTTCAGACCGCCGTCCCGCCCGCCGCCGATGTTTCGAAGCCGCCTGAAAGCCCGGCGCCGGTTCCTTCAGCCGCCCGGCCCGAGCCGGGGGAGTTCACGCGCATGTTTCAGGCGGCCGCACCGCCTGTCGGCGAACCTTCAGCGGATTCTCTGAAAGCACCTCCGGCGCCGACGGCCCCTCCTTCCCGGCCCGGGCCGGGAGAGTTCACGCGGTTGTTCAACGCGGCCGGCGCCTCCGGGCCGATGCCTCCGACACTGCAGCCTCAGCAGCCTGAAGGCGAATGGACCGGCCTTTTCAATAGCGGCGCTGTCGGAACCAGCGCACCTTCCCCGGGCGCTCCAATCCCGGGGCCATCCGATCTTGCGGCGGACATTCGGCAGAAGCCCGTGGAAGCCGCCGAAATTCCGCGGCCGCCCCAGGTCCATGATCGTCCGGCCGGAGAATTTACGCGCATTTTCGGCGATTCTCCCCAGGAAACGTCCATCGCAGGCCCTGCTCCGGCGCAACCGCCGGCCGCGCCGGGAGAATACACTCGCATGTTCGGGACTCCGCTTCCGGCTGAGGAAGCCCCGGTAGAAGCGGCTGCGCCGCCGGCTCAAACTCCACAGGCACCGGCCCCGGGAGAACGGACCTCGTACCTGGTCCCGGTGCTGATCGGCGTGATTGTGTTTCTGCTTGCCGTAATCGCTGTTCTTCTGGTTGCGATGAGGAAGTAATGGGATCGCCCCTTGCAGATGCGGAAACTCTGGGCCGCAGCGGGCAATTCGGCGAATTGCTGGAATTTCTTCGATCGGCGGATTACAGCGACGCTTTTCTATGCAGGCGATTGAATCTCAAGCGGCCGGGGGATTTCGAGCTTGACCCTAAAAAGCGCCTTCCGCTCCCTTCCCCCGAATCGGAGGCGGATGTCCTCACCGCTCTGTTTCTGGCCGGAGAAGCCGTCGGGACGGAGGTTGTCCGGCATTTTCTGGGTGCCGCAAAAATGGCTCTTCTTGAGAATATGGGCCTCCTGCGGCACAAATCTCAAAGCGCAGAGTGCTATGGCGCCGTCGCCCTGTACCCTGTAGGAGAATTGTTTATAGCTTCGGACCGCTGGAGCTCGTATGACGGTTCCGGATTCTCGGGGCCGGAAGATATCGTTTACCCCGCTTTTATCCCGAACACGCGTTTGTTCCTGCAGCATTTGCCCGAACAGCCCCGCGGCGTATTCCTCGATCTTTGCGGCGGGACCGGCGTCGGGGCCCTGCTGGCCGCGAAGCGCGGTTCAGATCAGGCATGGTCGGGAGACATTTCCGTCCGTTCGACCCGCTTCGCGGAGTTCAACCGGCAACTGAACGGTATTGGCAACGCGGCCGCTGTCACGAGCGACCTTTATGGAAGTTTTGAAAATGTCCGTTTTGACGTCATCGCGGCTCACCCGCCGTATGTTCCGACGATGGAGCCCAGGTGGATTTTTTTCAGCGGCGGCCGGGACGGGGAGGAAATAACCCGCCGCATCGTGGAAGGACTGCCGGATCATCTCAGGGACGGGGGCCGGTTCATTGCGCTGACTATGGGCAGCGACCGGGCCGAACGGCCGCTGGAACATCGAATCCGCGAATGGCTCGGAGCCGCGGAAAAGGATTTTGACGTCGCGTTGCTGGTCCGCAAAGAATTGGACCCGGAGGATTTCGCGCTGCGCGCCAACCGGGAAACTCTTCGCACCCGCGAAGAAAGCGAACGATGGAACAAGCTGTTTCGCGACTTGAAGGTCGTGTCGCTGGTCTATGGCTTTATCTGCATCCAGCGGCGTTCGGGGGCGCGCCGGACTTTTACCGTTCGGCGTCAGGCCCCGCCTTCACCCTTGCGCTCCCCGTGGGAATGGCTCCTGCGCTGGGAATCGGAAGCCTGCGGCGACGCCGTGGCGCCGATCATGCTGAATTCGTCCCTGCATGCTTCGCATCAGGCGGAGTTCGTCGTAACGCATCATTTGGAGGGAGACTCCTGGAATCCCTCATCCTGCAAGCTGCAGATCCGCTATCCGTTCGACATGGAGTGCCTCGCTCAGCCCTGGATGGCCCACATGATCTCCTTGTGCGACGGCAGAGCCACAGGACGCGACCTGCTGCGCGCTCTTATAGCGAATGAAGTTCTGCCGGCAACCACCCCCGAAGGGGAATTTGCCCAGGCCGCGGCGGCCCTGGTTTCAGGGGGATTTATCGAGGTCGAGGGCTTCAGGCCGCCTCCGGCAGCAGAATGATGAGCTCCAACTGGGGAGAGGGAAAATCTCCGGGAACATAGACAGCCAGGTTCCGCGCTCGGACCACGGCCTCCCACGCCACACCGGACTGCTGGATGCTGAAGTACTGGCAGTTGAGTTTTACCGGGATGGCGGCGGGCGGCTTGGGCGCGTGGGTCAGCGCCGCTCCCGGCAGGGCCTGGCGCACGAGATGCTCGATGTGGTTGGCCGAGCAGACTTTCAATAGATACGGCGCCTTGGAAATCAGGTCGGCCTGGTTCATCTCCGCGGATATCGCAAGATACAGCCGGGTCCCGGAAAAATATCTGTCGTCGGCCAAAGCGGCGGCGTATATCGAAGGCTGCACCGACTTCAGCGGGAGCGAGACGAAGTTGCTGGGGACGACGGTCTCAAGCAGCGTCCGCACGATTTCGTCCAGAGCACCGAAGCATTCGGAAAGGTTATCATGCCGATAGACGGGCAGGTCGCGAGGATGGATCCTGGGAGAGAAGGTGGTCAGGCAGCCTGCCAGGGAAAGCATGGTCTCGTAGAGGCGTTCGGGGTGGCCGTGGCGCGTCTCGAACAGGTGACGCAATTCCGGGAAGTGGCTGTTGACGGTATGAAGCAGCCAGAATTGCGCGATATCCGCGGTGCCGAAATCGGCCAGGCTTAGATTCTTTTGCCGCCGGACCCCGGCGAGGATGCTGCTTTTGGCCGCCAGAATCTCCACCAGCCGCCGGGCGACGGTGCTCAGGTATTCGCTGGCGGCGAAATCCAGCAGCGGAGGCACATACCGTGGATCGAGCTGAAGCGCCCCTGTTTCGCTTCGGCGCACCCTGGCGGCGCCCATGGCCGAACATTCCTGCCGCGGATCATTCATGGTCAGCAAACGGTAGTTTTTGCGCGCCACCTGTACGGGCTTCTCCGCGCGGCCTGAGTTTTCGTCCCGCACGGCAATGACATCCGCCCAATACCGCGTATCGGCTTTCTGCCCGGCCACGGAGACGTTCAGTCCTCCCTGGCGGTAATGGGGAATGGCCAGGTAGATATCCATCCAATCCTGGTCCGGCGCGAACGCGTCCTTCAGCGGAATCGAGGGAGGGGGCGGCTCGGAAGCCGGAAAATCAAACAGCAGTCCGTCCGGGAAAATACCGGAGGCCTCCGAGAGCGCGAATTCTCCTCCGGCAAGCGCTTCCTGGTTGACTTGCAGCGTCCGAAAGCCCCAGGGGTTTGAAATCAGGGATTGCACACGGAATTTCAGAGAGCTTTCGATGAAGCGGTCCTGAGTCTGCAGGTGCTGTGGACCGAGCAGGGTCCCCTTTGTCCAGATGACGGGCTGGAGCTGTTTCATCGGTCCCCAAACTACCAGAAAAAGCTTGATTAGGCAAAGGTTTTAAGAAAACATGCCGATAGAATGAAACAGGCGCAGGAGGGTGTTGTGCCCGGCTTTCCTGTTCCCGCGTCCCGCGCGAGATGCGGGCTTCCGCGCCGAAGGGGGGAAACGCTTCCCCCGGAGCCGACGGTTTTAGGGATAAATCTTGACGGCTTTCGGGATGCGCCCTTATACTCATTCAGCAATTCTTGCGAAGACTTTCAGGACTATGCAGGAGGAATTCGACGCTCCCGTTGACTCGGCTCGGAATACCTGAGGGGATGGGACGGACAAAACAGCGAGCGGATCCGGATGCCCGTATATTCCGGGGAATTTCCTGAACGGGATGCTTCCGGTCCGCGGACCGGAACAACATCTTGCAGCGCCCGTTTGGGGCGGCTTTTCTCCCGGCTTTAGCGCTGCTTGCGCGAGAGCCGCGTATTGCAATCGGCTCCACAAGGGAAAGGGGATGATAATGGCAAACAAAAGCACGCAGCATAAACTCGATCGGGTACGCCCGCCCCGGGTTCATGTCACCTACGACGTGGAAACCGGGGATACGATCGAGGTGAAAGAGCTTCCGTTCGTCATGGGCGTTCTCGGCGACTTCACCGGCCAGCCGGAGACGCCGTTGCCGAAGCTCAAAGAGCGGAAATTCGTGGAAGTGACTCCGGACAACTTCGACAGCGTCCTGGAGGGCATGAAACCGCATTTGTCTTTTTCCGTTGAAAACAAATTGAGCGAAGATCCCGACGCGGGCCAGCTGAAGGTGGACCTGCATTTCAAGAGCCTGGCGGATTTCGAACCGGAACAGGTCGCCCGCCAGGTCAAGCCGCTCAAGGAAATGCTCGATCTGCGCACCAAGCTTTCGGATCTGCGCGGCTCCCTGCAGGGCAACGATAAGCTGGAGGAACTCCTGCTTGAAGCCGTCCAGAACAGTGAAAAACTGGAGAAGCTGAAATCCGAGCTGGGCGGCAAGGGTGAAGGAGGCGATCAATGAGCGACGCGCAACAGAAATCCAAAGCGGCCCCGGCCGTAGAAAAGGTGATCGAAAGAAGTCTGCTGGATCAGATCGTCGAAGAAGGGCGCTTCGCCAAGGACGCAGCGGGCCGCGAACGCGGCAAGAACCTGGTGGCGGAATTCGTGCATCAGGTTCTGGAAGGCGCGATGACCGTTTCCAAGGACGCGGAAGCGATGATCAACGCCCGCATCGCTCAGATCGATCACCTGATTTCCATCCAGCTCAACGAGATCCTTCACCACGAGCAGTTCCAGAAGCTGGAAGCTTCCTGGCGCGGCTTGAAATACCTGCTCGACCAGAGCGAGACCGGCTCCAACCTGAAGGTCAAGGTTCTGAACGTTTCCAAAAAGGAGCTGCTGCGCGACCTGCAGCGGGCTCCGGAGTTCGATCAGAGCGCGCTGTTCAAGAAGGTCTATGAGGAGGAGTTCGGCGTGTTCGGCGGTTCGCCGTTCGCCGCCCTCGTCGGCGACTACGAATTCGGCCGCGGCCCCGAGGATATCGAGCTGCTGGAGAAGATCTCCAATGTCGCGGCCGCCGCGCATGCGCCCTTCCTCTCGGCCGCCTCGCCGGAGATGTTCAATCTCGACAGCTTCACGCAGCTGGACGCGCCGCGCGATATGGGCAAGGTGTTCGACACCACCGAATACGCGAAATGGAAATCCTTCCGGGCGTCCGAGGACTCGCGCTATGTGGCCCTGACCTGCCCGCGCATCCTGCTGCGCCTCCCTTACGGCAAGGAAACCAAGACCGTGGAAGGTTTCGGCTTCGAAGAGCATGTGGGCGGGGCGGATCACCACAAGTACCTCTGGGGGAACGCGGCCTATGCGCTGGCCGCCCGCATGACCAGGGCGTTCGCTCTCTACGGCTGGTGCGCCGCGATCCGCGGCGTGGAGGGCGGAGGTCTGGTCGAAGGGCTGCCGGTGCACAACTTCTACACCGATTCGGGCGACGTCGCCATGAAGTGCCCGACGGAAACCCCCATCACGGACCGGCGCGAAAAGGAACTCGCGGATCTCGGCTTTGTCCCCCTGGTGCATTGCAAGGGAACCGATTACGCCGCCTTTTTCAGCGTGCAGTCGTGCAATAAGCCGAAGCTGTATGACAGCGACGCCGCCAACGCCAATGCGCGCCTCGCGGCGCAGCTGCCCTACATCATGGCGGTTTCGCGCTTCGCGCACTATCTCAAGGCCATGATGCGCGACAAGATCGGCAGCTTCGCGTCCCGCTCCGAATGCGAGCGGTGGCTGAACAAGTGGATCACCAATTATGTGACCCCCGATGACAACGCTTCGCCGGCGACCAAAGCGCAATACCCGCTGCGGGACGCCCGTATCGAGGTCATGGAAATTCCGGGCAAGGCCGGGGCCTACCGCGCCGTGGCATTCCTGCGGCCGCACTTCCAGCTGGATGAATTGACCGTATCGCTTCGCCTGGTGGCGGAATTGCCCGCCTCCGCCCGGGGCTAGAAACCTATCGGCGTCCGGCCGTCTGAAAGACGATGGCGGACGCGATCTTGAAAAGGAGAGGATCGAAAATGGCCGTTGATTATTTTCTGAAGATTGACGGGATTGAGGGTGAGAGCACCGACAGCAAGCACAGAAATGAGATTGATCTCTATTCGTGGTCTTGGGGCGCCGCGCAGACGGGCACCTTCGCGGTCGGTGGAGGCGGAGGGGCCGGAAAAGTATCGGTGCAGGACTTTCATTTTGTCAAGAAGATGGACAAGGCGAGCCCGAAGCTTTTGCTGGCCTGCGCCACGGGCGAACATATCAAAACAGCCGTTCTGACATGCAGGAAGGCCGGGAAGGAACAGCAAGAATTTTTAAAAATCAAATTGTCCGACGTCCTGGTTTCCTCTTACCAGACCAGCGGTTCCGAGGCGTCCGATGCCCTGCCGATGGAGGATATCTCGCTGAATTTCGCAAAGATCGAATGCGAGTATCGAGAGCAGAAGCCCGACGGCACTCTCGGCGGGCCGATTAAATCCGGTTACGACCTGAAACAGAATAAAGCCGTCTAAACGCCGCTCCCTTTCCGTATCGACGACGCACTGCCCCGGTAGCGCGCGCTCCGCGACGAGCGGGCGCTACCGGCAAGTGTTTTCACCCTCATGCGGCAGCGAAAGGCAGGTCCGGTTATGAACGCCAAAGAGCTCTACCAGGCAGGGGACATGGAGGCCGCCATCCGATTATTGGCATCCGAGCTTCGGAACGATCCGACGGATGTGCGCCGCCGCACGTTCCTTTTCGAACTGCTTTGCTTTGCGGGAGACCTGGATCGCGCCGAGAAGCAGCTGGATATCCTTTCGGACGCCAGCAAGGAAGCGGGGATGGGCACATGGATCTACCGCTCGGCATTGCAGGCGGAACGGCTGCGCCGCGAAACGTTCGAGAAAAAAACTTTCCCGCAGGCCGCCGCCGAACCGGTGCCGCGCGCCGTTTTGAACGGCGCCGCCTGCGGGACGGTCGAGGACGCGGATCCGCGCATCGGTCCGCGCCTCGAGGTGTATGCCGCCGGTTCCTATCTCTGGCTGCCTTTGGCCCATATCGCTTCCGTCCGTATGGAAGCTCCCAGGCGTGTCCGCGACCTGATATGGATCCCTGCTGTTCTGAGAACAGGCCCCCGCTGCGGAGGTCTGGATCTGGGTGAAGTCCTGATCCCCGCGCTGACCCCCTTCGCCTACCGCCACGCCGATAACGCCGTCCGGCTCGGGCGGCAGACGGTTTGGGAGCAGGCGGACGACAGCACGGTGCCGGTGGGTCAAAAACTGCTGCTTGTCGATGGCGAGGAATTTCCTATTCTGGAGGTAAGGTCGCTGGAGTTCCCCGCCGCTTCCGGGGCGGCGGCCGAATAACGGCTCTTTAGCATTTCCATGCCTCTGCGAGACGATCTGCTGAATCCCATTCCCGGCGGGAATCCCTGCGGTGAAAATCTGCGCTATACCGCCGTCTATGACAAGATCAAGGAAGCCCGGCGCGAGGAGGACGACGCGCCGCAGGGCGACTGGCAGCGCGAGCGGAAAACCGCGGATTATCCGCTGGTTCTCAAGCTGGCCCAGGAAGCCCTGGCGTCCAGAAGCAAGGACCTGCAGATCGCCGTGTGGCTGACGGAAGCGCTGATCAAGACCGAATCTTTCGCCGGGCTGCGAGCGGGCCTGGATTTGATTCAGGGACTGATCGAGAGCTTCTGGGACTGCCTCTACCCGGAAGTGGAAGACGGCGATCTTGACTTGCGGGCGGCGCCTCTGGATTGGCTGGGATCCCGCATGGACTCCACCCTGCGCAGCCTGCCGATTACCAGGACAGGCCTGAACTGGTATCAGTTCAGGGAGGCGCGTTCCGTAGGCTACGAGCAGGACGCCGCCGATGCCGCCAAGCAGGAAGCTCGCGAAGCCGCTATCGCCGAAGGGAAGATAACGGGCGAAGACTGGGATCAGGCGTTCCACGCCACGCCCAGGGCCTTTTACATCGAAATGGAATCCACGATAGACGGCATTCTTGAAACCCTCGAGACCTTGTCCGGGATCTGCGCGGACAAATTCGGGGACGCAAGCCCTTCTTTCGGTCCGATGCGGACCACGCTCGAGGAAATCCGGCATACGGTCCACGGCCTGCTTCAAAAAAAGCGCGAGCAGGAGCCCGATGCCGTTTCGCCGGAGACGGAAGCTCCCCCTGAAGAAGCGGCCCCGGGGGAATCGGAACCCTGGTCGGAACCGGCGGTTGCGCCCGCCTCGCGCCCCGGCGCGCGTCCCGCGGGAGGCCCATGGGCCCCGGAGCCCGCAGACAAAGAGGATGCGTTCCGGCGCGTCGGCGCGGCAGCGGCCTTTCTAAGGCGCGAGGATCCTTCGAGCGCCACGCCCTATCTCCTGTTGCGGGGATTGCGCTTCGGGGAATTGCGCAGCGCGGATTCGGGCCTGGACCCCAACCTCCTGGAGGCGCCGGCGACCGAAATACGCCAGTCCCTCAAGAGAGCCGCCAACGACGGGGATTGGACGCAGGTCCTTGAAATCGCCGAATCGGCGATGGCCATGCCCTGCGGCCGCGGATGGCTGGACCTGCAGCGCTATGTCTACCGCGCCGCCTGTGAACTCGGTTACAGCCGGGTCCAGGCGGCGATCCGCGCCGAGGTCCTCGCGCTGCTTGCAGACTATCCCGATCTGCGCCACGCGACCCTGCTCGACGATACGCCGGCCGCGAACGCCGACACCCAGGCCTGGCTGGACGAGATCGCGCCCGCGGTTGAGGCCGCGGAAGAACCGGCCTATTCCGCGGCATCCGCCGCAGGGGCGGCGCGGACGGAAACAGAGCCGGGGGCCGAGCCGTCGCAGGATGCCCAGGATCTCGCGCTGCAGGCAGCCCGGGCCGGGCGGCCGCAGGAAGCCATCGAGATCCTGATGCGCGAGGCGGCCGCGGAGAAAAGCGGACGCGGCCGCTTCCAGCGGCGTCTGCAACTGGCGCAGCTCTGTATTTCCATTGGGTATGAACACATCGCGCAGCCCATACTGGAGCAGATAACCGCGGAAATCGACGCCCGGGGTCTGGAGGGATGGGAGGCTCCGGCCTTCGTGGCGCAGCCCTTCAGCCTTTTGTACCAATGTCTCACAAAATCCAAGGCCGACCCTGAGGTGAAACAGAAGATCTACGACCGCATCTGCCGGCTGGATCCGTTGCAGGCCTTGGCCTGCAGGAGATAGGCCATGCCGAGAGCGGATCCCGATCTCGCCGTTACCGTTTCACTGCTGGATCGTCTCATCGACCTGAATCCCGACCAGACCATGGACCCGCCGGCCAACCGTTCCCAGTCGGTGCGGCAACTGAAGGCCTCGCTGCGCCGCGATCTGGAGTGGCTGCTCAACAGCCGCAGGACCCCGGATGCGGTCCCCGCGACGTATGAGGAGCTTTTCCGGTCCCTGTACAATTACGGCCTGCCCGATGTGACCTCGATGGGGTTGAACTCTCCCCGCGACCGCCAGCGCCTGATGCACCTCATCGAGGAAACCATCCGCATTTTCGAGCCCAGGCTGGCCGATGCGCGCGTGCGTATGCTGGACAGCTCCGGGTTCCGGGTGCTCCGGTTTCAGATCGAGGCGCTGCTCAAGATGGATCCGGCGCCCGAGCAGGTTCTGTTCGACACGGTGCTTCAACTCAACAGCGGCGAATATCAGGTGAAAGGCGATTAGCGTGCGCGACGATCTGCTGCTCTATTATGAACGGGAGCTCAGCTTTCTGCGGCGCCTGGGCGCGCAGTTCGCCGAGCAGTATCCTAAAATCGCCGCCCGGCTGAACCTCGAACCCGACAAATGCGAAGACCCCCATGTCGAAAGGCTTCTGGAAGCCTTCGCCTTCCTGGCGGCCCGGATCCACCTCAAGATCGACGACGAATTCCCCGAAATCACCGAGGCGCTCCTCAACATCGTCTATCCGCACTTCCTCCGTCCCGTGCCCTCCATGACCATCGTGGATTTCCGCATGAATCCCGCGCAGGCGCAGATCGGCACGGGAATGAAGATTGAACGCGGCGCCGTTCTCTCCTCGCGGCCCGTCGCCGGAGTTCCCTGCCAGTTCCGCACGTGCTACGACACCTACCTCTGGCCGGTCCGCGTTGTGGCCGCGGACTGGAGATCCGCCGACCGGATGCAGCCGGCGGTCAAGCCGGGCGAGGCGGTTGCGGCCCTGCGCCTGGAGTTGCAGACATGGCGCGATCTGACTTTTGAAAAAGCGGCGCCGGATCCTCTGCGCTTTTTCCTCAACGGCGAAAGCGGCATGATCCATACGCTGTACGAGCTTCTTTGCAGCCGCCTCGTCCGAATCCTGGTGCGGGACCCGACGCCGGGATCGAGGACGGCCCCCGTGTCTCTTCCCCCGGACGCTCTGCATCCCCTGGGTTTCGCCGAGGACGAGGGGATGCTGCCGAATCCGCGCCGTTCCTTTGAAGGATACGGGCTGCTGCAGGACTTTTTCGTCTTCCCCGAAAAGTTCTTCTTCATGGACCTGATCGGCCTCAAGGAGGCGATGCAGGGTTTCGGCGACCGCGCCGAGGTCCTCTTTCTGATCGCGCCTTTCGAATGGACCGAACGCCGCCAGGCATTGGAAGTCGGGGTCCAGGCCCAGACCTTCCAGCTGGCCTGCGCGCCCGCGGTGAACCTTTTCAAACAGACGGCGGAGCCGATTCTCATCACCCAGCGGCGTTTCGAGTACCCGATCGTCCCGGACGTGCGCCGCCCCAACGCCACCGAGATATTCTCCGTGGATGAGGTGGTCAGCGTGCGCCCGGAAACGCAGGAGCCGGTTCGTTTCGAGCCGTTTTATTCCTATCGCCATGGATCGGCGGCCCACCGCGGCCGGACCTTCTGGATTGCCTCGCGCCGGGCCTCCGGCCGCCGCGACGACGAAGGCACGGAGATGGTTCTATCCCTCGTCGATGTGGAACAACGGCCCGTCGCGCCCGAACTGGACAGCCTGACCGTGCGCCTCACGTGCACGAACCGGGACCTTCCCGCGCGCCTGCCGTTCGGCGTGGAGTCGGGCGATTTTGAAATCGAAGGCTCCGTGCCGGTCCAGTCTATTGTGGCTTTGAGAAAACCGACCCCGACTCTCCGCCCGCCGACCGGCCGGTCGTCGCTCTGGCGCCTGATATCGCATCTTTCGCTCAATTATCTTTCGCTGGTTTCGGAAGGCAAAGAGGCGCTCCAGGAGATCCTGAAACTCTACGACTTCACCCGCTCTTCATACGCCGCCAAACAGATCGAAGGCATTCTGCAACTGGACAGCCGTCCGCATTTCGCCCGGATCGTCTCCGAAAACGGCATCACTTTCGCCCGGGGCACGCGGGTGGATATGCTGCTCGACGAGGATCATTTCGTCGGCGGCGGCGCGTACCTTTTCGCCAGCGTTCTGGAACATTTCCTGGGCTTGTACGTCACGCTCAACAGCTTCAGCCAGTTGTGCGTCTCCACGCGCCAGAGGAAGGAGGTCCTGCGCCTGTGGCCCCCGCGAGCCGGCAGGAAAATCCTGCTGTAGAAAAAAAGGGTCCGCCTGAAATGGAAGACCAGCTGCGGGAAGAAGCCTTTTCTTTCGATTTCTTCCAGGCGGTCCGCCTGCTGATGCGGCTTCTCCCGGAGCTCCGGCCCGTCGGCCGCTTTTTCGACCCCGCGACGGAAATCGTCCGTTTCCGCGCAGCGCCCCGAATGGGTTTTCCCCCGGGCCCCATCGACCGGCTGGAACGGCCCGAAGGCGGGCAGCCGCGGATGGATGTCAACTTTATGGGGCTGACCGGACCGCAGGGCGTGCTCCCTCTATACTACACGGCTCTGTTGCGCGAGCGGCTGCGCGCCCGCGACACCGCCCTGCGCGCCTTTTTCGACATCTTCAATCACCGCGCGATCTCCCTTTTCTTCCGGGCCTGGGAGAAACACCATTTCACCGTCGGATATGAGCGCGGCGAGACGGACCCCCTTACGCCGCACCTGATGGATTTGATCGGATTGGGGACCCCGGGTCTTGCCGGCCGCCAGGCGGTGAGCGACGAAGCGCTGTTGTTCCGCTGCGGGCTGCTGGCGGCCGCTACCCGCTCCGCCGCCGGCCTGCGAGGGCTGTTGATCGACTATTTCGGCGTTCCCGTCGAGATCGAGCAGTTTATCGGCCAATGGCGCCCCATCGACGAAGAGGCGCAATGCGGCTTGAGGGACACGGAGGCCGATTCCGAACGGCTGGGCTTCGGCACGGTCGTGGGCGACGAGATCTGGGACCAGCAATCCGGCATACGCATTCGACTGGGTCCGTTGACCTTGAAGCAGTACCTGGAATTCCTGCCCGACGGCCCGGCGCATGCGCCGCTGCGCGCCCTGGTCCGCTTTTACGCAGGAAATGAATGGGACTTTGAAGTCCGGCTTGTGCTGAAAAAGGAAGAGGCGCCTCCTTGCGAGCTGGGCGCGGAAAGCCCGGCGGCGCCGCGCCTCGGGTGGCTGACGTGGGCAAGGACCGCGCCTCCGGCGCGCGATCCGGATGAAAGCATTCTGCAGATATAGACTCGGCGCCGCGCCGTCCCCGAATCCCCCGGGGCGCCGCAAAGGATTCGGCGACAGCGCAGCGCATCCCCCAGGAAGAGGAGTGGCGCATGACCGTAAACCTTAAATCCTTGATCGCCAAGTTAAACTCGCCGACGCGCAGCGCGCTTGAAGCGGCCGCCGGGCTCTGCCTTTCGCGCACGCACTATAACGTCGAAATTGAGCATTACCTGATGAAGCTCATGGAAGCGAGCGACAACGATGCCGCGCGGATTTTCTACCGCTTCTCCGTCAATGGATCGCGCTTGACGGCGGACCTGACGCGCAGTCTTGACAAGCTTAAATCGGGCAATGCACGGACTCCGGCCATCAGCCCCAGCGTGCTGAAGATGCTGGTTCAGGCCTGGACTCTGGGCTCGATCGATTACGGGGCCGGCCAGGTGCGCAGCGGTTTCACCATTCTCGCGCTTCTGACGGACGAGGAGCTCGCCCGCATCGTGCGCGAGATCAGCAGGGAGTGGCTGAAGCTTGAAGCCGACGCCCTGAGAAAAGACTTCCTGGCCGTCGTGCGCGGCTCGGTGGAGGACGAGCTCACGGCGGCCGCACCGGCCTATGCTCCCGAGGGCGCGCCGCACCCCGCCGCCGGCGGCAAGACGCCCAACCTCGACCAGTTTACCGTCAATTTATCGGAAAAAGCCAGGAACGGACAGCTCGACCCGGTGCTCGGCAGGGATGCGGAAATCCGGCAGATGGTCGATATCCTGATGCGGCGCCGCCAGAACAATCCCATCCTCACCGGCGAGGCCGGCGTCGGGAAAACCTCCGTCGTCGAGGGCCTGGCGCTGCGCATCGCCCAGGGCGACGTCCCGCCGGCGCTGAAGAACGTCACGCTGCGCACCCTGGATCTGGCTTTGCTGCAGGCGGGCGCCGGCATCAAAGGGGAATTCGAAAACCGCCTCAAAGGGCTGATTGAAGAAGTGAAGGCGTCCCCGACGCCCATCATCCTGTTCATTGACGAAGCGCATACCATGATCGGCGCCGGCGGGCAGGCGGGCCAGAACGACGCCGCCAATCTCCTCAAGCCCGCTCTCGCGCGCGGCGAGCTGCGGACCGTCGCCGCAACGACCTGGTCCGAGTATAAGAAATATTTCGAAAAGGACCCGGCGCTGGCGCGCCGCTTCCAGGTCGTTAAGGTGGAGGAACCGACCGAGCAGGCCTGTATGGTGATGCTGCGCGGCATCGTGAATTCGCTGGAGAGCCATCACCGAGTCCGGATCCTGGACGAGGGGGTGGCCGCGGCCGTGCGCCTGTCCCACCGGTTCCTCGCCGGACGGCAGCTCCCGGACAAGGCGGTCAGCGTGCTCGATACCGCGTGCGCGCGCCTGGCGCTCGGCCAAAGCTCCACGCCCCCGCCGATCGAAGACGCCCGGCGCCAGGTGGACGACCTGGATCTGCAGGAGCGCGTGCTTCTGCGTGAGGCCGCCGCGGGCGGCGACCACGCCGAACGGCTGGAGCAGATCCGGAAGAAGCGCGGCGAAGTTGCGGCCCGCCTTGCCGAGCTTGAAAAGCGCTTCGCGGCCGAAGCCGCGCTGGTCGCCCAGATCCGCGACCTGCGCCGGAACCTGGAGGAAGGAACCGGGGACGCCCCCGCCCTGCGCTCGGCATTGGACAAGCTCAACGCCGAGCTGGCTTCCTTGCAGGGCGACACCCCCTTGATGCGCGTCTGCGTGGACGCCCAGATTGTCGGCGAGGTCATCTCCGCCTGGACGGGGATCCCCACGGGCAAAATGGTGAAGGACGAAATTGAGACGATTCTGAATCTCGAAAAACACCTGGCGGCGCGCGTCATCGGGCAGGACCATGCGATGGAAGCCATCGCCCAGCGCATCCGCACGTCGCGCGCCGGGCTGGAGGATCCGCAGAAGCCGATCGGCGTTTTTCTGCTGATCGGTCCGAGCGGCGTCGGAAAAACGGAAACGGCCCTGGCTCTCGCGGACCTGATTTACGGCGGCGAACGCAACGTGATCACGATCAATATGTCGGAGTTCCAGGAGGCCCACACGGTCTCGACGCTGAAAGGTTCTCCTCCGGGATATGTGGGGTATGGAGAGGGCGGCGTTCTCACGGAGGCCGTCCGCCGCAGGCCGTATTCCGTGGTTCTGCTCGATGAAGTCGAAAAGGCGCACCCCGACGTGCTCGAGCTTTTCTTCCAGGTTTTCGACAAAGGCCGGATGGAAGACGGGGAGGGCCGCGAGATCGATTTCAAGAACACCATTATCCTGCTCACGTCCAACGCCGCCACGGACTCGATGATGAAACTTTGCGCCGATCCGGAAACCATGCCCGGCCCCGAGGGCATCGTCAAGGCGATCAAGCCGGAGTTGAACAAGATCTTCAAGCCGGCGTTTCTCGGACGTCTGGTGATTATTCCCTATTATCCGATCCGCGACGAGGCGCTCAAGAAGATCATCCTGCTGAAACTCGAGAAAATTCAGAAGCGCATCCGCGAGAATCATAAAATCGACCTGATCTGCAGCGACGCCCTGATCGATGAAATCGGCCGGCGCTGCACGGAAGTCGAAAGCGGCGCGCGCAACGTGGACAACATCCTGACCAACACGCTGCTGCCGGAGATCTCGCGGCTGCTGCTCACGCGCATTGCCGAGGGACAGAAACTTGAATCCGTCCGCGTCCATGTCGGCCCGGACGGTTCCTTCGTTTATTCCTAGTCCGCGCTTCGCGGTGGGGCACGCAGGCCCGCCCCCGCCCCGGGGGCTCGCGGGCCGTCATTCGGCGAAAGACAGGGAGGCTTCACATGGCGGAGAAATTTCTTGAAGAGAATCGCTTTCTTTATATGGAAACCAAACTGGGGAAAAACGAGCTCCTCTTGGAATCCTTCACGGGAAGCGAGGGAATCTCGCAGCTCTTCAGCTTCCAGCTCGAGCTGCTTTCGGAAAACCGACGGATCCAATTCGAAGACGTTTTGGGCAAGGAGGTTTCCTTCGGCGTGGTGGGGCCGGATCCCGCCGAACCCCCGCGCTGCATCCACGGCATCATGACGGCGTTCTCGCAGCTGCCGGACACCCGCCGCCTGTCCAGGTATCGTGCCGTGGTATCCCCGAAACTGTGGATCCTGACTCAGCGGCAAAACAACCGGATTTTCCAGAAACTCACGGCTCCCGACATCCTGAAAAAGCTGCTGGACGGGATGGAGGTGACCTGGGAGCTGCAGAGCTCCTACCAGGCCAGGGAATATTGCGTGCAGTACCGCGAAACGGACTTCAATTTCATATCGCGGCTCATGGAAGAAGAGGGCATTTTCTATTTTTTCCGGTTTACAAAGGATTCGCACAAACTCGTCCTGGCCGACAGCAAGGCCTCCCATCACGACATGCCCGGCCAGGCGTCGCTGATCTACGATGTCGACGCCGGCGGCGGGCGGGACGAAACCCGCATATCCAATTGGACGAAAACGCAGGGATTGGGTCCCGGCAAGTTCAGCCTGCAGGACTACGACTTCGAGAATCCGCAGACAAATCTCCTAGCCAGTCAGGACATCCTCCCGTCGACAACGGTGGGAAAGGTGAACCATAAGCTGAAAGTCAGCGGCAACGATCAGTTCGAGATTTACCATTATCCGGGCGGCTACGAGGACAAGGGGCGGGGCCGGGATTTCGCCAAGCGCGCAGTGGAACAACTGGAGACGTCGCAGTTTATCATCCAGGGGGAAAGCAACATCTACCATATGACGCCGGGCTACCGCTTCACCTTGACAAGGCATCCGCACGCGGAGGGCTCCTACATCCTGACCGCGGTGTCGCACTCGGCCTATGAGGGCGGCTTTCAGTCGGAGGATCAAATCGGCCGGAACCACTATGCCAATCATTTTTCCTGCATTCCGCTCAGCCTCCAATACCGTCCCCCGCGCGTAACGCAGAAGCCCCGGATCTGGGGTTGTCAGACGGCTGTGGTCGTCGGACCATCGGGCGAGGAAATCTATACCGACAAATACGGGCGCGTGAAGGTCCACTTCCATTGGGACCGTGAAAACCCGCAGGACCAATCCAGTTCCTGCTGGATCCGTGTGGCGACCAACTGGGCCGGCCGCCAGTGGGGAACCATTCAGATTCCCCGGATCGGCCAGGAAGTGGTGGTCGACTTTCTGGAAGGAGATCCGGATCGCCCCATCATTGTGGGAAGCGTGTACAACGGAATGAACATGCCTCCCTACGATCTGCCTGCCAACAAAACCCAGAGCGGCGTTATTTCCTCCAGCTCCCCGGGGGGAAGCGGCTACAACCAGATCCGGTTTGAGGATACGGCGGGCTCCGAGGAGGTGCTGATACACGCCCAGTACGACATGAACACCGTGGTGGAGCATGATCAGACGCTGACGGTCAAGAACAACGAGAGCATCGATGTCCTCAACAACCGCACGACAAATATCACCGGGGATGAAACCACGGCCATCCGCGGGAACATGGATCTGACGGTCCAAAGAAACTACACCGAAAACGTTTTCCGGAATTCGACCGTGACGATAAACGGCTCGGAATCGCATACCGTCAACTCGAGCCGCACGACCACGATCGCGTCTTCAGACTCGCTCACGGCAGGCGGTTCGGTCAGCATCACGGCAGCTTCGCTCACCATCAACGCCGGGTCCATAACCTTAAACGCTCCAGTGGTTCAGGTCGCCGGCGTGGTTCAATGCACCAATTTAATAGCCTCCGTGGGTGTGGTCTCTCCCTCCTACACTCCGGGCGCGGGGAACATGATGTAATGCAACCGCAGACATCCATCCGAGACCGCCTTGCCCGGAACCAGCCGGAGGTGCGGGCGGCCGCATTGGCGGAACTGCTCCGGTCCGAAGCCGATCCCTCGCCCTATGTCGAGGAGCTGGGCGGCTGTATCCAGGATCCGTCGCAATCCGTCCGCCTGATGACCCTGGTCTTGCTGGGACGCATCGGCGATCCCGCCGTGCAATATCTTGACGCCGCGCTCGCCATGGGAGAGCCCGACAGTTTTCGTGCCGCAACGGCAGCGGTGATCGCGGGAATCGGACCTCCGGCCGCCGCCTGTACCCGTAATCTCTGCCGTTGCCTGACTTCTGCCGGCGAAGCGTTGCGAAACGCCGCGTCCGCGGCGCTCGCCAAAATCGGGGAACCGGCCGTCCCGGCGCTAAGGAGGATGCTCCGTTTCCCGAATCCCGAGACGGTCATCGCGGCGCTCCAATCTCTTGCCATGATCGGTCCCCCCGCAGCCGCGGCGGTTTCCGACGTGGATGCGCTGGCCTCCAGGCCTTTCCCGCCTCTGCGATTGGCGTGCGCGGCTACGCTGGCGTGCCTGACGGGCGACCCGGCGCGCGGTCTTCCCGTTCTGCTGCAGGCGCTGGGAGATTCCGATGCGCAGGTGCGCAGGACGGCGGCCGAGAAGATCGGCGGGCTCGGCCGGGTCGCGCATCCTGCGATCCCGGATCTTGTGCGCCATGCGGCGGATGCGGATGAGAGCGTGCGAGCGGCCGCCGTGCTGGCGCTGGGCCGCATCCGTGCGCCCCATGCACAGGTCGGCCCGGCGGTCGCCGCCCGGTTAGGCGATCCGGCCGCCGATGTCCGCTATGCGGCCGTCGTCGTTCTGTCAGGTCTTGGAGCGGAAGCCCGTTCATCGCTGGCGCCGCTGCGCGCCCTCCTTCAGGATCCGGAAGAGAGAGTTGCGAACTGCGCCGCTGCGGCTGTCCGATGGATTGAAAAAGCGGATTCGCCGCAGGGAGCGCCGGACTGATTTAGCGGCTGTCATCAAGCAATAGGAATCCTCATGGGAAAAATAGGCAGGTACGAGATCCTTCGGGAATTGGGCCGCGGCGCCATGGCCTCAGGGGGACAGGCTACGTGATCCCCCAATGACCGGGAATCGGGCGATGGGACGATTCCAGGGAAAACGAAAACAGACCCGCCCCGATCACCTCAGGGGCACATTCCCGGTATTTTCCGGAGCTTCACGGAAATCCGCTGCGCTTTGGCGTGCGCAAACTAAGCCGGTTCCAGGCGCGCAGCGCCTAATGACCATGTCGAGCCCGACATGATACGCGCACGGCATCACGATTTCCCTGCGACGGCACTCCATGCCGCCCGCAGTCTCCACGTCGCGGTTCCGGGCACCGGCATCCTATGATACATTTTCCCCATGGCGGAATTCGATATTCGCATGCACGGCGAGACCCTGAACGTCACCCAGGAAATCCTGGACCGTTACAACGTGCCCGGGCCGCGCTACACGAGCTACCCGACCGCCCCCGAGTGGTCGGATTCCTTCGGACCCATGGATTACGAGGAAGCCCTCAGGCTGTCCAACGAAGGACGGCCCGCGCGCCCTCTTTCCCTGTACACGCATCTCCCTTTCTGCGACCGCCTCTGCCTGTTTTGCGGCTGCAACGTCGTCATCAGCAGGAATCACGACGTCCTGGCTCCCTACCTGCAAAAGCTGGAATGGGAAATCCGGCAGGTCGCTCAGCGGCTCGATACCTCGCGGCCGGTGGTGCAGTTCCACTGGGGGGGAGGGACGCCGACCTACCTTGACGCCGCCCAGCTCGAAAACCTTTTCCACTGCACGCGGGAGTTTTTCGCCTTCGCACCCGACGCGGAAATCGGCGTGGAAATCGACCCGCGCGTTACAACCGGGGACCAGCTGGCCACCCTGAGGCGCCTCGGGTTCAATAGAATTTCCATGGGCATTCAGGACTTCAACCCGGAGGTTCAGAAGATCGTCCGCCGCATCCAGCCCTACGAACAGACCAGGGCCGTTTTCGACCTGTGCCGCTCCCTCGCCTTTGAATCGATCAACATCGATCTCATCTACGGGCTCCCTCTCCAGACGCCCGACAGTTTTCTGGATTCGGTCGACAAGGTTATTGAGTTCGGCCCGGACCGGGTCGCGATGTTCAGCTACGCCCACGTCCCGTGGCTCAAAAAACAGCAGGGCGCCATCGCCCGGTATATCCCCCAGGGAATGGACAAGTTCAGGATTTTCCGCGCCGGCATCGAGCGTTTTACGCAGGCGGGCTATCTCTACATCGGGATGGACCATTTCGCCCGACCGCAGGACGAACTCTGCCTGGCCCAGAAGAACCGGACCCTGCACCGCAACTTTCAGGGCTACACCACAAAGGCCGGCGCCGACCTCATCGGGCTGGGCGTGAGCTCCATCAGCGGCATGGACCGCATCTACGCTCAGAATTACAGGGACATCAAGGATTATTACGCCGCCGTCGACCGCGGAGCTCTTCCGACCATGCGGGGCATATGCCTGAGCGACGACGACATTATCCGGCGTGCTGTCATCAGCCGGCTGCTCTGCCATTGCGTGCTCCATAAAGGCGAAGTGGAATCTGAATTCGGAATCCGCTTCGACGACTATTTCGCGGACGAACTCGCACGCCTGAAAACCTTCGAGGCCGACGGCCTCGTCCGGCTGAGCGCCGAAAGGATCGAGGTGACGCAGCTCGGGCGCATTTTCATCCGCAACGCGGGAATGGTTTTCGACAAGTACCTGCGGGCGCCGAAAGACAAGCCCGTTTTTTCCAAGACCTTATAGCGCCGAACCGAAAGCGTCGGAGATCTGCAAACCATGCGAAGGGGCGTGTTGCTTTTCAACCTCGGCGGTCCCGAAACGCTGGAGGACGTCCGTCCGTTTTTGTACAACCTCTTCTCCGATCCTGAAATCATCAGGATCAGGAGCGGCATTTTACGCAGGGCGCTCGCCCGGCTCATCGCCTCGCTCCGGCAGGGCAAATCGCGGCGTCTGTACGAACAGATAGGCGGGGGATCGCCCCTGCGCAGAATAACGCAAGCTCAGGCGTCCGCCCTGAGCGGCGTTCTGGAGTCCAGGGGATACTCGGCGCGGGTCTATGTCGGTATGCGCTGCTGGAAACCAGGCATTGACGAAGCGGTTCAGCATATTCTTGAAGACCAGGTCACCCGTCTGGTCCTCCTCCCCCTTTTCCCGCAGTTTTCATTGACAACCACGGGGTCCTGCCTGAAATTTTTCCGGAAGCTGGACAATAAATTGGGGCTTTCTTCCAAGATCGAGATAGCGACCGTTGAGTCCTGGTACGACGAGCCTCGCTATGTCGAAGCGATGGCGGACCTGATCCGGGAAAGCCTCCGGCGGTTTGCTCCCGATAATGACGAAGAAGTCTTCCTGCTCTACAGCGCGCATTCGCTGCCCGAAAGCTATGTGCGGGAAGGAGACCCCTACCTGGACCAGACCCGGCGGTCGATGGAATTGATCAACGCCGCCCTGGGCGGAGGGCATCCATCCTCCCTGGCTTTTCAAAGCAGGGTCGGCCCGGTCCGGTGGCTTCGCCCGTCCACGAAAGAGGCGCTGCTTAAGCTGGCAAGGGAGGGCCGCACCAGGGTCCTGGTGGTACCTTTGAGCTTCGTTTCCGATCACATCGAGACGCTTCAGGAAATCGACATCGCCTGCAGGAAGATGGCGCTCAGGGCGGGCATCAGAGAATTCCAGAGAGCGCCCGCGCTGAATACATATCCGAAATTCATCCAGGCGCTCGCAGATCGCGTGCTTGCCGCCGGGGCGTTCTAAAGCAGTTTCTGTATTTCGGTCCTGAACTGCGATTCCATTCCCGGGCTGAATCCCATCCGGATGAACCGGACGATCCCTTCCCTATCGATCAGGACGTGCGTGGGCAGGGACACCAGGCCGTAGGACTCCCCGACGGCGCCTTCCTTATCAAGCAGAACCCGAGAGCGGATAGCCTGCTCCTGCATGTATTCCCGGATGACCTCCTCATCCTCCTGCATGTTGATGGCCAGGAGAACCAGCCTGCCTTGAAATTCCTTTTCCATTCTCTCGAGCATCGGCATCGTCATCCGGCAGGGGCCGCACCAGGTGGCCCAGAAATCAAGCAGCACGACTTTGCCCCTGAATTGATCCAGAGTGAATTGGCGGCCGCTCATATCCGGGAGGCTGAATGCCGGGGCAGGGTCCCCGACCCCGACGGGCTCTCCAGGCCCGGAGGGGGGCCGGACGCATCCGGAGAACAGGACAGCCAGGGAGAAAAGAACTACGCCAAGCAACAGGATAGTGCGAAGTTTCACGATACCCGCCCTTTGTTTGTTCGGACGCCCATCCATGCGAATGGAGCATGCCGGCGGACTAAGTATATCAGCCCTCACCTCGCCCAACGCCAGCAATTCTTTGCAGGGACCTGGAACCTCCGCGAGCCGCCGCGATATTGTTGCAACTTTTCGCACAGAAACGAGGTAAGATCATTCATAAACCGCATGGAGGCAACATGAACAGGTTGTTAACCCGCAGCTTGTTCCGGATCCCGGCCGCCGTCGCCGGGGTGACAATTATCGGCCTCGCTCTGACCGCCGCCGCTCAGACAAGGACCGCGCGAAAAGTGGACCCGCAGGCTCAACTGCTGAATAATTACCGGAAATATCCGGACCGTTACATCCGGATTTCCAATGAAACGTGGAGGTACGACGACACCAATCAAACCGCGTTTCATTCGTTCACCCTGAAAAACAACGCCGGCGTTGCGTACTCGGGGATCCAGGTCCGGGTGAACTATCTGAACGATGACGGGAAGACCCTGCAAAGCCAGGTCCTGAATGTGCCGGGCACGCTGGCGGCATACGAGATCAAGAAGATCAAGGATATCAGGAACCGGAAAGTGCCTCCCCAATGCACGCAGGCCGTTATTTCCATCTCGACCGCGGTCATCGGCCCCTGATCTCCAATTTTCAGCCGGGACTGAGGAATCAGGAACCCGATGATTCCGGAATGCTCCGATGACGGCCGCCCGACTGCCTGCCTTCTTTTCCTTCCCGGTTGATCCTGCCGCACTGAAAAAAGCGCGCAACTTTCAGTTGCGTTTACCCCCAAATTCTGTATTATGGGACCGCCCATTTTGGATGACCGCGCGGCGATCATCGGTTTCCGCCGGAAGGATGCAGACGTCGCGGTTGCGCCCAGCCCTGGTCGGCGCGGGCCGTCGACATGCCTTAGAGAGTAACAGGAAACGAATCGATGAAGGGACGATTTCGCGCAGGCCTGCTTTTTTCTTTGACAGCCCTCCTGTCATCTTCCTTCTCCGCCTTCCCGCAAAACACCGGACCGCTGCTGGAACACGCCATAAAGGCCGGCAAGGACCGCCCTGCCCGGCGACAGGCACGCGAATTGAAGCGCGATGGAGTCTATGTAATCCGCAAGGGAGACAGCCTTTACGCGATTGCGCGGGCTTTCCATACCACCCCTGAAGCTCTGAGAACCGCCAACAACCTGCCGAGCGATCGCATTCAGATCGGGCAGAGGCTCCGGGTCCCGTCCGCAGGCGACACCGCGGCCGCATCGGCCGGTTCAAGGGCCGCCAAGCCGCCGCTCCGCGGGGAAGGAAGGCCGGAAGCGCCCGGTGTTCCCGCGCAGGAGCAACCGCGTCTCCCTTCGAATGAAGGCACCTATGTCGTCGAAAAAGGGGACAACCTCTCCAGGATCGCGCGGATTTTCAATACCACTCCCAAGGCGCTGATGGCGGCTAACGGCCTGCGGAGCACGCGATTGAAGATCGGGCAGGAGCTCCAACTGCCCGCCGCCCCAAGCGCGACGTCTTCGACGGCCGAGCGGATCCTCAAGGAACCGCAGCTTTCGCCGGAGGGTCCGACGGTTTCGGCGGCCCTTTCCCGGCCGATGGATCCCCGTCCAACGGAGGATGCGGCCTCCGAGCCGCGCCGCGTCCAGGTAGTCAGGGCGGGATTCGAGTTGCTGGGCGTGCGCTATAAATACGGCGGCAGTTCCAAAAAGAGCGGCTTCGACTGCTCGGGGCTGGTGAAGGAGCTTTTCTCCAAGGTCGACATCGAACTGCCCCGTTCTTCGCGCGAGCAGTTCCGCCAGGGGGAAAAGGTGAATCGGGATGAGCTTGAGGTGGGCGATCTTGTGTTCTTCTCCTCGGGCGGGAAACAGCCCAGCCATGTGGGCATTTACATCGGGGACAACAAGTTCCTGCACGCCGCGCGCAAGGCCCGGCAGGTTATCATCAGCGACCTGAACAAGTTATGGTACAACATGCGCTACATCGGCGCGCGCCGGATCACGGATCTCTGGAAGGATGATCCGGATTCCGGAATCCCGGCGGAGTAAGCGCGGCTGCGCGGCCGCCGAAAGGATGGGCGCAGAGGTTTTATACAGTGAAGACTTCAATCACGGCCGGCGCTACGGCACAGTGCGGGCATGCAATCCTTTCCGCTCCTTCCGGCCGACCCCGCCGTATCCGGTTAGTTACGCCGGGCGAAAAATCGACCATTGATGACTGCCGACATGGACTGACATGGGCTGCCTTTGTGCACCGGCCGCATTTCAGGGGCGGTCAGCGTTTTTTCATTGTATGCCCGCGGCTACTCGCGCCTTCGCCCGGCGTAATTAACCGGACACACCCCGCCCTAAAAATCTGTTGATTGGACGATAGAGACTTGTGCTACTCTAAGTACCCGCAGATTTTCTGCACGAGGCCGCATCCCATCTCATGATGATGCGTGCAATACGGCAGGCAGCTGCATCCGCTCCGTGGGGTGCGGATCGCCGTCCCCGATCGCCGCTTTCCAGCCGAGCTTTGGGGCGTGGCGCTCCTGCGAACGCAGGGCTATAGAGGGATCGTGTTGTGCTTTCATCGGGCGGTCTCCGCCGGCTGGAAGGCGACGGAGTTGCGGCAGTTTTATATCAGCGTCACATCAAGAGGAGAAAAACGAATGCCAGATTACGTCAACACCTTTATGGCGCGTGTTCAGGCCAAAAATCCCGGCGAGACGGAGTTCCACCAGGCCGTCCAGGAGGTTGTGGAGTCGCTTTCGCTGGTACTGGACAGGCACACGGAATACAGGTCCGCGAAAATTCTGGAGCGCATGGTGGAGCCGGAACGCGTGGTCATGTTCCGGGTGCCCTGGATGGACGACCAGGGGGAGATACAGATCAACCGCGGGTTTCGCATCCAGATGAACAGCGCCATCGGCCCCTACAAGGGCGGCCTGCGCTTCCATCCCTCCGTCAACCTGGGGATTCTCAAGTTTCTGGCCTTTGAGCAGGTGTTCAAGAACAGCCTCACGACGCTGCCCATGGGCGGCGCGAAAGGGGGATCGGATTTCGACCCCAAGGGCAAGAGCAATAACGAAGTCATGCGCTTCTGCCAGAGCTTCATGACGGAGCTGTGGCGCCACATCGGCCCGGACACGGACGTGCCCGCCGGAGACATCGGCGTCGGCGGAAGGGAGCTCGGGTTTCTTTTCGGCCAATACAAGAAATTGTGCAACGAATTCACGGGAGTGCTCACGGGCAAAGGCCTGAACTGGGGCGGGTCGCTCATCCGACCGGAGGCGACCGGATACGGCTGCGTCTATTTTGCGGCCGAGATGCTGGCCACGAGGGGTCAGACCCTGGAAGGCAAAATCTGTCTCGTTTCAGGAAGCGGCAACGTCGCGCAGTATACGATCGAAAAGATCCTGCAGCTGGGCGGCAAGGTGGTGACCGTCTCCGACTCCGACGGATACATTTACGACGAAGAAGGAATCGACGCCCGAAAGCTGGAATTCATCATGGATCTGAAGAACGTGAGGCGCGGACGCATCAAAGCCTATGCGGAAAAATACCGGAACGCCGTCTACACCCCGGCGGAGCGCATGAAGGACTACAACCCGCTGTGGGATCACAAGGCCGACTGCGCGTTCCCCAGCGCGACGCAGAACGAAATCAACGCCAGGGACGCTCAGAATATGCTGAGAAACGGCGTCTACCTCGTGGCGGAGGGGGCGAACATGCCCACCCATTACGAGGCCGTGCGGCTTTTTCAGGACGCGAAAGTCCTTTTCGCCCCGGGGAAAGCGGCCAACGCCGGAGGCGTGGCGGTTTCAGGCCTGGAAATGTCCCAGAACAGCATGAGGCTGCCCTGGACGCGCGAGGAGGTCGACAGGCGTCTGAGCATTATCATGCGGAGCATCCACTCCACCTGCGTGGAATGCGCCGAACGCTTCGGGACGCCGGGCAATTACGTCAACGGCGCCAACATCGGCGGCTTCCTGAAGGTCGCGGACGCCATGATGGACCAGGGTCTCGTGTAGAGCCCGCGGATTTCATCAAAGCGGCACCGGCCTTCGCCCGACGATCCGGGATACGGACACGTCCGGAAGGGTTGATGGACCGTACGGACTTTCCATGCAAACCGCAAAAATCCCAGGACCTGCAAGAATGAATGATGCTTCGCGGTTCCCGCGGGCGCTCTGGGAATTCTACGGCCGGTGGTCTATACTGATTGCCGGGAATCACAATGGCTGAAGGGCATCTGGATCCGCTCTGGATCGAGCACGGATACGGGACGCGTTTCCAGGGATTTCAAAACCTGATGCGCCACCGTATCCGCGATGTCCTTCTTGTGTCCAGCCTGTATGACCTTTATCTTTTCGAAGAAGACGGGCGTTTCGACGAGCTCATCAGCAACGAATACCAGCACCTGAACCTGACCCATTCCCCCGATCTGACGCGCGTGTCAAGCGGCAAGGAGGCCGTCTTCCTCGCGAAGGAAGAGCGCCGCTTCGACCTCATCCTGACCACGCTGCATGTCGAGGACATGACCGCCGTGAGCCTCGCGCAGAAGGCCCGTAAAGCCGGCGTGCAGATCCCCATCGTTCTCCTGGCATACGACAGCAAGGAACTGAAGGACCTCAAAGCCCACAATTACACGGCCGCCTTCGACAGGGTCTTCGTCTGGCAGGGCGATTTCCGCCTGATCGTCGGCATCATCAAACACCTCGAGGACCGGATGAACGTCGACCACGACACCCGGCTGGTCGGCGTGCAGTCGATTATTTACATCGAGGACAATATCCGCGACTACTCGGTGCTTCTGCCCATCCTCTATACGGAACTGCTCGACCAGTCGCGCCGCCTGATCTCGGAAGGCATCAACCTGTCTCACAAGTCCCTCCGGACCGTCGCGCGCCCGAAGATCCTGCTGTGCCAGACCTATGAGGAAGCCTGGCGCTATTACGAAACCTACAGGGAACATGTCCTGGGTGTCATATCCGACATTGACTTCCCGCGCGAGGGCAAGCCGGATCACGGCGCCGGGATCCGCTTCGCGAAGGCCGTCCGGAGCGAGAACCCGGATCTGCCGATCCTCCTGCAGTCCCTCACTTCGGACTTTGAAGCCGAAGCCAGAGCCCTGAACCTCTCCTTCCTGCCCAAGGATGCGCCCAATATCGCCCTCTACCTGCGGCAATTCATGACCGAATATTTCAGCTTCGGCGACTTCATCTTCCGGACGCCCGACGGCCGCGAGGTGGGAAGGGCGTCGGACCTGAAAAGCCTCCGGGAGCAGCTGCAATACGTGCCCGAGGAGAGCATCCGCTATCACGCCGAGCGCAACCATTTTTCCAACTGGCTGAAGGCGCGCACGGAATTCGCCCTGGCGCACCGCCTCAAGCCCCGCAAGGTCTCGGACTTCCCGACGGTCCGGGACCTGCGCGACGACCTGATCTCCTCCCTCGGCGAGTATACGCGCTTCCAGCAGCGCGGGCTGATCACCGAATTCAGGAAGGACGCTTTCGACCCGGAAACGAGCTTCGCGCGGATCGGCGGGGGTTCCCTCGGCGGCAAGGCGCGCGGCCTGGGTTTTTTAAACACGCTGATCAACAATTACGATGTCCGGCGCAAGTTCGAAACGGTCCAGATCGCCGTTCCGCCCGCCGTCGTCCTCGGGACCGACCTTTTCGACCGGTTTCTCGACGAAAACAATCTGCGCAAATTCGCCCTCGAATGCACCGATGACGCTGAAATAACGCGGAAATTCGTCGATTCGGGCATCTTCCCGGAGGATCTCCTGGGCGACCTCGCGGCTTTCCTGGACCTGATACGGGTGCCGCTCGCCGTGCGCTCCTCCAGCATGCTCGAGGACTCCCAGTATCACCCCTTCGCCGGAGTCTACGAGACGTACATGATCCCGAACAACCATCCGGACCCCTTCGTCCGGCTCGGACAGCTCGTGACCACCATCAAGCGCGTCTACGCGTCCACCTTCTATAAAAGCGCGAAGGATTATTTCAAAGTCACGGATTACCGGCTCGAAGAGGAAAAGATGTCGGTCATCGTGCAGAAGATGGTGGGCGCGCAGCACGGAGCGCGTTTCTATCCGGATTTTTCCGGAGTGGCGAAGTCCTATAACTATTATCCCGTGCCGCCTCAAAAGCCTCTGGACGGCATCGTCTCCGTCGCGCTCGGCCTGGGCAAGACGATCGTGGAGGGCGGGATCACGGTCCGTTTCTGCCCGAAATACCCCGATCACCTCCTGCAGTTCTTTTCCCCGGCGGAGGCTCTCTCCAACAACCAGAACCAGTTCTTCGCTCTGGACCTGACCGCCCCGCCCTCGGAAGCTTCCGAGACACGCGATATGCTGGTCCGCAGCTTCGGCCTGAGCGACGCGGAGGCGGACGGGACTCTCCATTACGTCGCCTCCACCTATTCGCCCGAGAACGACGCCCTCTACGACGGGACCTCCCGATCGGGAATCCGCGTCGTGACCTTCGCTCCGATACTCCGCAACAAGATCTTGCCCCTGCCGCCGATCGTCGAGCTGTTGATGGATATGGGGAGCTGGGGCATGGGCGCCCCCGTTGAAATGGAATTCGCCGTCACCATGTCGGTGCCTCCCGGAGCGCCCAGGGACTTCGCCTTGCTACAGCTGCGGCCCCTGGGCCTCAGCAAGGACGCCGACCAGCTCGAAATAGAGTATTGCGATCGCGAAAGCCTGATCTGCAGCAGCAACCAGGTCCTGGGACACGGAGTCACAAGCGACATCTGCGATATCGTCTATGTGGACATGGAACGGTTCGACCGGGCCAAAAGCCGCGACGCGGCGCACGAAGTCATGATCTTCAACGAGAAGCTGTTGTCGCAGCGGCGGCCCTATCTTCTGATCGGCGTCGGCCGGTGGGGCTCCCTGGACCCATGGCTGGGCATACCGGTGCGATGGGACCAGATCAGCGGCGCCAAGGCGATCGTCGAAGCCGGTTTCAAAGACATGGAAGTCGATCCCTCGCAGGGCTCCCACTTTTTCCACAACATCACGTCTTTCCGTATAGGATACTTTACGGTGAACGCCACGACGCAGAACGGTTTTGTCGACTGGGCATGGCTGCGGTCGAGGCCTGTGGCCGAGGAGGGCCGGTTTGTGCGCCATATCCGCCTGCCGAGGCCGATCCTGATAAAGATCAACGGGCATCAGAACAAAGGCATCATCTTGAAACCGGAGTAGGACTGTGGCCGAACAAAGGCAAGACGGACAACGGGAGTATGACGCCAATCGAAAGGCCTATGACGCGTGTCCGCACTGCGGTCACGAGCTGAGCCCCTGGCAGCAGGTCCTGCTGGCCGTCGACAGGGCTCTGGTCTGCAAGAACTGCTGGTACCGCATCATACTCGACATCTCCGAAAACAAGGGAATGGCCCTTCCCCCGAAAGACGAGGAATAGGTCCCATGGAATCCTACAATTCGTTCGAGGTCGCCCAATCGCAGGTCATGGCGGCCGCCAGAATACTGAATCTCGACCGGCCGACCGTGGATCTCCTGCTCTGGCCGCAGAGAGAATTCAAATTCACGATGCCCGTCAAAATGGATAACGGGGAAACCCGTGTCTTCCACGGCTATCGCATTCAGCACAATTTCGCCCGAGGACCGGCCAAGGGCGGCATACGCTTTCACCCGGACGAAACCCTCGATACCATGCGGGCCCTGGCCGGATGGATGACATGGAAAACAGCCGTCGTGGACCTGCCCCTCGGAGGAGGCAAGGGCGGAGTCATCTGCGACCCGAGAGCCATGTCCCTGCGGGAACTCGAAAGCATCGCCAGGGCCTACGTGCGCGTCCTGTGGCGCCTCATCGGCATCGACCAGGATGTTGCGGCGCCGGACGTCTATACCAACCCGCAGACCATGGCATGGATGATGGATGAATACGAAACCATCACGCACCAGCATCAGCCGGGCGTCATGTCCAACAAGCCTCTGCCGCTGGGAGGAAGCGAAGGCCGGCGCGACGCCACGGCGCGCGGAGGAGTGATCGTCGTTCGCGAAGCGTGCAGGGCCTGTCACGTGGATCCGACCGGGCCTTTCGCGATCCAGGGATTCGGCAGCAGCGGCCAGCGGGCGGCCATCATCCACCAGGAGCTGCTGGGAGGCGGACGGCTGGTCGCGGCCAGCGATTCGAAAGGCGCGATCTATAACCCGGCTGGAATCAGTCCGCGGGACCTGATCGGCCATAAGCTGCGGACGGGGTCCGTCGTCGGCTATCCCGAAGCCGAGCCCATCGAACCCGACAGAGTGCTGGAGCTGGACGTCGCGGTGCTCTACCCCGCGGCCCTCGAAAACGCCATCAACGCCGCCAACGCGAGCCGCGTCAGGGCGCGCATCGTCTGCGAACTCGCCAACGGGCCGACCACGCCGCAGGCCGACCGGATACTCTTTGAAAAGGGGACGCATGTGATCCCCGACATCCTGGCCAACGCCGGAGGCGTGACGGTGTCCCACCTGGAGATGGTGCAGAACAAGTACTCCTTTTACTGGAGGGAGGCCTTCGTCAACAGGAGACTGGACGCCGCCATGACGCGGGCTTACCGGACGGTCTATCAGACGGCTCAGGAAAGAAAGGTCCATCCCCGCCTCGGGGCTATGCTGGTCGCGGTATCCCGAGTCGCCGAAGCCTGCAAACTGCGCGGCTGGGTCTAGCGCCACGGGTTTCATGGATTTTGCGGAATCAGAAGATCGTGGATGAAAAAGGAACGGCCCCGAACCTTCCTTTGCTTTTTTATTACCACTGGCTGAACCGTTACAGCTTCAACGCGCTCGCCGGCGCCGTCGACGGCGATCCGTCGCTGGCCGGCCTCGACATCGCTTTCGCGTCGACCCCTGATGATCTTCATTTGGCCGCGGCCGCGCTCCTGCAACAGCACGGGCGCGTCGTCATAGCCCTTTCCATCCTGACACCCCAGCTGGATGAGATGAAGCGCCTGGCGCGCAGCCTGCGATCGGCCTTCGGATCCCTCGCGACCGTCATCGCCGGAGGAGCTCATGCCACAGCCTGCGCCGCAGAGGTGCTGGGCGAAATCGCCGACGTCGCCTTTATCGGGGAAGCCGAAGAGAGCTTCCCGGCTGTTTTACGAATGATGGCCGAGGGCAAGGATTACCTCAACGTCCCGGGAACCGCCGTTGCGCGGCACGGCGAGATCATTTGCGCGCCGCGAACCGGCGCGGTCGACCTCGACCGCTTCTTTTCATTTTCCCCGAAGAGGAACCTGTTCGGGCCGATCGAGATAACGCGCGGCTGCCCCTTCGCCTGCCGCTATTGCCAGACGCCGCGCATATTCGGCACGCGCCCGCGTCATCGCGGCGTCGATTGCGTCGCGCGCCAGGCCGCGGCTCTTCGCTCCGCCGGCCGCAAGGTTGTGCGGCTTCTTTCCCCCAACGCCTTCTCCTATGGATCCGCCGACGGCCGGAGGGTCAATCCCGATGCGCTCAGAGACCTTCTCTCCGCTCTGCGCGAAACGGTCTCCGCGGACGGCCGGATCATCTTCGCGCATTTTCCCTCGGAGGTGCGGCCTGAGCATGTCACGCCGGACACTCTTGAGCTGATGAAGGAGTTCGCGGATAACGATGAAATCGTGATCGGGGCGCAGTCCGGCAGCCCGCGTATGCTCAAGCTCTGCCGCAGGTCCCACACGCCGGACGACGTACTGCGCGCCGTATCTTTGGCGAGAAAGTACGGCTACAAGGTCATCGTGGATTTCATCTTCGGACTGCCGGGTGAAAGCCCCGCGGACGAGGAGGAGAGCCTGTCACTCATGGAAAGGCTGGCGCGCTTGGGCGCTCGCGTTCATCCCCACGCGTTCGCACCCTTGCCCCAGACGGCGTTCGCGGCGCAGCATCCCTCCCGCATCTCGCCCAGAGTGCGGGAGGCTATCGCCGGACTGAAGGCGAGGGAAAGGATCTACATCAACCGCCGGGAAATCCTGCGCGGCATTGAATGCTGAAACCGGAAATTTCGGCCCAAAAAATATCTCGTGCAGACGGGTTCCGGACCCGTCCCATAGTCCGTGGGCCGGGCTCACGAAAAGAGGGAGTGTGTGCGGACGGGTCTCCAGACCCGTCCGTCTGTCT
>CAYZTZ010000011.1:0-48839 GCA_964481255.1 uncultured Acidobacteriota bacterium | reverse complement strand
ACCGACCCCCTTCCGCCCAGCCGCCGGTTGCGTCGACGCGGCCGAGCACCGTGTCGAGGGACAGGCCCATCCCCCCTGCGTGCACCGAGTTGAAGTGATAGGGCGATTCCTGGCGGCTGCTGAAGCCGCCGAAGTTGTAAATTCCGTTCAGGAAACCGCGCTTGACGAACCCCAGAGGGTGCGAAAACAGCCGTCGGCGGTAACTCGCTCCCGCAATCGCCATCTGCCGCGCGACCTCCTCGTCTCGCCTCAATCCCGGGAAGGGCCGCGCGGCGATCTCCGAGAAGGAATATCCGCCGATGTAAAACTGCTCATAGAAGGGAACAGGGCCGCGGGTGTAACCGGCTCCGGCGGCGACTTGCAGTGTGGAGACGTCCGATAGCCTGAAAAAGCGCCGGTAGTCGGCCTGCCATTTGGAATAATCGAAGTCTCCCCCGAGCTGCTTGCTCTGCTTGTCGGCCTGAAATCGCAGGAGGGTCCCGCTGCCGGGAAACTCCGGGAAGTCCAGGGAGTCCCGGAGCACGCGAAACGTCAAGCCGGCCAGAACATCCGTCCCCGCCAGGACGTTCGGCTGCGAACCGCCGGAGACGCGCACTCTTTCGATACGGTACCCTCCCTCCACTTCAAGCTGCCTTAAGACGGAGGCCCCGATCACGATCTGGCCCCCTTCTCGCCTGTCCGTGAATCTGTCCTTCAGTTCCTTGTCCCGGATATCCAGGCGCTCGAGTCGACGCAGGTCCAGCCGCGGTTCAAAATAGAGGAACGGGGCGGAAGGCGAAATAAGACGCAGGGCGGCGGAGTGATAATTCAGACCGCCGAACTGGTTTGAGAAGGTCGCCTTGGATGGGGTATGGAACAACTGGCGAGCGTTGAATTCGGCCAGAGCGACGAATTTGTAGTCGCTGTCGTACCGAAGGCCGACGCCCAGCGTGTTTTTCGAAGCCTCTTTTACGATATACGCCAGGCGATAGCGGTTCCCGCCGAGCGGTTCCAGGCTGTAATAGACGCTGTCGAACAGACGGGTTGCATAAAGCCGCCTGACATCCCCGCTGATGACAGGCGGGGCGGCGACCCGGCCGGGCTTCGCTTGAAGGTTTTTCTTAATCTGCGCCCGCGGAACATTCTCCAGGCCGCGGAACTCAATGGAATCGATGACGGGCGGTTCTTCGCCGCGCGGCGCTTTTTCCTGAAACTCCGGCTTAAAGCGCGGTGCGGCCCCGGACAGCAACACCTTGAGCTGTTCCAGCTTGCGCGTCGCCTCCTCTTCTCCGCGCACGGAAATAGCCTCCGACTTGTCATAATCATTGAAAGCGAAGGGCTCCAGATCCGGTTTCAATACAATGTCCGCCAGTTTCAGGCTCTCGTCCTCATTCTGTTTCATCCTCAGGCTGAGCGACTGGTCCATGACGTTGATGAAAGACCGGATTTCGTCCTTGCGCAGGAGAGGGGACGCCGCATCGACGGCGATGACGATGTCGGCTCCCATGGCGCGGGCGACGGCCGCAGGCAGGTTGTCGGCCAGTCCGCCGTCCACCAGCAGCATGCCGTCCTTCTCCAGGGGTGTGAAAAGGAGGGGAATCGCCATCGATGCGCGCAGCGCCGTCGCCATGGAGCCGTCTCTAAAAATATAAGCTTTTCCGTCAATCAGGTTTGCGGCCACGGCCCGGAACCGCACCGGGAGCCTGTCGAAATCGAAGCGCGCGCGCAGCATCTGTCCCGCAGTCAACACATCCAGCGTTTCCGTCAGACGCTGGCCCTCCAGGAGTCCGCTCGGCAGTTCGGGAGTCCACCCTCTGAATGACACCTGAGCCTGGTAGCGCGCATCTCTGCGCTCCACAAGAGGCGTCAGCCGCCGCAGCGGGGCGTCGCTGAAGATCCCAATCCAGTCCTGATTGGCGACAATGCGCCCGATCGCGTCCGCCGGGTAGCCGACGGCGAAGAGGCCGCCGACCAGCGCGCCGAAGCTTGTACCCGCGATGCAGTCGATCGGCAGACGCTCCCGCTCGAATACCTTGAGGACGCCTATATGCGCCGAGCCTCTCGCGCCTCCTCCGCTCAAGGCGAGACAGACTTTGGGCCCGGAGGTCTGTGCCGGGGATTCCCATGGGCCAGCGCATGCGAAAAACACGGATAGGCCCAACAGCCGGATCCAGCAGCCGCGAGGACTCCGATCTTGCCGGGCAACGAGGTGCCTGCGGTCTTCAGTCTCAAAGGACTTCCTCGATGGTTGCGGACGCATCATCGTTTCCCGAACTTGCGGTTTCCCTTGACGGGGGCCGCCCGCTCCAGGCCCGGACTCCATGGCAACAGCCGGCAACGGAGTGTGACCTGGAGACATACGGGCCGGCGGCTTTATGAAGGCCATACATTATCACTGTTTCGACCTCACGGATAAGCCTTTGAATCTGAAGCCGCCGGGAGCCGAGCCGCGGATTTCGCGGATTGGAAGGATCAGGGCGTTGCTCTGGGTTTTCGAGCATGCCCGGGATGTCCTATGGAAAGGCTGTCCGGCGAATTCATGGAATCTGCGGCTATTTTGATGAATCCTGGCGTCCGGCGAAGAATCCGGCCGTCAGCGATGCCGACGCTTCGCGGGGTAAGGGGAAAGTTTCCATTTTTAAACGGTAACAGGATACGGCGCCGAACGTAATAAGTACCATTGGAATAGAGCGGTCATGGCGTAATATGTTAAGGGTGATTCAAAAGGAGGGAAGGAAAAAGCATGAAAAACAGAATCTTGCTGGTAGGGGTAACGCTTGCCCTGGCTTTGGGTGCGTCCGTCTGGGCGGCCGACGTGGCCGGGAAATGGGTCGCGCAAATGCCGGGCATGCAGGGAACGACCGAAACCACCTTTAATTTCAAGGTGGACGGGACGACGTTGACCGGAACAATGACCAATCCTCGCGGTGAAGTCGCCATCAGCGAGGGCAAGGTCAGCGGCGACGAAATCTCATTTGTCACCGTGCGCAAGTTCGGTGAAAACGAGATGAAGATCCTGTGGAAAGGCAAAGTCTCCGGCGATGAGATCAGGTTCACGCGGGAATTTCAGGGCGGTCCCGGCGGTCCCGGGGGGCCGGGCGGTCCCGGCGGCGGACAGGGCGGTCCCGGTGGCGGCATGGGCGGCCCGGGTGGCCCCGGGGGCGGCATGGGTCAGCAGGAGATTATCGCCAAGAGAGTGAAGTAAGGTAAACCCTTGAGGTGGGCGGGCGACCGGGAAAGAGAGTGCTTTTTCGGTCGTCCGCCCATCGCGCTTCATAGGATGCGCAAGGCGGCTCGATGCCGCCTTTTTTTTTAAAAGACCTGAAAACATCGGCGGCCTCCCGCGTATATATAGGAAGTCGAAGGGAGCGAAACGATGCGCAGGTTGTTGTTTATGGTGATTGTTTCTCTGATTCTTGGTGCGTCCAATCTTTCACGTTTCTCGATGAGCCGGCCCGATGAATCGAAATCCGCGGACGCGGAGGACATCGACGCGCGCGTCCGGAGATTTCTTTCGAGCAGCAGCGGCAGATCCTGGTATGGAATGAGCGTGCCGGACGCGGACGGTCAGGCTCTTTACGATATCGTGGTTCAGCACGGTTACAAGGACGCTTTGGAGATCGGCACCTCCGTCGGCCGCTCCGCCATATGGATCGGCTGGGCGCTCTCGAAGACGGGCGGGAAGCTGATCACGATTGAAATCGATCGGGACGCACACGAGCAGGCGCTGGCTAATTTCCGCGAGACGGGGCTGTCGAAATATATCGACGCGCGGCTCGGCGATGCGCATAAGATCGTCCCGGAACTCAAGGGCCCCTTCGACTTTGTTTTTTGCGACGCCGACAAGGATTGGTATTCCAATTACCTCGACGCGGTTTTGCCGAAACTGAAGGTCGGCGGCTGTTTCGCCGCGCACAACGTTTCGGAAAGCCGCTTCGGCATGGGCGGGGGACGCTGGAGAGGCGGCTTCGGAGGGGGCTGGTCGAGCGGCTTTCTTGAGCATGCCCGCAGCTTCCCTTTTCTGGAAACCAGGGTCCTGGATATACGCGGCTCGGCTGGAATGTCTGTGAGCTTTAAAAAAGCAGAAAAATAGAGCTTCGGACGGGTTCGGGAATTCGTCCGAAGCTCTGTAGGAACGTCCCGTTCGGCTACTCGACGCGGCGTCGTCTGAAGGCGGGCTCGTCGAGATTCTCCCTGATGGCCGCGAGCTGGTAATCGATGGATTTGCTCGACTCCGAGGGATTCAGCGGAATCACGTTGTTAAAGCCGCGGATGAAGTCCGTGGGCGACTTGATTTTCTCGCCGCCGTTCTGATTGAACCCTGTGGCGATCACCGTGATCTTGAGCCGATCCCCCATCTTTTCATCATAGACGGCGCCGAAAATTGTGTCCTCGGCGCCGGCGATCTCCTCGATGATTTTGGCGGCGGCATCGACTTCATGCAGGCGCAGGCTTTCCCGTGTCGCCGTGATATTGATCAGGACGCCCCGGGCTCCCCGAATGGAAGTTTCCTCCAGCAGGGGACTGGAGATCGCCCTCTGCGCCGCTTCGACGGCTCGATTCTCGCCTTCCGCCACTCCGGTTCCCATCAGGGCCATGCCTTTCCCGGACATGATGGTGCGGACGTCGGCGAAGTCGACGTTGACGATTCCAGGCATCGTGATGATGTCGGAGATGCCCTGCACCGCCTGGCACAGAACGTCATCCGCGTAACGGAAGGAATCTTCCAGCAGAGCCTCCGGTCCAACCGCCTGCAGCAGTCTCTCGTTGGGAATCGTGATCAGGGTGTCGACCACGTCCTTCAGCTCGTGAATGCCCTCCTCGGCGTACATCATGCGTTTCCTGCCCTCGAAGTTGAAGGGTTTGGTCACGACTCCGACCGTCAGGGCGCCCAGTTCGGCCGCCAGGCTTGCGACGATGGGGGCCGCCCCTGTCCCTGTGCCTCCGCCCATCCCGGCCGTGATGAAGACCATGTCCGATCCGTCCAGCAGTTCTATGATCCGTTCGGTATCCTCAAGGGCCGCCTGTCTCCCCTTTTCCGGTACGGCGCCGCAGCCGAGCCCGTGGGTCAGCTTGGCACCGATCTGCAGTTTAATGGGAGCCACAGAGTTCCGGAGCGCCTGAATGTCGGTATTGGCGGCGATGAACTCCACTCCCCCGATTTTGGACTGAATCATCCGGTTGACCGCGTTTCCGCCCGCTCCGCCGATTCCGATGACCTTGATTTTCGCCCCGGACTGGCGATCGTCGTCGAACCGGAACTGCATGATGTCCTCTTCGAACCGAAACTTATCCGTTTGCATTCCTTCCTCCTCTTTGATACCCCCGATCCAAACCCGTGAAAGCCGTCCTGCTCCGGGGCTTTCGAACAATGCGGCCTAATTTCCCGCCCATGACAGAATCCTGTGGAACAGCCACGGCATGTTGTTCGTCCTGGCCGGGCTGTTTCGGAAACCCGCCTCCTCCATCCCGAACAGGGCGAGCCCTATGGCTGTCGCGTAAACCGGATGCGAGAGTTCATGCGTTAATCCATGAACCCCCAGAGGCAAACCCTGCCGGACGGGCATGCCCAGGGTCTCCTCGGCGAGTTCCAGCATGCCGTCGAGCATGCTTCCGCCTCCGGTCAATACGCCTCCGGCGATCAGATTCGGGGCCTCCCCGGCCTTCCAGATCTGGTCTCGCACAAGTTCCAGAAGCTCAATGGCCCGGTCCCGGAGAATTTCGCCGACCAGCTTGCGCGCAACAGAGCGCGCGGCGCGGGTCCCCATGCCCGGGACGTCGACCATTTCGCTATCCAAAATCCTTTCGGGCAGCACCGTCCCGAGTTCCTTCTTGATACGCTCCGCGTCCTCCAGGGGGGTCTGCAGGCCGATGGCCAGGTCCCTCGTAAAATGGGATCCCCCCACCGGCAGAACTGTCGTGAACTGGACCGCATCCCTGGCGAAAACAGCGATGTCGGTGGTACCGCCGCCGATGTCGATCACGGCCGCCCCCAGCTCTCTTTCATCCTTGGTGAGGACCGCCTCGGCGCTCGCGAGCTGCTGGAGAATCACTTTCTTGACGCGCATCTGTGCCCGGTTGACGGCGTTGATCAGGTTCTGATTCAGGGCGCTCCGGCAGGTCACGATGTGGACGTTCACGTCCAGGCGCGAACCGAAGAGCCCCACGGGATTCTGGATCCCTCCGTGATCGTCCAGGAAGAATTCCTGGGGCAATACATGGATGATCTCGCACTCCGGAGGGAGAGGCACCGACTGAGCCGCGCGGATCGCCTCCGCCATTTTCTCGGTCGTGACTTCCTGGTGGTTCCCCTCGATGGTGATCGCGCCGTGGGAATTGAAGCTCTGGAAATGATTGCCGGAGGCCCCGACGATCACCCAGTCCGCCGAATGATTCGCCTTCATCTCCGCTTCATCGGCCGCCCGGCGTATGGACGCGGCCGCTTCCTCCATGTCCACGACGATGCCTTTTTTCAATCCGTTCGAGTCGGCGTAGCCCGTGCTGACGACTTCCAAGCTGCCGTCGCCATGAGCGCGCGCGATCATCATGCAGATCTTCGTGGTCCCGACGTCGAGTCCGCAAACAATGCTGTCTTTTTTCTTCACCTGTCTCTTCACCCCTGATCCCTGAGTCCCGGAGATTCCTTCCGGGGCCGGGACGTCGACATCCCGGGCCTTTATCCCGAGGAACCGGCCGCTCAGCGGACGGCCTCCCGGGTCTCTTCCGTGTCCTCGCGTTTGAGCCGATAGACGATCTGGTTGTCGAACCGCAAATCCACGAGGGGAATATCCTGGTACTGTTTCTTCAATTCGCGGTACTGGTCCAGATGGTTCATCAGCATGCAGAAACGCTTCCGGTAATCCTTTTCGCCGAGATAAATCTCGGCCGTTTCATCGACAAGAAGAACCTTCAGGTTGTCGGCTTCCTCCACATCCACCTCGGAGATGCTTCGCGAGTGGGCGGGGCATCCGGCCTCGATGTCCGCGAGCAGGGCGAGCCCCCGCTGAATGCGCGCCGCGTTCTCTTCCTGGTGCATCCGGTACCCCTGGACCGTGTCCCCCGAGAATCCCTTAAAAACGGGCATGTCCAGTTTCCCGTAGCGGGACTCGTAGGTGTCCAGGAGGACCCCCTCGCGGTCCGCGATCATCAGCTCGCCGCGCATTTCCAGGATGACTGACGGCGTGCGTTCCCGGATGTAGATTAAGAGGTCGGACGGAAGCACGCGGCGTATTTCAACGCGCCGTATCCAGTTTTCCTTTTCCAGCCGTTCCTTCAGCTGCCGGAGGTCGATGCGCAAGATATTAGAAGGGAAGTCCTTTCGGATGATGGTTTCCAGCTGTTTGGGGTTTATCTCCTTGCAGCCGTAAAACGTGATTCTGCGCAGAGTGAACTTCTCGGAGGTGTATGCGAACACGAAAACGGACAGCAGCGCGGCAACCAGCGCAAGAAAGGCGGCGACCCTGCCGAGGACCCGGAACGCTTTCACCAGCCGGCGCGCCGCCAGGGAACCCTTGCCCAGCTTTTGAAGATTCTTTTTCCGCGGGCGGCGGGCCCGGTCGGGAGGTGGAACGACCCGCGCGCCCAGAGCATCCCGCGATCGGTGCGTCCTGATTTCCATCGGTTTATCTTAAGCGGGCACCCGCCCGCTCCTCCTTGAGAAATTCCTCTCCTGCCTTCCAAACGTCCCCGGCTCCGAGGGTGAGCAGCAGATCGCCCTCGCGGAGCTTTTCCTTGAGTTTTCGCCCGACAGCGGCGAAATCCGGCAGGTAACTCACGTCCCGGTGCCCGAACTCCCTGATCCGATCCACGAGCCGCTCCGCCGTGATTCCAGGTATAGGTTCCTCGCCCGCCGGGTAGATGGGCAGTACCAGGAGGACGTCGGCATCGGAAAAGGCCTGCGCGAAATCCTCCTCCAGGGCCTTCGTGCGCGTGTATCGGTGGGGTTGGAACACCGCCACGATGCGCCGGGCGCGGGCCTGGCGGGCGGCGCTCAGGGTCGCCGCGATTTCCGTCGGGTGGTGGCCGTAGTCGTCCACCACCAGGATGTCCCCCTTTCGGCCCTTGATCTGGAATCGTCGGTCGGCGTTCTGGAATGAGGCGAGAGCGCCGGCGATTATTTCAAAGGGGATCTCGATCTCCAGGCCCGTCGCCACCGCCGCCAGAGCGTTCAGAATGCCGTGCCTGCCGGGCACCCGCAGCCTCAGGGTTCCCAGGGGATTCCCCCTGAATGCGACGCTGCAGGAAGACTCGAATCCCCGGAACTCGATGCGGGACGCGACGAGATCGGCGCGGTCCGTGGTCCCATAGGTCACGATGCGGCGCTCGACGCCGGGGATGATGCCCTGGATATTGGGGTCGTCGAGGCAGAGAACGGCCGCGCCGTAAAACGGCACTTTGTTCACAAAGGCCGTGAAGGCCTTCAGGATGTCCTCGAGGCCGGTGTAGTGATCCAGATGCTCCCTGTCGATGTTGGTCACCACCGCGATCGCGGGGCTGAGCTTCAAAAAAGAACCGTCGCTTTCGTCCGCTTCGGCGACGATGAAATCTCCCTTGCCCAGCTTGGCGTTGCTCCCGAAGGCGTTCAGCCTGCCGCCGATGACGGCGGTCGGGTCGAAGCCGCCGTGGACAAGAACCGTCGCAACCATGGACGTCGTGGTCGTTTTGCCATGCGATCCTGCAACGGCGATGCCGTACTTCAGGCGCATGAGCTCGGCGAGCATTTCGGCCCGGGGGATTACGGGGATCTGCCGCTTTTTGGCCTCGACGACCTCGATGTTGTCCGGGCGGACCGCGGAAGAGACGACGACCACATTGGCGCCCAGGACATTCTCGGCTCGATGACCGATATGTATCTCCCCGCCGAGGTCCGCAAGCCTGTCCGTGACGGAGCTTTGCCTCAGGTCCGATCCCGAAACCCGGTAGCCGAGATTGAGAAGCAGCTCGGCGATGCCGCTCATGCCGATGCCTCCGATCCCGACGAAATGGAGTTTCTGAATCTTCCTGAACATGGCCCTTCCTATGACCTCGGCGGGTTGTTATGGTGCGACAGATTCAACAGCACGCCGGTCGCCCCCAGGTTCAACAGAAGCGAGCTGCCCCCGTGGCTGATAAACGGCAAAGCGATCCCCTTGGTCGGCATCATGGCGAGCACCATGGACATGTTGATGAATCCCTGCAGGACGACCATCAAGGTCAGTCCGAGGCCGAGGTAGAAACCGAAACGGTCGGGCGAGCGCAGCACGATGCGCATCCCTCGATAAAAGAAAGCCAGGAACGCCGCGCACACCAGCGCCGTGGCTATCAGTCCGAGTTCCTCGCCGATGACGGCGAAGATAAAATCGCTGCTCGCTTCCGGAAGGAAGTAGAGCTTCTGCTTGCCGTTCCCTAAACCAAGCCCTGCGATGCCCCCGCTTCCGACCGCCGTCAGGGACTGCATGATCTGCCATCCCGATCCCAGCGGATCCTGATACGGGTCCAGGAAGCTCTTGATCCGCTCCCAACGGTAGGGTTTGAGTATCACAAGGAAGTAGAAAGCGGGGCCCGACATCAGGGCCGCCGCGGCGAAATATCTCCAGGATAATCCCGCGACATAGAGCAGAAGGGCCATGAGGATGCAGAGGCACATGGCCTGTCCCAGGTCGGGCTCGGCGATGATCAGGGCGGCGAACAGCCCGACGACGGCCGCGAAGGGAAGGAGCCTTCGGACGGGCTGATTGATCTCTTCCTCGTGCTTTTGCAGAAAGGCGGCCATGAAAATCAGCAGCGCCAGCTTGGAGATTTCCGACGGCTGGAAGGACACCGGACCGAACCGGAACCAGCGATGCGCTCCGTTATACTCGCTTTGCAGCAGCACGGCGGCCAGCGCGAGGGCGCAGAACGCGAGCATCGCGCCCAGGAGGCGAGGCCTTTGCCAGACATGATAGTCCACGTTCATCAGGAAAATCAGGGCCAGAAACCCGAGCCCCGCGTGCAGGAGCTGGCGCAGAAAGAAGTAGGAGGACGTGCCGTGCTCCGAGGAGGCCACGATGGCCGAAGCGCTATGCACCATGACGAGACCGAAAATCGTGAGGATGCCCGCCGTAAAGAACAGGATTCTGTCGCTGCTGGGTCTATACGCCATCGTTCGTTCCTAAAACCGGATCGTTGAATCCGACGCGGCGGTCTTTCGAGACGAGATCTTTCGAACCGCCTCTTTGAACACCCTGCCGCGGTGCTCATAATCGTCGAACATATCAAAGCTCGCGCAAGCCGGAGCCAGAAGCACCACGTCTCCGGGCGCGGCCAGGCTTTTGCAGAGCGCAACGGCCTCCTCCAGGGACGCGGCATGGCTCATGTCCGCAAAGCCGGCAAGAGCCTTTTGGATCTTGGCCGCGGCCTCGCCGATCAGGACGAGATGCTTGACCCGTTCCCGGACAAGCGGTCTCAGGGCCGTGAAATCCCCCTCCTTGTCCCTTCCCCCGGCGATCAGGATGATGTTGCCGGGAAAGGCTTCGAGGGACCGGAGCGCAGCGGCGACGTTGGTGGCCTTCGAGTCGTTGAAGTAGCGGACACCGTCGATCTCGGCCACGTATTCGATCCGATGCTCGACGCCTCGAAAACCGCGGATGCTTTCCTCAAGGGTTTCCGGGGCGGCGCCGGCCAGGATCGCCATGGCGCCCGCGGCGAGCGCGTTTTCCAGGTTGTGAGCGCCCGGGAGAGCCAACGCGCTCGCAGCGAAAAGCTCTCTCTCCCCGGCTTCATCGCGGTAGAAGACCCGCCCGGCGCGGACAAACGCCCCGCGCGCGACCTCCTGGAGCCGGCTGAAAAGCACCGGCGTCGCCCGGACATCCCGCGCGGCGGCGGCCGTTTCGGCGTCGTCCGCGTTCAGAACGGCGAAGTCCGCACTCGTCTGGTTCATGAAAATGCGCCGTTTGGCCTGGACGTAATCCTCGAAGCCGGGATACCGGTCCAGGTGGTCCGGCGTGAGGTTCAGGATCGAACCTACGAACGGCCGGAATTCGAGAATCGCCTCGAGCTGAAAACTTGAGAGCTCGACGGCATAGATATCCTCCGGGCGCGAGGCGGCGGCGTAGCCGACGAGAGGGGTCCCGATATTGCCCGCCGCGTGCGCTTTCAGACCTGCGCCCTGCAACAGTCGGACGACCATGGCCGTCGTCGTTGTCTTCCCGTTCGATCCCGTAATCCCGATGATCTTCCCTTTCAGATGGCGATAGGCGAGCTCGATTTCCGCCAGGATGGGGATCCCTGCCCTGCGGCTGATCTCGAAGACCTCGAGCGCCAGGGGGACTCCGGGGCTGACGACCACAAAATCGCAGTTCCGGAAACTCTCCTTCCGGTGCCCGCCCATTTCCAGAATCAGTCCGCCCGAAGGCCCGGCCGCGTCGAGCAGGGGAGCGATCGACGCTTCCAGAGCTTCCCGGGGCTTCACGTCGGTGAGAATGACCCCGGCGCCGCAGGCGAGCAGGAACCGGGACGCCGCGATCCCGCTCCGTCCCGCTCCCACCACTAATGCCGTTTTCCCCTTATAGAGCATGGGAACCCGCTCCCGGGCTTTGAAGTTCGAAACGCGAACACAGGCCCTGGACGATCCTTTCCGTGCGCACGCCCCTCGAGCCCTTGACGAGCATGAGGTCCCCGTCGCGGACCAGGCCGCCGACGAATCCGGAGGCCGAGTTTGTATCGGCGAAGAATCGCACCTGAGAATCCGACATGCCCGATTCCAGGGCGCCTTGAACGATCGCGCGCGCCGCCCCCTGAATCCCGACAACGAGGTCCAGGCTGCGCTTTGCCGCGAAAACGCCGCACTCGTAATGGAGGGAGTCCGAATCCTTCCCCAGCTCCAGCATCTCGCCGGCAACGAGGATGCGGCGCTTGAAGGACGGCGTCCGCGCCAGGACATCGATCATCTGCATGAGGGCTCGGGGGTTGGAGTTGTAGGAATCGTCGATGACGGTGAATCCCTCCCGAAAGCGCAGAATCCGTCCCCGCATTGCGGGCTGCGGCAGGCTCGCGAGGCTCTCGACCATCGTCTTGGGCGCGACGTCGTAACGGCGGCCCAGAGCGACGGCGGCCAGAGCGTTCATGAGGTAGTGGGCGCCCGCGAAAGGAATGAACGCCCGCAGGGCCTCGCGGCCGCAGATGAGCCTGAACCGGGTTTCCTCGAGTCCGATGTATTCCACCTGGTCCGCACGGATATCCGCCGCGTCTGAGAAGCCGAACGACACCTTGGCGCCTTCATAGCGGGCGGACATCGCGCGCACGAGGTCGTCGTCCGCGTTGTAGACGAGGGTCCCATCGGCCGGCAGGGCCTCCACGATTTCGTACTTGGCGCGGGCGATCTCCTCAAGGGAACCGAAAAAGGCGAGATGCACGGGGGCGATGTTGGTGAGGACGCCTGCGGCGGGCGCCGCGATGCGGCACATTTCGGCGATCTCCCCCGGCGCGCTCATGCCCATTTCAAAAATCCCGATGTCATGGCCGATGCGGAGCCCGAAGAGAGCCAGGGGCAGGCCGAACATGTTATTGTAGTTGCCCGGCGTACGGCAGACGCTGTATCGGCTTTCGAGAACATGGGCTGCGAATTCCTTCGTGGTGGTCTTGCCCATGCTCCCGGTGACGGCCACCAGAATGCCCGACCAGCGGCGCCGAAACCACATCGCGAGATCCTTAAGGGCGGCGTGGGTGTCCGCGACTTCGATCAGGACGCGACCGTCGGGGAAAGGCCCGGGATGCCTGTAGCCGTGCGCCGCGACGACTCCGGGGGCGCCTTTGGACAAAGCGTCCGGAATGAACCTGTGGCCGTCCTGATTGGGGCCGCGGATGGCAAAGAACAGGTCGCCGCTTTGCAGGGTGCGCGTATCGATGGAGATCCCGGAAAAAGACACGTCCCTCGAGCCGCACGTCAGGGATCCGCGCGTCCCCTTCTCAATCTCGGCTGCGGTCAGTAACGACATGTCGATTCCCGATTCATCCGGGACGGGAAGGCTTCCCGTGCCCGCCCGGAGAAACAACGTTTGCCCCGGCCGGCCTAGGGCCGTCCGGACAAATCCGCGGATGCGTCCCGGGTGCGCCCGCTTGCTTGAGTGCGCTGCCGGATCAACTCCCCGGCAACCTTCCTGTCGTCAAAAGGTATGACCTGGGTCCCGAGGATTTGATAATCCTCGTGCCCTTTTCCCGCGATGACCACCGCGTCCCCCTCCCGCGCCATGGAGACGGCGGATTCTATCGCCCTGCGCCGGTCCGGGATCACCAGGTACGGCGCCGGACCCTTGCGCAGGCCGGGTTCGATCTCCTTCAGAATACTGATTGGATTCTCCGTTCTGGGATTGTCCGATGTGGCAATCACGAGGTCGCTCAGGGCGGCCGCTATTTCGCCCATGACGGGACGCTTGGTCCTGTCCCGGTCCCCGCCGCATCCGAATACGGTGATCAGCTTCCGGTGCGGCAGCTGAGAAACGGTTTTCAGCAGGTTTTCCAGAGCGTCCGGGGAGTGGGCATAGTCCACGATGACGGCGAAATCCTGGCCTTCGTCCACGCGCTCCAAACGGCCGGGCACCCCTTGCAGGAGTTCAATTCCACGGCGGATCGCGTCCAGACCGATACCCTGGCACAGGGCGGCGCCTGTCGCGGCCATTATGTTGCAAAGGTTCGGGCGCCCGATCAACCGGGACCGGACGCGGATTTCTCCCTCGGGGGTCGCGAGGGCGAGATCCGTGCCGTCGGCGCGGCTCCGATGTTCCAGCGGATAAATATCCGCCGGTTTGGCGAAACCAAAGCCCAGCACCCGGCAGCGGATTTCCTCCTTGAGGCGTCTTCCGTAAGGGTCGTCGGCATTGAGAACGGCCGTTTCGACCCGATTGCCGTTTTCAGGCGCGAAAAGGAGTCTTTTGGCCTGGAAGTAGGATTCCATGTCCCCGTGAAAGTCGAGATGGTCCCTCGTAAGGTTCATGAAGACCCCCACGCGCATTTTCATGCCGAAAACCCTTTGGAGCGATAGCGAGTGGGATGAGACTTCAAGGGCACCATGGGTGCAGCCTTCCGTGACGGCCTGGCGGAGGAAGCGCATCAGATCGGAAGCCTCCGGCGTCGTGCGCTCGCTCGGGAAACGGCGCGCCCCGATCCTCATGCCGAGCGTTCCCGCGAGGCAGAAAGGGATGCCGGCCTGGCTGTATATCGACTGGAGGAGAAACGTGGTCGTGGTTTTCCCGTTTGTCCCGGTGACGCCGGCGAGATTCAATACGGACGCCGGGTCCTGGAAGAAGATGCGGGAGATTTCAGCCAGAAACCGGCGCGCATCCGGGACCAAGAGACGGGCGACGGGGACGCTCACCTCCGGCATTTTTTCCCCCGCCACGGCCGCGGCGCCCATGTTCACGGCCTGCGGGACAAACATCACGCCGTCGGCTTTTTCTCCCCTGACGGCGACAAAAAGGTCCCCCTTCTGAACCCGGCGCGAATCGTAGGCGATTCCCAGTATCTCCGTATCGGGATCTCCTGAAAAATCAATCCCGGGGATCTTTTCCATCGCCTCTCTTAGGAGCATTCGAGACCTCTTTTTATTACGGTCGCGCACTCGCCGACAGCGGCGGGCTGTCCGGAACACCCCCGCGCAGGTTCGCTGCAGGGGGGCGCACATTGGATCTTCCTTTCATAAAAACGACGCTGCAGACGGCGCCCGGGGGTATTCGGGCGCCGGGCGGCGGCGACTGGTCCACGGCCACTCCGGACCCCTCCGACTGGAGGCGGATGCCGAGGTCCAGACACCGGCTCAAGACCTGTCTTTTGGCCTGTCCCCTGAAATCAGGCAGTACGATCCAGTCCGCTTCCGCCTGCACGGCGATGCTCTCGGGGCTTTCTCCCTCGCGACGGGTCCCGGCCTGCTCGACCAGGGGCTCGGCCGGGGTGGCGTTTGGAATGTAATCTTCGGAAGCGGCGGCCAGGGTCTGGGGAGAGAACTTCGGCGGAGGCAGGTTTTTATCGGGGGGGATGCGCAGCTGCATCAGGCTCTCCTGCATGATGTTTTTGAAATATGGGGCGCAGACCTCCCCGCCGTAGTGGGATCCCTGGGGTTCGTCGATCAGGACGATGACGGTGAGACGCGGCTTCGGAAGCGGCGCAAATCCCACGAAAGAGGAAACATATTTGGTGTCGGAATACCGGCCGTTGACGATTTTCTGCGCGGTGCCGGTTTTCCCCGCGGCGCGATATCCTTCCAGAGCCGCCCGGCGCCCGGTCCCGCGCAGGACGACGCCCTCGAAGGCCTCCGAGACGGCTTCCGCCGTTTTCGGGCTGATCAGGCGCACCCGTTCCGGTTGCCGCAAGGAGACGAGGTCCCCGTTTTCATCGATGATGCGGTCCACAACCGACGGGCGGACGCGATACCCTCCGTTGGCGATCGCGTTGATCGCCGTCAGAATCTGGATGGAAGTGACGCCGATTTCCTGGCCGAATGAAATGGCGCCGATCGAAATGCCGGACCATTCGCGCCAATCCCGCACGAGACCGGGGATTTCTCCGGGCAGGTCCACTCCGGATTTCGAGCCGAAGCCGAAATTCCGGATCGCCTCATGCAGACGCTCCTTTCCAAGCCGGAGGCCCAGTTTGGCCGCGCCTACGTTGGAGGAAAACTCAAGAATCTGGCTGAAGGTCAGAAGACCATAGGACTTATGATCGTGGAACATATGCCGGCCGATCGTGATGGTCCCCATCTGGCAGTCGATCCATTCATCGCGCCGGGTCAGGCCGGCTTCCAGAGCCGAGGCTGCGACCACCACCTTGAAAGTGGACCCGGGCTCGAAAATATCCGAGACCGCCCGGTTCCGCCAGTAGTCCGGCGCGTACTCGTTATAAGTATTGCAATTGAAGCGCGGGTAGTTGGAGAGGGCGAGGATTCGGCCCGTATCCGATTCCATCACGATCGCGGTGCCCGCCCGGGCCCCGGCTTTATCGACGCCTTCGGCAAGCTCCCGGTCGGCGATGTACTGGATCGATTTGTCGATGCTCAGAATCAGGGAGTGACCTTGAACGGGGGGCTTGTCCACCTTGATTTTGAAAGACCGGCGATGGGCGTCGACATCGAAGGAAAACAGCCCCTTTTTCCCCTGAAGCTGCGTGTCGTATTGCAGCTCGATCCCGGCGCCTCCGTCGCCGTTCATGTTCACGAATCCGAGGAGATGGCACGCGAGATCCCGGTTGGGGTACACCCGCATGCTTTCATCCACGAAGTAGACACCGTCGATCCCGAGCGACCGGATGCGCGCTTCCGCATCGGGATCCACGCGGCGCTTGATGATCATGAACCTCTGTCGGTTCGGGTCCTGCATCCGGCCCTGGAGTTCCTTCGGATCCAGGTCCAGAATCGCGGCGAGGCTTCGGGCGGCGGCCGGGATATCCTGGATGCGGCGGGGTTCGGCCACCGCGGTGCCGATCGTCACGCTGGTGGCAAGCTCGTCCATGCGGCTGTCGTATATGACCCCTCTGGGGGCGAGTATGGACCGCGTCACCTGCTGCCGCTGAAAAGCGAGTTGAACATAATGGTCATGTCGGAATACCTGCAGATACACAAGACGAGCCAGTATCAGCAGACTCCAGAGCGTCCCGCCCAGGATGATCCAGGCGATTCTGGTGGTTTTCGGTTCTTTCCCGCTATCGACCATATCACGGGGATTGATGACTTGCGATGGACGACGCGCCCGCTGGTTGAGGATCGCCCATCGTAAATCTACAATCTTCGCTCCTGCTGAAAGATGAATGCCTTAGTACTCGCGTCCGCAATCACGCGGATGTGTGCGACGCAGCGACGCGGACGAGGCCGGCCCGCCGAAGCCCGGAGGGCCGGCGGGTTCTCAGCGGCTCGATGCCCGCCGGAATATCCATAGGATAAATACGGCGGATGGAATCATATGGAGAGCCCGTGCGCATAGGTCCTCGTCCTTATGAATACGAACGCTCAGTTGGAATCGTCGTTCGGGCGCCTGCCGGATGCCGACCTCCTCAAGCCTGCAGCCTCGGAATCGGCCATCGCGATCGCGCCGGAAAAACCGCTCGTCTGTTCCGGTATCTGCGGCACGATCCATTGACTGGGATGCAGCGGCGCCATGCCCAGCTCATTGCGGGCAATGGCGTCAATGCGCCCGGGATTTCGAAGCGTTTCTTCCTCAAGAACCAGTTTTTCCTGGGCGCGCAGGAGCGCCTCTTCCATCGTGTAAAGCCTCTGGCTCTCGTAACCCGCCTGGATCATCTGGTTGCGCACCCAGGAGTAAAACACCAGCGCTGCGGCCACCATGGCGAGCGGAATAATGGCCCGCATGAAATCCGAAAACATGCGGACATCAATTCCGCGCTGAATGCCGTAATTACGCATCTCTATTCCGTCAGCCCAATCCGTCATTTTATTCTCCGCCCCTGCCATGCAGGCATTGTGTTCCCTTGCAGACGCCAATCCGATGTTTCTAAATCCGTTCCAGGGCCCGCAGACGCGCGCTCCGCGCCCTCGGATTGGCAGCCAGTTCCTCCGCAGCGGGCGTCATGGGTCGGGAGTTGACGAGGCGGGCCGTCGCCTGCCTCGGGCATTTACAAAGCTCCGGCGGCGCGTCGCAGACGCACTGCCCCGCCAGCCTGCGAAAGGCCCTCTTGACGATCCTGTCTTCCAGGGAATGAAAAGAAATGACAACCATCCGGCCGCCCGGTTTCAGGAAGCCGCACGCTTCCACAAGAAATTCCTCCAGCCCGTCCAATTCCTGGTTGACCGCGATGCGCAAAGCCTGAAAGGTCCGGGTCGCAGGGTGAATTCCGCGGTGGACGTGGACTTTCAGGACGCGGCTGACGATCCCCGCCAGCTGCGAGCATCGTGTGATGGGAGCTTTGGCCCGTTCCTGGACAATGGCGGCTGCGATGCGGCGGGAGAGACGCTCCTCGCCGTAGCGGTACAGGATATCGGCCAATTCCCTCTCGGACATGCTGTTGACAAGGTCGGCTGCGGTCCACTGCTGGCTCCTGTCCATCCGCATGTCCAACATGGCCTCTGTCTGAAAGCTGAAGCCGCGTTCGGGCGACACCAGCTGATAGGAAGACACCCCGAGGTCCAGCAGAATACCGTCGACCGGAGCGGTCCCCAGATTGTTGAGAATCAGGGCCAGATTCTTGAAATTGTCGTGAAAGAGACGGAAACGCCCGGCGAAGGGCTCGAGGCGCTTGGAGGCCTTCTCCAGGGATTCCTTGTCGCGGTCGATGCCGACCAGAAATCCGCCCGGCCGGCTTCTTTCCAGGATGGCGAGAGCGTGGTTGCCCAGTCCGATGGTGGCATCCACGTAGATCCCGCCGGGAGCGCACCGCAGGGAAGCTAGCGCTTCCTTCAGCATGACGGGAGTATGCTCGACCTGCGGATTCTCCGGCGGATCCATGATTTGCTTGCGGGCGGTGGATCTCATCCTGGTCCCATGTTTCCCATGCGCGGGCTAAAATCCTTGTCCGGCCAATCTCTCACGCTCGGAATCGGTGAGAGGATCTTCCTTTAGAATCTTTCGGAACACCTCGTGGTTCCAGACCTCCAGGTGATCCACTTTTCCGAAGACGATGACTTCGCCGGATATCAGGGCGTCCTCCCGAAGGGACTGCGGTATGAGGATTCTGCCCTGCGGATCCATCTGCGTCAGGAGCCCGTAGTAGCTTGTGTATCGCTGATATTTGATTTTGGCCGGATCCATTCTCGGGGCTTCCTGGAATTTCTGCGCCACCCGTTCCCAGACTGGAATCGGGTAGATCTGGGCGCACAAACCGTTGTCGCTGGTGACAAAATATGTGTTATCCTCCGTTTCGGGCATATCGCGGCGGAACTTCGCAGGCAGTCTCAAGCGGGATTTGTCGTCGATCTTCGCTGAATATCTGCCCCAAAGCATCGCAGCCCCGGTTCGCCCCGTGCCGTTAAGCTAAATTACTAACTTTTCAGAGGATAAAGCACTTGGGCGATCAATTGACCACTTCTGACCACCCTTGACCACAACACAATAAGTCCAGTGCTCTCTATGTGTCAAGAAAATAATTTTTCCCCACTATTTTTTATCCTCGCGGGGGTGTAAAAGACGGATCGGACTCCCTGAAACTGCTGATTTTCCCTGGTGCTTCCCCTTACCATCGACAGCTGCCTGGAGCTTCCCCTGAAGCCATTTGCCCCGTTTTCCCACGCCGCCGCAATGAGCCGTGTCCGGCCCGCTTTTGATGAAGGCGGCCATTTTGGGATCCGTGCGGGTTCAAAGCATCCTGTGGTAACATCATTTTTTAACGCCGGGGATGAGCGATGAGAATCGGGATCGTGGGGTTGCCGCAGGTCGGTAAGACTACCATCTTTAAGCTCCTGACGAAGGGCCGCGTCGATACTTCATCCTGGGCGGGCGGCAGAGAGGCTCATGTCGGCGTCGCAGAGGTCCCCGACGCGCGCCTGGACCGTCTGGCCGCGGTTGTGAGGCCCGCCAAAGTCACCTATTCATCCATCGAATATGTGGATCTCCCCGGCCTCTCGCGTGGCGAAGGCAAGGCCGCGCTCGAAGGCCGGGACAAGGAAATGGCGGCCTATCTGAACAGTCTGAAAAACGTCGACGCGCTTCTTCATGTCGTACGCGCCTTCGAGGACCCCAACCTCCCCCACACGGAGGGGAGCATGGACCCTCTGCGCGATATTGGTGTGTTTGAGCTGGAGATGATCTTTTCCGATCTGGCGATTATTGAAAGAAGGCTGGAGCGCCTCGGCAAAGATCTCAAAAAGGTGAAGTCTTCCGAACTGGAGATGGAATACGAGGTCCTGCGGCGCTACAGGGCGGCCCTGGAGGAAGAAAAGCCTCTGCGGGACATCGAGCTGACCGTGGAGGAGGAGAAAAGGGTCCGCGGCTTCACGTTCCTTTCGGCAAAGCCGATGCTTCTCGTCCTCAATCTTGGCGATCACGACGGGCCGAGAATCGAGAGCGTCGTCGAGGAGTTCCGGCTGCAAAAACAGGCGTCGATGCGCAACGTCGGGATCACGGCCGTCTGCGGCAGGATCGAATCCGAAATAGCGCTTCTGGCGCCGGAAGACGGCCGGATGTTCATGGAGGACCTTGGAATCGCGGGCGGCGCCGTCGACCGAATCATTCAAAGTTCCTATAGGCTGCTGGGGCTCCTTTCCTTCTACACCGTGGGGGAGCCTGAAGTGCGGGCCTGGACGGTTCCGAGCGGGGCAACGGCCGTGCAGGCCGCCGGCGTCATCCATACGGACATGGAAAAGGGCTTCATCAAGGCGGAGGTCGTATCCCTGGAGGACATGCTTCGGCTCGGTTCATTCCATGCGGCCAGGGCGAAAGGGGTTCTGCGTCTGGAGGGTAGGGAGTACCGGGTGCGGGACGGCGATGTCATTCTCTTTCGTTTCAATCTTTGATTCGGGATGCCGGGGCCGGCCTGCGCGCACGGCCGGGAGATTCCCGGGTTGCGGCTTTTGGATGGCGAAAACTGAGAAGCGGCGTAATTCAACTCGCTGTATTCTCCTCCTGTGCTTCCTCTGCGGCGCGGTCCTGCTTTCGGCAGCCGCGGGATGGGCGGCACCCCGGGAGACTGCGGATGTCATCGGAAGACCCGTCCGAAGCATCACCTTTTCCGCCGACTTGCCCGTGAACCGCGCGCACCTGGATCCTTACATCGGCATCCGTCCGGGGGATGCGCTGACGCGCACGGGGGTCAAGGCGGCGATTCAGTTTCTTTACGAGACCGGCCGCTTCGACCGGATCGCCGCGGAAGCTTTCCCGGAGGACGACGGGGTCCGTCTCGAATTCAGGCTGCGGCACAAGTACTATTTCAACAGGTTTTCCCTCGAGGGCGACGTCAATCTCCGGGGGCGTACGCTGCAGGAATGGGTATCTCTCCCCGTCGGTCAGCGTTTCACCGGGGAGAAACTGGAAGAGGCCCGTCATGCCGTCCTGAAATTCCTGAGGGAGAGAGGCTATTATTCGGCACGGGTCCGGACGCGGATCGTCGCGGATGATAAGCATCGGCAGGTGGATACCGTGTTTGAAGCGCAGCCCGGGAAGCTGGCCTCCATCCGGGCCATCGATCTCGCGGGCGTGCCTCCGGGCGATTCCAAAGAGATGCTGGACAGGTTCGGGTTCCGTCAGGGAAACCGATTCGACCGCAGCCGGCTGAGCGGGCGTCTGGACAACATCCGGAAATATTTCGTCGAGAGCGGGTATCTGGGCGCAACCATCGAGGTGTCCGAATCCTTCGACCCGGAGACCAACACGGTCGCCCTGGCGCTCGGCGTGGCCAACTTCGGGAAGGTGCGCGTCGCCGTCGACGGCTATAAGATCGATAGGGACCGGCTTCGCAGGCTCCTGCCGGTCCTTGCCGGGGAGGGTATCCATCAGGATATCCTCGAGGAGGGTCTCGACAACCTCCGGGGCTTCATGGAGGAACAGGGCTACCCCGAAGCGGAAGTGCGGATCAGCGAAGAGACGGAGGATTCCGGCATCCGCGTGTTTCGCTATGAAATCATCCCCAACAACAAGTTTACCGTGGCGTATGTCCGTTTTAAAGGCAACCGGGCGCTGACCGACGAGGAACTGCTCGCATCCGTCGAAATCCAGCCCGCCACTTTCTTCCAGCGTTCCGCTTACAGCGTCCGCCGTCTGGACCGAGACCTGGAATCCCTCCGAACCCTGTATGCCGCGCGCGGGTATCTCGGAGCCCGCGTGATCCCTCTTATCGAGCCGCTGAGGGACGCCCGGAAGCTGGGGATCACCTATCTCTGCGAGGAGGGCCCGCTCAGCCGCACGCGGTCGATTGAGATCCGGGGAAACGCGGCGATCTCCGAGAGCGCGCTCCGGGAGAAAATGAAGCTCGCCCCAGGCTCGCCGTATTCCCCCACACTGGCCGAAAGAGACCGCCTGACGATCCTTTCCGCGTATAACGACCTGGGATACCTGCAGGCTCAGGTGACGGTTCGCGCAGGACCGCCGGATGACGCCGCAGCCTGCGACGTCGCATTTGACATCCAGGAGGGGCCGCAGGTGCGGGTGGACCGCATTCTGATTCTCGGCAACGACCGGACAAAGGAATCGGTGATCGCGCGCCGGATTCAGTTGCGCGAGGGCGAGCCTCTGAGCCTCGGCAGGGTTCTGCAAACGCAGCAGTCTCTTTACGAGGTGGGCGTGTTCGACCAGGTGCGCGTCGAGCCGCAGAACCCGGAGAGCACGGCGCCCTACCAGAACGTCGTCGTCCGCCTTCAGGAGTCAAAACGCCTCACGCTCCGGTATGGGTTGGGTTATCAGACGAGGGAAAAGCTGCGAGGCACGCTGGAGCTGTCGCAGCTGAACGTTTTCGGCTCCACGCGGAGCGCCAACGTCCACCTGCGCGGGAGCACCAAGGAACAGCAGGCGCTCTTCAGCCTTCAGCAGCCCAGGTTTCGGGCCCTGTCGGTCGATTCCTACTTTACCTGTTCCGCGTCGCGCGAGGAGGACGTCAGCTTCGACAGCGGGCGCTTCAACGTGGGCTACCAGTTCAGCCATCCCTTCGGCGGCCATAGTTGGGGCATGTTCCGCTATAAATTTGAGAAGGTGGTTCTTTCCAACGTGCAGGTGGCTTCCGACGTGGAGCGGGAGGACAGCCCGCGTTCTCTTTCGACCTTCTCCATCGCTTATGTCAGCGACACGCGCGATGATTACCTCGACCCGACCAAGGGTTTTTATACGTCCACGGACTTCGGCGTCACGACCCGTTTACTGGGGAGCAATAATTACGTCTCCTTTTTTTCCCAGAACAGCTACTTTCGCAGAATCCCCAAGTCCCTGCTGATGGCGGCCGCCCTGCGCATCAGGCTTGCCCGACCATACGGCAGCGACACGGAGATTCCCATCAGCGAGAGGTTCTTTGCAGGCGGGGCGTCGAGCCTGCGCGGATTCGAAACGGATTACGCGGGTCCGCTGGACCCGGTTTCCTTTAAGCCGATGGGGGGGAACGCCCTGATCGCGGCGACCCTCGAAATCCGCGTCCCGCTTTTCCGTTCCGTCCATGTCGCCGGTTTTTACGATACCGGCAATGTCTTTGCGACGGTCGGCGATATCCGGCTTTCGGGTTTCAGTCACTCGCTGGGACTCGGCCTGAGGATCAGAACTCCCTTGGGCCCGTTGCGCGCGGACTACGGGTATCATATGAACATCCCGCCGGAGCTGAGGCGGTCGGATCTGAATAACAACCAGGGCCTGACCCCGGGACATTTTTTTATCACGGTCGGCCCGCCGTTCTAGACTATGACTCGGATGAGACGCGAAATCAGGCAGAGGATCGGGCCCGGGGTTCCAACGAAATCCGGGCTTTTGCCGCGGATCGCCCTCTGTTTTCTGCTCATGCTTTTCGGAGCGGCGCGCGCCCGTGGAGTCGAGATCGACCGTCTGGTGGCGGCCGTCAACGGAAAGGCGATCACGGAAGGGGATCTCAAGACGGCCCGGAGCCTCCATGCGGTTTTGTCCGGCGGATCCGTCCCGCAGGAGGGTTTCCGCAAGGAGGAGATCGACCGGCTCGTGGATCAGGAGCTCCTGCGGGAGGAATTGATGAATTTCGGCCGGGCGCAGGGAGCATCCGGCGCCGGCGCTGCCGAGGGAGATGAGACCGACGTCCGCAGGAGGCTGGAATCGCTCCGGGACCGATACGCGGGGCAGGGCGGGATCTCGGCGGTGCTCGAGAGATTCGGGCTCCAGGAATCCGATCTGCTCGCCCACCTGAGGCGGCAGTCGGCGATCCTGGCATTTGTGAATTTTCGGTTCCGTCCCTTCGCAGCCGTGTCGGACGATGACATTAAGGCCTATTACCAAGGGAGGCTGGCGGAGCAGTTCAGGAAATCGGGACTCCAATTGCCCCCGCTCGCTCAAATCGCCGGCAAGGTCGAAGAGATATTGCGGGAGGAGAAGATCAACGCGATGCTGGACCAATGGATCGGAGATATCCGTCGCAGTTCCCGCATCGAGTATTTCGATGATTTCAAAGCGGGGGAATAGGGACGCCGCGCATCAAGCGCTTCCGGGGTGAGATGATTGTGAAAATGCGATGGGCTTTGGGGATTGCCTTTATCGTGCTCCTCGCGGGTGCGTGCCTCGCCGCCTGGTACCTGAACACGGGCGCGTTTCAGGAGACGGCGCGCTCGATGCTCATCTCGAGGATCGAAAAAGCCACGGGAATGCGCGCAAGGATCGACCGCGCGGCCTTCGACATTTTCCGCGGCCGGTTTGAAATCGACGGACTGGAGCTGACTCCGCCCGCCTCGGCGTCCGGGCTGTCGACTCTGAGGGCGGAGAAGATACGGGCCGCCCTGAGCGTGTCTTCCTTCTGGCGCCTGCGCGTGCGCCTGGATGAACTCTATATCCTGCGCCCGCAGGTGGAACTCGTGGCCGGGGGCGGTTCCGGCTGGAATCCCGAAGAGACGCTGAAAACGGTCAAGCTGTCCCTGCGGTTGGAAGCCGCAAAGGTTCTGGTGAGCGAGGGGCGCTTCAGGATCAACGAGTATACCGCTCCATTCCATCTGCAGCTGGAGGACCTCGATTGCGAGATCCGCTATTCCGACAGGCTCCCCAGCTACAGGATCCGACTGGATTACAAACGGAGCAGGATCTACTACAGACGGCGCGACATCGTGCATGATCTGGCGGCTCAGGCCGATCTTTCGGCGCAGGGGATCGAGATCGAATCGTTCGATTTCCGTCACGGCAGGAGCCGGCTGCAGGGCCATGCCTCCGTCCGGGGATGGAACGCGCCTGTTCTGCTGGTCCATGCCGCCGGAACCGTCGGCGCCGAAGACCTGGTCCTCGCTCACCCCTCTCTCAAGGAAGGGGATGGAACCATTCAGATTGAAACCGACCTGCGCCGCGACGCGAAGGGAATTCACGCCGAGGGCAGATTCTCCGCTTCGCGCGGGGGGTATCGCCGGATGAACTTCCGCGACCTCTCGGGCGACTATGAGATCGCGGAGGACGTGCTTCATTTCCGCGAAGTAACCGGCCGCATCGGGAAGGGAAGGTTCCGGGTCCGAGGGGACATACAGCTTCGTGAAAAAAGCCCTTCGGGGCACCGGGTGGACATCGAGGCGACAGGAGTACCCCTGTTGGAGGCCGGCCGCGTGCTCCATCTTCCGCTGAACAGCTTTGAAAACGCCGTCGACGCGACCGCGGCGCTGCAGTGGAATCGCGGCGAGGAGGATTTCAGGGCGGACTGCAATGTTACGCTCCATGGTCTGCCGGATTCGCCTGAGACGGCAGCCAGGGGCACGCTTCTTGGAGGAAAGGCTCAGTTCACGGTTTGGGGAAATGGCGCCGTCCATCTCGCGTCCGCGAACCTGAGTTCGCTTCGGACCACCGTGCAGGCGCATGGGGGGCAGGCGTCCGTCTTTCACGTGCAGTTGTCGACGACGCGCGCCGCCGAGCCGCTGAATCTGCTCGCTCGTTTCTCTCCCGGGGTGGCGGATCTTCTTACAAGACAAGCCGATCTGAGGGATATCGAAGGTTCCTATGAGCTCGGCGGCGAGGTAAGGATCCCGTCGCCGGCCGGCGTGGAGTACCATGGAAGCTTCTCGGTCCAAAACGGGCGATGGCGTTCCTACAAACTGGATTCCATGTCGGCGCTGGCCAGCCTTGACTCCGGCGGTCTGCGCTTGCGCTCCCTTTCGGCACAGCTCGGGCCGCAGACCGTCGAGGGGGAACTCGATCTGCGGTTCGCCGAAGCGGGACAGCTGACGGATTTCCGTTTTCTCGGCGCCCTGCGCAACATTGCGCTCGATTCCCTGAAGCATCTCGGGGTGGACGCGCCCGGGATCTCGGGCACCTTAAACGGCAGCGGCTCCATCCGCTATGCGCGGGGGGCATGGGAAGGGCGGGGGGACGTCGTCGTCCGGGAGGGGCGTTTCCGGGGAGAACGGTTCGATGTTGTACAGGCCCGCCTGCGGGTCGAAGACGGGCGTCTTCACTTGACCGATGCCGAAGTGATCCGGGATGCCGCCCGTCTGAGCGCCCGGGGATACATGGACCTCCAAAGCAAACGACTCGACATGACGGCGGCGCTCGAAGGACTAAGCCTGGAGCAGATCCCGGCCGTGCGTGAGAGGGGCCTCCCGATCCAAGGGCGTTTTCAGGCGCGGGGAAAGATCGGGGGGACGCTGGGAAATCCGTCTTTCACCGGAACCTTTGATCTTGATTCGCTTCGCTACAGCTCCTGGAACCTCGGCCGCGGCAAAGGCAGCGTCGAGTTTGAAAGGGGGGTTCTCCGCGGAAGGGCCGGGATCCAGTCGAAATTCGGGAGCCTCAATGTCGAGGCGAACATATCCGCAGACGCCGGCTTCCCGGGGAAAGCGGCGCTGGAATTCGAGAACCTGGATCTCCAGAGAATCTTCACCGGCAGGACGCCCTTCTATCTGGAGGAGCTGAGCAGCGCGCTCAAGGGCAGGCTCGAGGCGGAAGGCAAGTTTGATAACCCCGCAGCCCTCAAGATGAGGGGCGAATTGGACGGCGCGCGCTTTAAGATTCTGGATTATGAGCTGCACAACGCCGAGCGGATCCAATTCACAGTCCAGAACCGCACTTTCCGGGCGGAGAACGTGCGTTTCGTGGGGGAAGGCACGCAGCTGGCGTTGAGCGGAACCGTTCCTCTGGACGAAAGCGCCCGTCTCGATTTGAACCTGACAGGGACCCTGAACCTGCGCCTTCTCGAGGGCCTGGAAAAGAAACTGCGGACCATCGGGACCGCCGACCTCGACATCCGCGCAAGCGGGGCGAGGAAGAACCCTCAGTTCATCGGCCGGGTGCGCCTGCGGGACGCCGGGTTCGAACATCAGGACCTTGCGTTTCGCCTGTCGGCCCTGCAGGGCGATATCGTTTTTTCCCGCAACCTCATCCGTCTTGAGAACGTGCGCGGAGCGGCGGCCAACGGAACGCTGGAGCTGTCCGGAGTCCTTGAGCACGAGAATGCAGTGCTGCGGTCCATCAACGTGGGTGTTTCCGCGCGCAACGCAAGGGTGCTCTACCCCAGGGATTTCCGCTCCGTCGTCAACGCGGAACTGCGCTTAAGCGGGAACAGGGAACTGCAGATTCTGTCGGGAGACGTCGAGGTGCTTCGCTCGGAGTATGTGCGCAGTTTCAATCTGCTCGGACCGCTCGGCGGTCGCGGAGTCGTCCCCTCCGGGCCCCTGACGGCCAATCCGGCTCTGATGGGCCTGCGCCTCAATATCGAGCTTCGTTCCGACAACGGCCTCGTCATCGACAACGAATTGGCCAAACTGCGTGCAGGCTTGCGCCTGTCCCTGAGGGGAACCCCCGCGTATCCTTCTCTGACCGGACGGGTGGAGGTCGGCGAAGGGGCGATATTCTTTCGGGGAAACCGGTTTGAAATCACGCGCGCCACCGCCGATTTCGTGGACCGCAACCGGATCAATCCCGTGCTGGAGATCCGGGCCGAGGCGGACGTGAAGTCGTATCGCTTGATCCTCGACGTTGTCGGCGACCTGGATCATCTGAACATGAACATCACCTCGGACCCGCCGATGTCGACCGTCGATATTCTGACTCTCCTCACCACGGGGTTCGAGAGGGAGGCCGTCGCTGAAACCGCCCGCAGCCAATCTCAGATGGTGGGCATGACCGCGGCAAGCGTGCTGTCGGAAAATCTGACGGGCGCTATCGGGAAACGCGTCGAGAGGGTCTTCGGGCTCGAGAGTTTCCGCGTGGATCCCTTTATCGCCGGCGTGGAAAGCGACCCTACCGCCCGCGTCACCATCAGCGAGCGCCTTTCCAAGGACCTGGTCGTCACCTACTCCCGGAGCCTGACTACAAGCCAGGATCAGATCGTCGTGATCGAGTATGCGATCGGGAGAGATGTGTCCATCGTGGCCACGCGCGACGAAAACGGGAAATACGGATTGGATTTCCGCATCCGCAAACGCTTCCGCTAGCCGGAACATGCGCCGCGGACTCCGGAGATCCACGTTCCATTGGAGGCCAGCTGAAAGCGGATAGACGCTGAAGCAATCGTCTATCCCCGGGCTTATGTGCTATGCCGTCGGACTGATTTGATATTGCCTTTTGGGCGGCTTCTTGGTTAAATAATGCGTTTGATCCGTGGAGGTTGGAGAGTGTACGCAGTTATAAGGAGCGGTGGAAAGCAGTACCGCGTTTCCGAAGGGGACGTGGTCCGTGTCGAAAAGCTCGATATCGAGCAAGGCGCCGCCGTGGAATTCCGGGATGTGCTTCTGGTGAAGACCGAAGCCAAGACCTATATCGGCCGGCCCCTCGTGCAGGGAGCCTCCGTGCAGGGCGTCCTGAAATCGCAGGGCAAGGATGACAAGGTTCTGGTATTCAAATACAAAAGGAAGAAGCAGTACCGTCGAACCCGCGGCCATCGCCAGCAGCACTCCGAGGTCCTGATCGGAAAGATAAACGTTGCGGATTAAGAGGTCCCTATGGCGCACAAGAAGGGAGTCGGAAGCTCAAGAAACGGCAGAGACAGCCAGTCCCAGAGACTCGGGGTCAAGCGTTTCGCCGGGCAGCTCGTCAGCGGCGGGACGATCATCGTGCGGCAGAGAGGCGCCCGATTCAAGCCCGGGTTGAATGTCGGCATGGGCCGGGATGACACGCTATTTGCCAAAGTATCGGGCGTCGTTAGATTCCAGGACAGGGGCCGTTTGGGCAAGTTCGTGCACATTGTCGCCGAATCATGATCCCCGTCCGCCGGGCCTTGCGGTTTTCAGGACCCCGATCCGGGGTCCTTTTTTTTTCGGGGGCAGGGCGGGCTTGCGTGCAGCTCTTTGTCCGGCCGCCCGTTGCGGCGGCGTGACGATGAAAGCACGGACTTTCCGGCAGGATGCCGTGGATGCCCTTCCCCGGTGATATGGTTTGCCAAGTCGCGGAGCTCCGCCGTTGTTCATTGATCGAGCGAGAATTCGGGTGATCGCCGGCAAGGGGGGCAATGGATGCCTTGCCTTTCGAAGGGAAAAATTCGTGCCCAGAGGGGGGCCGAGCGGCGGAGACGGAGGGAAGGGGGGGGACGTCTACATTGAGTGTTCCGATCGTGTGAACACCCTCCTCCATTTCCGGTACAAGCGGATTTTCAGGGCGCAACGCGGGCGGCATGGGGAGGGAGACAATCGGCACGGGAAGGATGGATCGGACATCACCATCCTTGTACCTCCAGGAACGCAGGTGTTCAGGGAACCGGAGCATCTGCTGGTGTACGATTTCGCCCGGCCGGGGGAGAGGCTGAAAATCGCCGCCGGAGGCAGGGGAGGGCGAGGCAACGCCCGATTCGCAACCTCGACCAACCAGGCCCCGCGGCGCATCGAAGAAGGACAACCGGGAGAGGCGATGGAGCTGTCCCTGGACCTGAAGCTCATCGCCGATGTAGGCCTCGTGGGATTTCCCAATGTCGGGAAATCAACCCTTATTTCGCGGATCAGCTCGGCCAAACCCAAGATCGCAGACTACCCTTTCACGACGCTCGTTCCCCACCTGGGCGTCGTGCGGGTGGACGATTATAGGAGTTTCGTTGTGGCCGACATCCCCGGCCTGATCGAAGGGGCCCATCGCGGCCAGGGCCTGGGCGATCAGTTCCTGAAGCATGTGGAGCGGACCAAAATCCTGGTCCACATGATCGATCTTTCCGATCCCGCGCGGGATCCGCTTTCCGATTACAGGGTCATCGTTAAAGAGCTTGCCCTGTTCAACAGGGAACTGCTGGGTCGAAGACAGCTGGTGGCGGCCACCAAGATGGACGCGCTCGCCGATCGCCGGAACCTGAATCGTCTTAGGGCCATGTGCGCCCGGCGCAAACTGCCTTTTGTGGGCATTTCGGCTTTGACCGGAGAAGGGATCGAGGATCTCATCCGGATCCTGGACGGAATGTTGACGGAGTGCGCCCGGGAAGCAAAGCCCATGTAAAGGCTTCCTTTTGTATCCATAATTTCAATAATATAGAGAATGACGCTCCGGAGAGCGGCGGGACCGACCCATCGTGAAACACGCGGCGGTTCACGGGTGCGCACGGCGGGCGGCGACGGCGGGTTGCGGAGGGAGAGCGGACTGGGAGCTATGAGACTCGGCGTGTTGGGCGGGACCTTTAACCCGATTCATTTCGGGCACTTGCATATCGCCCGGTCCGTTCGCCGGCTCTTTGCGCTTTCCGAGGTGCGTCTGGTCGTGGCTGCCGCGCCGCCCCACAAACCGCCGGGATCCCTGATACCCCTGATGCATCGGTATGCGATGGTCTGCCTGGCAACGGCCCGGGACCCGACCCTGGTTCCTTCGCTTGTCGAACTGGAGCATCCGGCAAGTTCCTTCTCGATCGACACGATGCGCAAACTCTCACGGCAGGTCTCCCGGTCCGGCGGAGTGCTGTATTTCGTCGCCGGCTTGGATTCCCTGATCGACGTGAAATCCTGGCGCGAAAGCGAAAAGCTCCTGACGGCCTATAATTTCGTCTTTGTGGCGCGTCCCGGGGTCGAGTGCGCGGATCCGCGGGACGTTCTTCCGGGGAAAGCCCTCTCCCGCTTGCTGGATTTGACCGGGCTTAATATCGCGCGGGCGAGGAGGGCGATTGCTCAGGAATCCGCCGCCGAAGGCCGCATCTACATTGTGGACCTGGGCGCCCCGGACATATCCGCGTCCCGGGTGCGTCGCCGTCTGAGGGCGCGCCGGCCTGTCGAACGGATGGTCCCACGGTCTGTGCGCGAGTATATCCGAAAATTTCATTTATATGGTGAACGATGAAGGACGCTCTGAAGATCGCACTCAAGGCGGCGGATGATAAGAAGGGCCGGGATTTGGTGGCCCTGGACATTTCTCAGATCGCCTCCTTTGCAAGCTTTTTTCTCCTCTGCACGGGGGATTCTTCCCGTCAAATACAGGCGATCGCGGATGAGGTGGAGCAACGTCTGCGGGAGCGCGGCATCCGCCCGTCCCATGTGGAAGGGTATCGGAACGCCGAATGGATTCTGATGGATTATATCGATCTTGTCGTTCACGTGTTCTCGAAAAGCGCCCGCGCCTATTATGATCTCGAGCGTCTATGGAGAGACGGCAAGAAACTTGATGTCGAAAGCCTGCTCCGCGAGGCGGCGCCGAAAACAGGCGCCGGAAAGGCGAAGATGAGCCGCTGAAGCCCGCCCGATATGCTGATTCGATTTCTTTGGTCAGGGAAAACCAAGAACCCTTTCATCAGGGCGCTGGCAGCCGATTATCAGCGGAGAATCCTGCGCTATACCCCCTGCGAGATTCTGGAAGCGCGCGATGCCGCCAAAACCGCGCATCGGGATGCGGTTCGGGCGATTGCCGCCGAAGGCGAAGAGCTCGCCAAACATCTTCCGGACCATGGGCGGATCGTGGCCCTTGACGAACGGGGCGTTCAATATACTTCGTCCGCTTTCGCGCGATGGCTTGAGTCGGAGCAGAACCGGGGCACGCGCCTTGTCACCTTCGTCATCGGAGGCCCCGAGGGCTTGAGCCCCGTGATTTTCGGCCGGGCGCATCTTATATTGTCGCTGGGTAAGATGACCTGGACCCATGAAATGTGCCGGGTGCTTTTGATGGAGCAGGTCTACCGGGCATTATGCATCGCGCGCGGGATCCCATATCACAGAGGCGGACATTGAAACCGAAGGGATCCATCGAGTTTGCGCGAGGCAGACCGACCATGTCCGGAGTTCGAGGAAGAAGGGAATGGAAGGCGAAATGCTGAAATACTTCAAGGAAAGACTGCTTCAGAAGCAGCGTTCCTTGACGGACATGGTCCGGAGGACTGAAGGGTACGGACGCGAAAAGGACGCCAACGCCCAGGACGCGGCGGACATGGCTGTCGAATCCTACACGAAAGATTTCCTTTTCGGCAAGAGTTCGGAAGACCGGCGTATTCTCCAGCTCGTGAAGGAAGCTCTCGGGCGCATCGAGGACAAGTCCTTCGGAGTCTGCATGAACTGCGAAAACGAGATCCATCCCAAGAGGCTGGAGGCGGTTCCCTGGACCAGGTTCTGCCTCCAGTGCCAGCATCTCCAGGAAAGAGGGCTGTTGGAAGAGTAACGGACTCCCCGGCAGGCTCACGGTTTTTCCAGGGGGCTTGCGAATCATATCCGCCTTGAATTTCGTTTCCGGATCGCCGTTCCGGGGACAGGCGCAGGAATATATCGGTGAATCGCCGACGAAACAGCCGCCATGTGCTCTAGACCTTGCTTCCCCGCCGCGCGGGATTTGCCGGACTCCGTCTGCCGGCGGATACTCGACGGCTTTCTAAACCTGGTATATCCCGAGGAGTGCTTCCTCTGCTGCGCGCCTCTGGCGCGTCACAGGGAATACGGGATTTGCCGGGCATGCTGGGGTAAAGCTCTCGCGCTTCAAATCAAGCCGCCCGTCTGCGCTTGCTGCGGGCTGCCTCTGCCGTATCTCGCGGAGGATTCGGAGTCTCTTTGCGGGCGCTGCCTGTTGAACATGCCGCCGTTCGCCGGCGCACGCTCGTTCGGTTACTACACGGCCGAGTTGAGCGGGGTTATTCGAGGCTTCAAGTTTCTCGGCCGGCGCAACCTGGCGGGTCTGCTGGCGCCCCTTCTCGCGCGGGTCTTTCACGACACCTGGACCGCGGAAGAGTTCGACCTGATTGTTCCGATTCCCCTGCATGCGAGACGCAAAAGGGAGCGCGGCTATAATCAGTCGGAGCTTCTGGCGCGTTCCCTCGCAGGGCTGGTAGCAGTTCCGTGCGCGAAAAACGTCCTCGTGCGGACGCGCCCGACGCTTCCGCAGGTGGGACTGAGCGACGCGCGGCGGCTGGAGAACGTCCGCGGCGCTTTCCGATGCCCGAATCCGGTGCGCGCGGCCGGAAAACGCATACTCCTGATTGATGACGTGATGACTACGGGCGCCACGGCCGGGAGCGCCGCCCGGGCGCTTTTGGATGCGGGAGCCCTGAGGGTTTCCATATTGACGGCGGCGCGCGCCGTCCGGTAGGCGACGGCAAGGAAAAGGCTTTATTTCGGGGCTTCACGATCCTTCGTCTTTCCCTTCCCTTTCGGCTCATCGAACCGCATGGGCGGCGGTTGGATCTTTCTCAGGAAATTTTCGTAGCGCTTTTTCTGGTCGTCGCGCAGCATATCCTTGATCTGCTGATCCGTCTCGATCCTTATCTTCTCGTATTGCGGCCAGAACTGCTTGGAGAGATCCATGTAACGCTGGCGGCTGTCCTCGAAAATGCGTCTCAGCGAATCCGTTTGCGCGGCGTCGAGCCCCAACTCGCGCGCCATGCCTCCGACAATGTCGGGAGGCTGCGGAGCCGATTTGAAAAAGGCTCGTTTCAAATATTCCTGATAGAGAGAATGCGAGACGGCGCCCGCAATCCCGCCCAGAACGAAAATCAGAATACCCAGCAGCGTAACATTGACCTTGGATTGCATCATCGAGGTTCCCGGAATTCAGTCGGCGGGCACGTCCCTATTTAGGCTGAATATCGTTTGAATGGCTGCCTGTCCGCTCCGCGATCGCGCGGAGCACACTCGCGTCGGTGATCTCTTGCTGTTCGGCGATCAGCATCCGGTGCGATGGATCCTCCGAAATCCATGCGCGGCTGTATGCGCTGTAAAGATTGACTTCAGGGCTGCGGATCTGCAGGTAGGCGAAAAGGGAAAGGAGCGCCAGCGTGATGCCGGCCATCGCAGGCACCATCCGCCGGGTCAGGACAAGGAAAACCTGCCAACCGGCGCCGCCTTGAAGCTCGCCTTCAATGCGCGCCCTCAGGGCCTGATAAAAATAAGGCGGCGGCGTGATCGGAGGAAGGATCCGGCCGATCCAGCCCGGAAGGCCCAACATCCTGAATTCACGCATGCAGGACGGGCATTGAGCCAGATGGGCGTCCACCTCGGCGTTTTCAGGGTCCCCCAAATCCCCGTCGATCTTGCGTTGCAGTCGATTTTTTATCGCGGCGCATTCCATTTCGCCACCTGTTTTTGCTTGCATAATATAAATACGTCGGGAATTCAAGGATATTTCGCTCCCGACCCGTCTCATCGGCAAAAATACTGTCGGGGAGAAGGACGGCGTTCATAGAAGGCGTAAAGTCTCCCCAATATTAATAGAAACAGGTGTTTAACGATTCCAGCCTCCGCTTTTTCCGCGTTCCCGCGTTGACTGCCGCCAGGGGATCGGGTCTCCGCGACCGCCCCCGGCCCTACAGAAGGAGCATGCAATCGCCGTAGCTGTAGAAGCGATAGCCGAGCGCAATAGCTTCCCGATAGCAGTCAAGCATCAGATCGCGTCCGGCGAAGGCGCAAACGAGCATGAAAAGGGTGGATCGGGGAAGATGAAAATTGGTCAACAGGCCGTCCAGCATCCGGAATTCGTGGCCGGGGTAGATGAACAGATCGCATTCGCCCGAGGACGCCCTGTCACAGGGGAATCCTTTCTTTGCCAGAAACTCGAGACACCGGGCGGTGGTTGTTCCAACGGCAATCAGTCGGCGCCCCTCGTCCTTATAGCGCCGGATCTGCAGGGCGGTTGCCGCGTCGATTTCATAGAATTCTGCCTCCATGCGATGCCGGGTTATCTCCTGCCGGCGAACGGGCTGGAACGTGCCGTAGCCCACGTGCAGCAGGATCTCGCAGATCGGGATGTTCCTGTCGGATATACGCCGCAGCACCTCGGCCGTGAAGTGGAGCCCGGCCGTAGGGGCCGCAATCGAGCCGCTCCGGCGGGCGTAGACTGTCTGATAGCGCCGCCTGTCTTCCTCCAGACTCTCGCCTCTTCGTCTGCGGATATAGGGGGGCAGGGGCGGCTCTCCTATCTTCTCCAGTCTCCCGCGCAAATCTTCGCCGGGTTCAAATCGGATGACGCGGCTGCCGTTTTCCTCGATTGCCGATATATGCGCCGTCAAATCCGCTATATGAAGCGTCTGGCCGCGGGGCGTCTTGCGTCCCGGCCTGGTCAGCGCAAGCCAGGTCCCTTCCTGCGGATCCAGCTCCTTGAGAAGCAGGACCTCGATCTCTTCGGTCTTCCCCGGCCTGCGGGCCCTAAGCCGGGCGGAAACAACCCGCGTGTTGTTGACGACGAGGAAATGGTCCGGCTGCAGAATATCGGGCAATTCCCGAAAGCGGCGGTGTTCTCTTCGCCCGTCCTTCCTCCACACGACCATCATCCGCGACTGGTCCCTTTCGGGCGCCGGGTGCTGGGCTATAAGGTGTTCGGGAAGCGCGAAATCGAAATCACTGAGCTTCATGGGACGCCCGCGAAGGCCGGCCCGGGATCAACGCCGCGGATACAGCCATCGGAACTCTTTCTCCGGAACAGCCTTGGAGTAGGGCTCCGGCCCCTCCAGTGTGATCCGGTGCATTTGCGCGGAGAGATTCGCTCCAAAAAGCATGATGAGGATGGAGGTATAGACCCAGACCAAAATGGCGATGATGGCTCCCGTTCTGCCATAGACTCTCTGGTAGTCGAAAAACGGCAGAAGCTTGACGAACACAAAGCTTCCGATCTCCCACAGGATGGTGGTCGCTGCGGCGCCGGAGAATGCCTCGCTCCAGAGCACCTTATGATGCGGAGCCCATTTGAAAATGAGGGCGAAAACGAGAACGGCGATCAAAAGACCCGCCCCAAGCAGAGAGAAATACCACAGCCATCCTATAACAAGGTTCGCGCTGCCGGATTCCGGGAAAATAACGGCCGCCTGCTCCTGTATGGAACTCAGGAAAGCCGTGATGGCCGCCGATGTCAGCAGGCTGGCTCCCACCAGAAGCATGAAGGCGATGCCAAGAAGCCGGCTCTGCCAGAATGTCCTCAAACTGGGTGCGCCCCACGCCCGGTTGATGGCGTTCTCCATGAACGTGAAAATCCACGAGGCCGACCAGATCACAACCCAGATGCAGAAAAACCAGACCGTCCCGGACGGGGCCGTGATTTCGTTCAGGTTCGCGCTCAGAAACAGCCGGGAACCCGGGAAAAGGGCGATGATCCTCTGCACGACGGGTTCGTGCAGATTTCGCCAGCCCAGAAAGACGTCGACCAGAGCGATCAGCACAAGAATCGCGGGGAACAGGGCCACAATGGCGAAATAGGAAATCCCGGCCGCGTCCCTCGGAACCTCATGCTTCAGCATCAAGCTGCCGGCTGCGGCCATGGCCTTGCCCAGCTTCCGGACGAAGGGCTTTATCCGCATCACACCAGAAGTCTACAACATCAACGGCGCCGATGAAACGGGGATGCGGCAGCGCAAAGTCTCCTCACGACGCATGCGAGACCGCGCGTCCGGTTTCTCCGGAACCGCCTCTCAAACCTATCCGGGTCCGCCGTCCCCCCATAAGGAATATGAGGAGGCTGAAAATCTCGCATGAATCACAATGACCCTGTGGCGCGGCATGTCGAAGAGCGCCCGCGTCGGTTGCCTTGAAAGGATCCATATTATCGTTTCGCCCCCGGCGATCGCCGGCTCGCTTCGGGTTCGGTTGAGGACCAGGGCCGCGGCATGTGGTAATATAAGGCGCTTTGCGGAATTGCCCATGGACTGGAAAGGCGCGCCGTCCCGGATCGGCGGGCCTGCGCATATGGATCCGGGCCCATGGAATCCCGGCGTCCCATGGTGCGCCGGGATAAGGCGCTTCAGGGCGGTGTCTGTTTGAAAAAGCCGGCCAAGGGGCTTCGCCCTCTGAAATCCCCGTGCGGGGGATTCGCGGAACCTGAAGCCGGGAGTCCGAACGCGGTTCAGGATCTCCCGCGGGCCGAAAGCTTATTCAGGATGCCCCGTCGGCGTGGAAGGATTCTATAGCCCCGAATCGCCGGGTTGATGGACGATGGGCCATGCAGGGCTTCAGAGGACAATGTTTAAAATGTGCAGGATTGCGCTTCATGGCACGAACCCCGCCAGGGAAGCGCTTCGGCATTCTGCGGTTCAAAATTGCTTTTCTTGGACCCATGCGATATGCGGTTTTCGATTGGAGCGTTTGAGAGGACGTTTCCCGGCCCGATGCGGGGCTGTACAGGGGGGCTGATGAAGGAACTGATACGCAAAATACTGGAGGATCTGGGCGAAAATCCCGAGCGGGAGGGATTGAAGGGCACGCCGCACCGCGTGGAGCAGTCCCTGCGCTTCCTGACCAGCGGCTATAAGCAGAATCCGGATGAGCTTCTGAACAATGCCCTTTTCGATGTGCAGTACGACGAAATGGTGGTGGTCTCAAACATCGATTTTTTCAGCCTGTGCGAGCATCACCTGCTGCCTTTCTTCGGCAAATGCCATGTCGGTTATCTGCCCGACAAAAAGGTGATCGGCATCAGCAAGATCGCGCGCCTCATCGAAATGTTCAGCCGCCGCCTGCAGGTGCAGGAGCGCCTGACGACCCAGATCGCCAGGACGATTGAGGAAAAGATCAAACCTCTGGGCGTCGGAGTCGTCATCGAGGCTCAGCACATGTGCATGATGATGCGCGGGGTTGAAAAACAGAACTCCCGCGCCGTCACAAGTTCCATGCTGGGAAACTTCCGCCGCTCGGCGGAGACGCGGATGGAGTTCCTCAACCTGATCTATAGAAAAAATCAGCCCTAGAGGCCGGCGCTCATGACCCTCTTCTCTCAAGACGCGTCATGCGCGGGCGATGCGTCTTGATGGGAGCCGCCTCCCGGCCCCGCGGGTTTTTCCCCATGCCGCCAGGCCTCCATCATCGGCCGCCGCCGCCGAAGCTCCCAGGCCATCAGCCCATATACGGGTATATATTCAAGGAGCAGGACCCACCCCGGCTCGTATACCGGATGAAAGGCGTATGCGGCGTAGGAGAGGAAGCAGGCTCCCGTCCAATAGACCATGAAGGCATACGGGAAAAACGGCAAAGCCAGGGCGGCCCAGGAAAGGTACCAGGGATGCACGGTGGTCGCCAGGCAAAGATCCGCGGTCATCAGCCAGAAGCCCGCGTGAAGCAGATCGCGGCCGTCGCGCACGCGCCATCTCCATAGAATGATAGCCGCCGTGACGAGGAGCGCGGCCGCCAGGTAGGGGCCGATGGCTTTATCCCAGGATTCATGGAAGACGACCCGGCCGATGATGCGTATCAGGTAATGAATGCTCGCGTTGAACTCGAACAGCCGGAAGTAGAGTCCGAGGGATTGCAGATAGCGCAGGCCGGATTCCATGGTGAAATACACCGCCGACAGGCCGGCTCCGACGGCCAGCCCGGCAAGAGCCGGCTTCCATCCGGTGCGCCTCCAGTAAAGCGGGAACCATAGGGCGGGGTGCAGCTTGGCGAGAACAGCACCGGCGTAGCTTGCCATGGCCCAGGCGTTCCTTGACAGGGACAGCAGATAGACGGACAGAAGCATCAGGAACACCATGGCGCTGTCGGAGTGGCCCGAGTGCGAGAACTCGAAAATGAACAGAGGATTCCAGGCCATCAGAACCAGAGGTTGCACGCTGAGGTCCCACAGGACCAGGAGCCTCCAGGCGACGATCACGGCCATGAATTCAAGCAGACCGAACATCGCCTTCATGGCGGCGGCCTTGCCCCCGAAGAGCTCGAAGTTGGCGCGGAACAGGATCTGCGACAGCGGGGGATACGCCGTGATATAGGATTTCGAATTGATCATCGGGTACACGGCTTTGTCCCGGAACCCTGCGAGCTCAACGGCCGCCGGCGGATGGGCATAGGGGCTGATGCCCGCCGAAGACACGCGCGCGTCCCAAAGGTAGCGGTAGACATCCTCGCTTTGCGAGGGCGGGGCGGGAATGAGCGTGATGCGGAAGAGGGCGGCGAAAAACAGCAGAAGCCGGATCTCCCTTTTGCACCGGATCGGCAGATGGAAATAGGCCGCGATGCAGGTAATGAAAATTAGAAATATGAGACATAGGAAGGCCGCGGTGTGTTCCCGCAGGGGCCCCAGCGAACGGACGCATATCCAGAGAAGCTCCTGGGCGGATCCTGCGAGGATCAGCCCAATGGCCGGTTTCTGCATGGGCGAAATATATCATTTCGGGGCGACGGATCCGGGGGCAAATAAGCTATGGCTCGCGGGTTGCGGGGCATCGGCGGGCCGCTGTCCGTTTGCGATGTCGTCCCTTCGGCTTAAATCGCGACGCCGGATGGCGGGCGGTCCTGATGGGGACGGAGCGCCGGACAGTGTCTAATTTATTGATCTTCCTAGTTATACGGGTTTTTGAAACGGGGAAATTTCTTGACGAATCGCAGGCCCCTATGATAGCTTGCCGGGTTCAATAGAGTCGTGCTGGCTGGACAGTCCATCATTTTTTTAACGGGTTGCGCGGATGATTAGCCTAGACGGTTCCATAATCCCCGCCATTATCCTGTTTCTGGTGCTTGTTTTTGCCCTTGATTCCATTATTTTCAAGCCGCTTGCGGGCGTTCTGGCCGAAAGATGGAAACGGACCTCGGGAGCCATGATGGAGGCGCAGGCGAAGATAGAGAATCAGATGGATCTTTTCGGCCGGTACCAGGCGTCGATCAAGAACGCCCGGATGGAGGGCTATCGCCGGCAGGACGAGCTGCGGAAGGAAGCCATGGCGAAGGGATCCGAATTGCTGGCCCAGGCCAGAAACAGCGCCGAGCTTCTGGTCCGGGAATCCCGGGAGTCGATTCAAGCCCAGTTTGAAGCCGCCAGGGAGCAACTGGCCCATGAGGCTCGGCTGATAGCCGGGACTATCGCCTCCCGCGTTCTGGGACGGCAGGACGCGGATACCGACAACTCCTAGATGGGACGCATCGGCATATCTTTCCGGCCCCTGCGGCGGGGCCCGAATTATCGGATGGTCTTCAATGCGGAACAGGGGTGCAGGGTTTTGTCTTCTACTGTTTTTGGCGGTCGCCGGCATGGCCGCCTTCCCGGAGACGGCCTCGGCCGCGGAAGAGGACGTCGCATGGGGCGTCTGGCTGGAGCTCGGCAGGCTTTTCAATCTCGCGCTCGTGATCGGGATCCTGATCTGGGCGACCCGCAAGCCTCTGGGCAATTTCTTTTCCGGCAGAACCCGAAGGATCCGGGAGCAGCTTGAAGAGGCCCTGAAGGCCCGCAAGGACGCCGAGGCCAGACTGGCTGAGATGGAGGCGCGGATGAGCCGGCTGGATGACGAGCTTCGGGAGATACGGCACTCGGCCGAAATGGAGGCCGGCCTGGAATACCGGCGCCTGGTTGAGGCGGCCGAAGTCGAGGCGGAAAAGACTCTCGAACGGGCCAGAACGGAAATCGAGGGTATGACGCGGACGGCGCGTCAGGAACTGAAAAAACAGGCGGCGGAACTCGCCGTGAAGCTCGCGGAAGAGAGCGTCCGCGAGGAAATCAGCGACGCCGATCAGGAGCGCCTTATGGCCCGCTTTGTAGATGAACTGGGAGGAAAGCCGTGACTTCCCCGGCGGTCCTTGGACGATATGCAAACGCCCTCGCGGATGTGGTCTGGGAAGCAAATCTTGAACCGGTCGTGACGGTGGATCTCCAAACGTACGCGGAGATCTTCCGGACGGTTCCGGACCTGCTGGAAGCGCTCCATGCCCCGTCCCTGCCGCGCGATGCCAAGGAGAAGCTGCTGGCCGAAATCATGGAGCGGTATCCCGTAAACCGGGTGACGTCCAATTTTCTCCGCGTTCTTCTGCGGCGAGGCCGGATCCGTTTTTTTCAGACGGTTTTTGAAAGCTACCTGCGCCTGATGCGCGAACGCAAAGGGATCCGGACCGCAACGGTCACGGCGGCCCGGCCTCTATCGCCGCAGGAGGTCGAGCGTCTCGGCGCGAAGCTGGCGGAAATGGCGGGCGGGCAGGTGACGATGGAATTCCGAACCGACGCGGATCTTCTCGGGGGCGTGATCGTTCAGATGGGCAGCACGGTTTACGACGGCTCCGTGCGGTCCCGGCTCGCCGAACTGAGGCGGCGTCTCGCGGAAACATAGACGTGTGATTTTTCTCCGCGTTCCTCCGACGCGGGGATCCTGAAGGGTAAGGGAGCATGCAGATCCGAGCGGACGAGATCAGCAAGATACTGAAAGAGCAGATCCGGGATTTTGAGGCGGGCATGGCGGTGGCCGAGGTCGGGACGGTGCTGTCGGTGGGGGACGGCATCGCCCGCGTTTACGGGCTCGACAACGTCATGGCGGGCGAGCTCCTGGATTTCCCACACGGAGTCAAGGGGATCGCCCTGAATCTCGAGGAGGACAACGTCGGGACCGTGCTGTTCGGCGAATACACGCGGGTCAAGGAAGGAGACGTCGTACGCAGGACCGGACGCATCATGTCGGTGCCGGTAGGCCCGGCCCTTATCGGGAGGGTCGTGAACGCCCTGGGCGAGCCCGTCGATGAGCGCGGACCCATCGCTTCGGAGGAATATGCCAACATCGAGCGCCTGGCGCCCGGCGTCGTCGACCGGTTGCCGGTCAAGGAGCCCCTGCAGACCGGCCTGAAGGCGATCGACTCCATGATCCCGATAGGTCGCGGCCAGCGCGAACTGATCATCGGCGATCGCCAGACCGGCAAGACGGCCATCGCGATCGACACGATTATCAACCAGAAAGACACCGATGTCGTTTGCATCTATGTGGCGATCGGCCAGAAAAGATCCACGGTTGCCCAGGTCGTCAAAACGCTGAACGACTACGACGTGATGCGGAAGACGATCGTCGTCAGCGCTTCGGCTTCGGACCCGGCGACCATGCAGTATATCGCCCCCTATTCCGGCTGCGCCATGGGGGAGTATTTCCGGGACCGGGGCCGGCATGCGCTCGTCATCTATGACGACCTCACCAAGCATGCGGCCGCCTACCGCGAAATCTCTCTGCTTCTGCGCCGTCCGCCGGGCCGCGAGGCCTATCCGGGCGACGTGTTCTATCTACATTCCCGCCTGTTGGAGCGGGCCGCGAAAATGAATGCGGAAAAGGGCGGAGGATCGCTGACCGCCATCCCCATCATCGAGACCCAGGCGGGGGACATTTCGGGCTACATCCCCACCAACGTCATCTCCATCACCGACGGGCAGATCTTTCTGGAATCGGATCTGTTTCACGCCGGCATACGTCCGGCCATTCACGTCGGGAATTCCGTCAGCCGCGTGGGCGGCAACGCGCAGATCAAGGCGATGAAGCAGATCGCGGGCACGCTGCGCCTCGAGCTTGCGCAATACCGTGAGCTGGCCGCGTTCGCCCAGTTCGGTTCGGATCTCGACAAGGCGACCCAGGCCCAGCTGGCCCGCGGGGAACGGTTGACGGAGATCCTGAAACAGGACCAGTATCAGCCGCTGGACGTGGTCCACCAGGTCGTGTCCATCTTCGCCGGAACGCAGGGTTTCACGGACAGCCTGAAAACGTCCGAAATCAGGTCCTTCCTGAAGCGGCTGCTGCAGTTCATGGAGACGGCCAAGAGCTCCCTGATGCAGAGGATCTCCGCGGAGAAAGCTCTGAGCGATGCCTTGCGGGCGGAACTGCTGGAGGCTTTGAAGGAATTCAAGGAACAATACACGGAGGCAAAGGCTTCCGCCTAGGGGTGCGGCTCGAGCATGGCCAATATCCGCGACATCCGGCGGCGCATTCGAAGCGCCAGGAACATCCAGCAGATCACGCGCGCCATGAAATTCGTGTCGGCCGCAAGGCTGCGCAGGGCGCAGGACCGGGTGATCGCCGCCCGCCCCTACGCGCGTCAGATGCTCGCCGTTCTCAACAGCCTCGCAACGCGAGTCCCCGAACAGGCCCACCCGCTGCTGGCGCGGCGCGGGGAGGATAAAATCGAGCTGGTGGTCGTTTCCTCCGACCGGGGACTGTGCGGCGCCTACAACACGAACATCCTGCGCCAGGCGCTCGAATTCCTGAACGAGCATGCCGGCAGCCAGGTCGAGTTGTGCATTCTGGGCAAGCGGGCCAGGGATTTCTTCCGGCGCAGGCCCTATCCCGTCCGGAACGAGGCCGTCGGGATTCTCCAGAATGTGGATTTCGCGGACGCCGCGGCGATCGCCAGGGACCTCATCGACCAGTTCGTTCAGGAGAAAAAGGACCAGGTCTGGCTGGTCTACAATGAATTCAAATCGGTGGTTCAGCAACGGGTCGTCGTGGAGCCTCTTCTCCCCATTCAGCGGCTCGACGCCGCCGACGCCGCCGGCCGGATCGAATATATTTACGATGAGCCCCCAGCCGTCATATTTTCGAACCTTCTCCCGAGGCACGTCGAGGCGCAGATCTTCCGGGCGCTTCTCGAGGCGGCCGCCTCGGAACACGGCGCGCGGATGGCCGCGATGGAGGCCGCAAGCCATAACGCCGAGGAGATGATTGAAGGCCTCACCCTGTACGCGAACAAGGTGCGGCAGGCCGGGATCACCCGGGAGCTTATCGAGGTCGTGAGCGGCGCAGCGACGGCGGATTGAGGTTTTGCGATCAGGATGCCGGACAATCGGATGCCGATCGTCCGGCGTAGGTCGCCGGGGAGCATTGCGCAGGAGTCCGTCTATGGAACATGTGGGCAGGGTGGTGCAGATCATCGGTCCGGTGGTGGACTGTGAATTCGAGGAGAATTATCTCCCCACGATTTACAACTGCGTGGTGATCGAGGGGGAAGCCGGGGGAAGGACCCTCCGCGTGCACACCGAGGTCCAGCAGCATCTCGGCGAAAACCGCGTGCGCTGCGTCAGCATGCAGCCCACGGACGGGATGGTGCGGGGGATGAAGGCCGTCGACACCGGTCAGCCCATCAGCGTCCCGGTGGGCCGCGAAACCCTGGGCCGCGTCATGAATGTCATCGGCGGGCCTGTGGACGAGCTCGGCGAAATTAATGCCGCCAAGCGTTACCCTATCCACCGTCCGGCTCCCAGTTTCGAAGAGCAGAGCACGGAAACCAGGATGCTCGAAACCGGCATCAAGGTTATCGACCTTCTGGAACCTTACGTCCTGGGAGGGAAAATCGGCCTTTTCGGGGGTGCCGGAGTCGGCAAGACCGTCATCATCATGGAAATGATCCACAGGATCGCCACGCACCATGGAGGATTCTCGGTCTTCGCCGGAGTGGGGGAACGCACGCGGGAAGGGAACGACCTCTGGATCGAAATGAAGGAGTCCGGCGTCATCGAAAAGGCGGCGCTCATTTACGGGCAGATGACGGAACCGCCCGGGGCGCGCCTGCGCGTCGGGCTGACGGGTCTGACGGTGGCGGAATATTTCCGCGACGAGGAGCACCAGGACGTTCTTCTCTTTATCGACAATATCTTTCGTTTTACCCAGGCGGGTTCCGAAGTGTCGGCGCTTTTGGGACGGATGCCTTCGGCGGTGGGCTATCAGCCGAACCTCGCCACGGAAATGGGCGAGCTGCAGGAAAGGATCACATCGACGAAAAGCGGGTCCATCACCTCGATCCAGGCGATCTACGTTCCGGCGGACGATTACACGGACCCGGCGCCGGCCACGACCTTTGCCCACCTGGATGCCACGACGAACCTGGAACGGAGGATCGTCGAGCTGGGCATCTACCCGGCCGTGGACCCTCTCGCCTCCACCTCGCGGATTCTGGACCCGCGCGTGATCGGCGAAGAGCACTACCGGGTGGCCCGCGAGGTGAAGCGTGTCCTGCAGCGCTACAAGGACCTTCAGGACATCATAGCCATCCTGGGCATCGACGAACTGAACGAGGAGGACAAGCTCACGGTGAGCCGCGCCCGGAAGATACAGAAATTCCTTTCGCAGCCCTTTTTCGTCGCCGAACAGTTCACTCAAATCCCGGGCAAATACGTCCCGGTCAAGGACGGCATTGAGGGCTTCCGGGCGATCTGCGAAGGGGAATGCGATGCCATCCCCGAGCAGGCGTTCTTTATGGCGGGAGGCATCGAGGACGTTTTTGAGAAAGCCAGGCAGCTATCGGCCGCCTGACGGACGATCCGAAATTCGGGATTCGAGGTTGGAGATTCGGACGGTTCGAGCCCAGAACCGCCAATTTTAAACATCCGATAATTTATGGCGCTACCGGAGAAGATACATCTCGAAATCGTCACGCCCGACAGGGCGCTGTTCAGCGGTGCCGTGGATTCCGTAACCGTGCCGTCCACGACCGGCTATCTGGGAATCCTGCCGGGCCACGCCCCTTTGCTGGCCGAGCTGGGAATCGGCGAGATCAGTTACAGGATGGGCGACCAGACGGAGTTTCTGTTCTGCTCCTGGGGCTTTGTCGAGGTTCTTCCGGATCGCGTCGTGCTACTCGCTCAGACGGCCGAAATGGCTTCGGACATCGACCTCAAGAGGGCGGAAGAAGCGAAGTCGCGCGCCGAGAAGCTCCTGGCATCCAGGGACCCCGGGATCGATTTTGCTCAGGTGGAGCTGGCCCTCCTGCGGGCGATTTCCCGCATCAATGCGGCCAAGCACCGCATCGCCAGGCGCTGATCTTTTCAGGGCCCGGCGGCGCTCCGGATTCCCGGAGGTGGGATTCTGCGTTCTTCGGGGAGATCGGCGGCCGCGTCAGTCGAGCGGCTGCTCTTTAGCCTTCTTGTAGACCTTGTCGATCCCGATGATCGTGTTGTTGTGCAAGGCTTTGTAGATCTGTTCGAGCTTCTCTTTCGCCTGCGGGGCGATTTCACCCCTCTGCATCTCGGCCCGGGCGAAGTAAAGCATGGCGTCTTCCACCTTATCCTGCTTCCAGAGGCTCATCGCGACGTAGTAATAACCCTCGCCGTATCTTTCCGCGCGGATCGCCTGCTTCAAAGACCGGATCGCTGCGTCGAAATCCCCGGATTCGTAAGCGTGCATGCCTATCAGATGGTAACAGGCGCGGCGAACCTTGCGCAGCTGCTCGCGGATTTCCGCGTCCGGTTGTTTGACGTTATCCGCGGCCTGGAGCGTGAGCCGCGCGTATTGGGCAGCCTTGGCATAGTTCTTCTCTTCGGTGTATCGCTGAACGAAATCGTACCGCAGCATGAAATCGGCATCGAATTCGGGCATCTTGAACATCTTCTCGGCCCATTCGCTCTGCTTGGCCGTGTTTTTCATCTTGGCGTACATGTGCAGGATATTCTTTGCCATGGTGGGCGACGGCTCCAGCTTGTAGATCGCCTCCAGGCACTCGACGCATTTCTGGTCGTGGCCCAGCTTTTCAGAGGCTTCCGCGAGGTAGGCCAGGGTCTGGATGTCGTTGGGATGAAGCTTGAGCCAATTTTCGGCCACTGTCTCCAGCTGCTGATATTTCTTCGAGTTGGAGCATTCAAAAAGCAGCGCCTTGTAGGCGGATTCTATGTATGGCATGAGCTTCGACTGGGGGTATTTGCCGATAAACTCAATCAGCTTCGCGCCGCGCTTCTCAGGATCGGCTTCCTTGTCGGCTTGTTCCCAGGCGTTGTACTCCTCCTCGGTGTACTCGGGCTCGGGTTCCTCGCCTTCCGCCTGCCCGCTTGCCTGCTGCTGCCGTGCGGCCTGGGAAAAACCGGGGATTGCGTTCGGGAAAAGTGCCGCGGCCAGAGCCAGCAGGGCCAGGAAAAAGAATTTAGAAGAGCGCTTCATGGATGATTTAACCCCCCTTCCTTATCCCCCAGTCGGCGGATCGGAGAGACCGCCGGAAACCAACTCCAAAAGAATAGTGGTCCTTTTTCGCGAAAAGTTGCAACCAAAATATCCGCTCTGCCCCCATTTAATGAGACCACACCCCGGCCCCTCCGTTCGGAGCCCTCGCGCCTCCTCCGACAGCCTCCGCGCCGCATCCCCCGCAGACCTGCGGGCACCTCCTCAGCGGCGGACGCAGGAAACCGGGACATCGACGCCAGGCGCGTATTTAAACACAAGTCGGGTTCAGAGGTCGATATAAATCCGCCGTCGCACGCCAGCCGGCCGCACCCTTCCGCGCGGTTGGGGGGCGCCGATGCGCCTCTCCGGTTCGGAAACCGATATGATATGATTCGATTTCCCCGAAGGGAGGCAACCCCGGGGAATCCGATGTTTACATTGAAGCTCGGGAGGACCATGGAAGGCCGGGGAAAGATGAAGACGGAGGGCCGCATGCCCGACAAAGACATCGCCGGAACTCCGCAACCGCTTGATTTCATCCGGGCGATCGTCGCGGAAGATGTCGCCATGGGAAAGAACTCGGGACGGGTGGCCACCCGTTTCCCGCCGGAGCCGAACGGCTATCTGCATATCGGCCACGCGAAAGCCATCTGCCTGAATTTCGGCATCGCCGCCGAATTCGGCGGGACCTGCAATCTGCGCTTCGACGACACCAATCCGACCAAGGAGGAGGCCGAATACGTTCAGGCCATCCAGGAGGATGTCCGCTGGCTCGGTTTTGACTGGGGGGACCGGCTGTATTTTGCCTCGGACTATTTTGAAAAGCTATACGGCTGCGCGGTGCAGCTGATCCGGATGGGGAAGGCCTATGTCGACAGTCTCAGCGCCGATGAAATCAGGGACTACAGGGGGACGCTGACGCAGCCCGGCAAGGAGAGCCCTTACCGCTCCCGCAGCGTCGACGAGAATCTCGACCTGTTCGAGCGGATGCGGGCCGGCGAATTCGAGGAGGGGACCCATGTCCTCAGAGCCAAGATCGACATGGCTTCGCCGAATCTCAACATGAGGGATCCTGTTCTATACCGCATCCGGCGCGCGGCGCACCACCGGACGGGCGACCGGTGGTGTATCTATCCAATGTACGATTTCGCGCATTCCCTGTCGGATTCCATTGAGGGGATCACGCACTCGATCTGCACGCTGGAATTCGAGGACCATCGGCCCCTCTACGACTGGTTTCAGGAAACACTGCAGGTTCCGTTCCGCTCTCGGCAGATCGAATTCGCCCGCCTTAATCTTAACTACACGGTCATGAGCAAGCGAAAGCTCCTGGAACTTGTCCTGGGGGGACAGGTGCGGGGATGGGATGATCCCCGCATGCCGACGATCCGCGGGCTGAGGCGCCGCGGCTACACCCCCGAGTCCATCCGGAAATTCTGCGACCGTGTGGGAGTGGCCAAGAGGGACAATGTCGTCGATGTCGCTCTTCTGGAGCACGCCCTGCGCGAGGATCTGAACAGGAAGGCGCAGCGCGTCCTGTGCGTCCTGCGCCCGGTGCGCGTCGTCATCGAGAATTACCCCAAGGGGAGAGTCGAGGAGCTGGAGGCCGTCAACAATCCGGAGGACCTGACCGCTGGCGTCCGGAAGGTGCCGTTCACGCGGGAGCTGTACATCGAACGGGAGGACTTTTTGGAAAACCCGCCGAAAAAGTTTTTCCGGCTTGCGCCGGGCCGGACGGTGCGCCTGCGGTACGCGTATCTCATCACCTGCACGCATGTGGTGAAGAACCCGAACGGCGATATCGTCGAAATCCATTGCACCTATGATCCGTCGTCTCTGAACCAAGCGCCTGCGGAGGGTGCCAGGGTCAAGGCCGCGATTCACTGGGTTGCCGCGGGTCACTCGGTCGGCGCCGAGGTGCGCCTCTACGACCGTTTGTTTTCCGTGGAAAATCCCTCGGAGGAGAGGGACGGCCGCGACTTCAAGTCTTATTTGAACCCGAATTCTCTGGAAGTGGTCCGCTCCTGCCAGGTCGAACCTTTTCTCGCCCACGCGAAACCCGGAGATTCTTATCAGTTTGAACGGCTCGGCTATTTCTGCGTCGACCCCGATTCCAGGCCTGGGGCTCTCGTCTTCAATCGAACGGTTACGTTGCGGGACGCTTGGGCCAGAATCGCCGGGTCCGCTTTCAAATAGAAATGCCGCGGCGGGATCTGCAGTCCAAAAGGATGCGCAAGCGCCCTGCCGGCGGAGGCATTTTTCGGCGGCACCGCGGTTTGGCCTTGAATCCGCCGGGATGATTTTTTAAAATGGGCCCAAGAGCTGGGAGATCGTCTAATGGTAAGACGGGTGGCTCTGGCCCACCTGATCGGGGTTCGAATCCCTGTCTCCCAGCCATAACCATATCT
>CAYZTZ010000010.1:0-48999 GCA_964481255.1 uncultured Acidobacteriota bacterium | reverse complement strand
CACGGCAGCTGTGCCGCCGCAGCAGATCCTGCGAGGATCCGAGGCGTCGGCGTGTTGCGGTGGTCCAGGAGAGTCCGCCTCGGCGCGTTGCCGGGCGCAACAGGATTCGAGATTCGAAAATCGGAGCCGCCGATTTCGAATCTCGAACCCCGGAGATTGGGTTCTATGATGCGAGCCCCAGCGCTTTGGACGCCCTTCGGAGATCTGCGGATTTCACCCAGAAGATCGCTCCGTAGCGACCCTCCCCCGCGCTCACCGCGTCGAGGGCGGTGACATTGATGCTGGCCGCGGCGAGTTTTCCCATGATATCGACGAGCGCGCCGACCTGGTCGTCTCCCCGTATCAGAAAACCGGTCTTTTTCGGGCTCAGCTTGAACCCTGCCTTTTTGGCCGCCGCCTTAAATGCCGCGGTGTCTTCCGGAATGAAATCGATTTGGGCGTTCCGTCCCGTCGGGAATCCGGTGAACGCCAGCAGGTTGACCCCGGCGTCGCGAAGGGCCTCCAGCACCTGGAGTCCCACGCCGGGCTTATTCGCGGCTTTGATATAGAAATAGTCGACCTTCTGAATCGTTTCTGCCATGGTCTTCCCCCTTTGTTTATATCGGTTCCAGTTATTTTACCGTTTTCAGCGCCCGGGGTCCATCCGCCCCGCGACTGCGAATCGCCGATTCCGGCCCTGAGTCCCTCGATCCCGGGTCCCGGGCCTGCAGTCCGCGGAAGACGGCGGCGGCCGCAGCTTGCGCGGATGCGGCCACCTGTGCCACGGCGGCCGCCGGGAGCGCCGCTTTCTTTAAACGGCCCCGTGTTTTCTAGCGCTCGGCAAGAGACTGCGCGATTCCGCCTTTGCGCACCTTGACCATCTCCGCGGCGATCGCAAGGGCGATCTCCTCGGGGGATTCGGCGTTGATATCGAGGCCTATAGGGGCGTAGACCCTCTTCAACAATTCCTCCGGGACCCCTTCCTCGTCCCGGAACCTTATGAAGCAGGCCTTAACCCGCCTTCGGCTTCCGATCATGCCGATGTACTTCGCCGGGCTGTGGATCACCTCGCGCAGACAGGGTTCGTCGAACTGGTGACCCCTCGTGATAAGCACAATGTAAGTTTGAGGCGTGATGGTCATTTGGCGGAGGGTGGCGGCCATGTCGCCCACGAGGATTTCGTCGGCCTCGGGGAAACGGCTGCGGTTCGCGAACAGGACGCGATCGTCCACGACGGTGACATGGAAGCCGAGGATTTTGGCGAATTGAACGAGCGGGATGGCGAGATGTCCCGCTCCCACGATGACGGCTTTGCGGACGGCGGGGATGACCTGAAAGAAGACATCCGATTTGCGGTCGGTTCCCGGGAGATAGACGGCGACCCGTCTCGACTCCTCTCTCCGCAAACGGACTTCCGCTTCCTTCAGGACAGCCTGCAGCAAATCTTCGTTTCGAATGTTTCCGGCCCGGACGGCGCCGTCTCGGATGAAACATTTTTCTCCGGCCACGGCGTCCCTCGCATCTGCGTGAATCACCGTCGCCACCACGGCGGCGGCTCCTTCTTTCTCGACGCGAAGCAGTTCGTCGGCCAACCGGATGCAGGTCCCGGAACCGGGTTCGTTCCACCACGGCTCCACGAAAACATTCAGGATTCCGCCGCAGACGGCCGGGCTGTCCGATTCGATGTCGTCCATCAGTTCAACCTTGACCATTTGCGGGCGCCTGGATCGGATGACTTCTACGGCCTCACGGATGACTTCCGCCTCGCCGCAGCCGCCGCCGACGGTGCCGAGGATTTCTCCCGAGGCCGTTACGGCCATTTGAGCGCCGACTTCTCTGGGTGTGGAACCAAGCGTGGACACGATGCTGGCCACGGCCAGCGTCTCGCCCTCTTCCAGTAGCCTTTTGATCTGACCGTACATGGTGTTCATCCTTCTCTATCATCCGCGGCGCGCCGGCGGCTTCAGGCGAGGGCCGGATGGAGTGCTTCCGACGCTTCCCGTGTCGCTGCGCCGCCCAGGTCCCCTCTGAAAAGGGGGCTCATTATCTTTACCTCATCAGAGTCCTTCCGGCCAGATCATTTTGGATGAATCTCCGGAAGCGCCCCTTCATCTCAAATGGCCGCAGTGCCGCCCAGGGAACCGTATGTTCGGCGTACCTCCGGCGTCCCCGGCCCCTGCGATCGGCAGGAATGCGGCGGAAAAAGCCGATGATGAATCCGGCCCGCGAACTCGGCGGCGACAGGATCCATTTTCGCGGCGCAGATGCAGTCAAAGCCGGGCTCATCGATAAACAAGTTCATCTCCAGGCCCGCCGTTTCGAACAGCGAGCGCATCCGGGATTCGCCCGGCAGATGGTCGCGCATCACGGCCGTGGAAAAGCGGCGGCCTTTGGGGGGGATCCTGGGAGGGCTCGAAGTGCGCCGGAACGGAAATGCCGTCAAATTTTGTTTCCCGCGCGCGAGAAAGTGACTACAATTCATCCCGAAGACTCAAGATTATCCGATGACCGAAGAGGGCAGGGGAAGGAACGATGGAGTCCCTCCTGACGGAAGCCCGGTACGGAGATGCTGGACACGGAGCGTATGCTGTTTAGAGTTTTGCCGGCCCAATCGTGCCGATGAATCATTAACAGTCATCCCATTGGAAGCGGAGGTCAATCATGTCTCAACCCAAGAGCGCCGCATGGCAGGCCCCATGGATGCAGAAAACGCAGGCGACAGCGCTTCCCGGCAAACGGGAGCATCCCCTTGTTGAAGTCGCTGATCCCAATCTATACCGGCAGCAGTTCCCCTATTCCGAAATCCCCAAGATCGCCTTCGACGGCGAAACGGTCCCTCTTGCGCCGGCGGAAGACATATGGATTACCGACACGACCTTCCGAGACGGCCAGCAGGCGCGTCCTCCTTACAGCGTGGACGATGTTGTTCACATCTTTGACCTTGAGCATCGGCTGAGCGGGCCCAAGGGCGTCATCCGGCAGACAGAATTCTTCCTTTACAGCGACAAAGACCGGGAGGCGCTTCGGCGATGCCAGGAACGGGGCTACAGGTATCCCGAAATTACGGGATGGATCCGCGCCGTCCCGGCCGATTTTGAATTGGTGCGCCAGCTCGGCCTGCAGGAAACCGGCATCCTTACATCCATTTCGGACTATCACATCTTCCTGAAATTTAAAAAGACGCGCGCCCAGGTTTTGGAAGACTTCATGAAGGTCGTCGGCGCGGCTGCGGAAGCCGGTTTAAAGGCGGTGCGGTGCCATTTTGAGGATGTCACGCGCGCCGACTTCTGGGGAACGGTGGTTCCCTTCGCCGAAAGGCTGATGCGGTTCTCGGAAGACGCCGGAATGAAAATCAAGATCCGGCTCTGCGATACGATGGGCTACGGCTTGCCTTGGCCGGAGGCGGCGCTGCCCCGCTCCATTCCAAAGATGGTTTATTACCTGCGGACGGAACTCGGCATCGGCCACGATCTCCTGGAGTTCCATGGTCACAACGATTTTCACCGCGTCATCGCCAACCCCGTCGCAGCCTGGCTTTACGGCTGCGCCGCCGCCAACGGCTCGCTGCTGGGCATCGGCGAAAGGACGGGCAACTCGCCTCTGGAGGCGCTGTGCATCGACTATGCCGGACTTAAAGGCACGACGGACGGAATGGATCTCACCGCCATCAAGGAGATCGCCGGGTATTTCGAGAAAAGGACCGGTTGGGCGGTGCCTTCCAACTATCCCTTTGTTGGCGCCAATTTCAATGTCACCGCGGCCGGCATTCACGCCGACGGAGTCATCAAGAGCGAGGAGATTTACAACATCTTCGACACGGCCAGGATTCTGGGGCGTCCCATCGGCATCTCCGTGACCGACAAGTCCGGGGTCGCCGGCATCGCATTGTGGCTGAACCGGTATTTGAGGCTGGAAGGCGACAGGCAGATCGACAAACGGCACCCGGGGATCACAGCCATCAGCAAATGGGTGGAGCAGCAGTATGCCGCCCGCCGCACCACGTCCATATCCAACGAGGAGATGCTCGAACAGGCCAAGCGGCATCTGCCGGAATATTTTTCCTAATTCTTCCCCCTCGGCTGGGGGCAGGGTGCGATTCAAGGAGCACCGGCGGTGGAGAGGAATGTATTTGTATACGGAACACTCAGCGACCCTCAAGTGTTCACGGTTGTTACGGGCATCGTAAAGCCGATGGAAAGGGCGGTCCTCGAGGACTATAGGAAGGTCTCCTCGCGCAAGTCTTTTCCTTACATTCAGCCGCAGCCGGGCTCCCGGGTCGAAGGCTTCCTGGTGTCTGAAATCGACGACGCCACTTTCGCTCGCCTGGACCAATATGAAAACGAGGGCGAGCTCTACCTGCGCCGACAAGTGAAGGTGCTGACGGCAAACGGGCCCCGCACGGCTTTTGCCTATATTGCCGGCCCGCAACTCCTGGGGACGGGTCCCGGAGACGTGGAGCTTGGGGAACGTATCGCGGCATTCATACAATCCCGGATCCAGAGAACCATCGCCGCAGGGCTCCCCGCACACAAGGGGATTTATGAGCTGAAGCTGCGGGCTCGCGCGGAGCTCATGGGGGCCGCAATCCATGAACTGTTCCATGACCACTTCGGGCGATCCGGGCTGCCGGAATTTCTGGTCCGTCACCGCCTGGCCGATTCGAAATTGCCCTCGATGAAATGGCTTGAGACGGAACCGGAGGCTCAAAAATACGCCCGAAACTACCTGCGGTTGATTCTCAAGACCATCATTTTCAACCAGCTCGAAGATCGCATCTACCGCGAGTTCCGCGAAATGACGCGGGTGGCGGATACCTATTACGACCACGCCGTTTCAGCACTGGCCGCACTCCAATTCGTGGACGACAACCTCGGACTCATTTCCGAATTTCTCCAATCCATGGGAGTGACGGACTATGACGCCGCACTGGAATATGAGGACTATGCGGTGGCGGCCATCTTCGTCGCAGACGAGCTCTACCGCCGCGAGCGGATCTCTCCCTATGTGGAAAGCATCCGTGAACCCATGGGCGGCGGCGGCGTGCCCTTGGGTTGCGAGCTGGAATTCAGCCAGCTCGGCCGCAGCGCCATCGGTTCCGGTCCCGGCGACGACCCCCAGTTCGACGGATTCTACTATTTCGACGACTTTGATTTAGGCGGCCGTTTATGGAAACTCGGCGGCCATGTGGATAATCATGGCGTGTTGACGTCGGATAGGGGCCGCGTCCGCGGCTTCCTGGAACTGGCGCTGGGACGTTTGAAAATTTTGGGAGATCTTTCAAAGCCGGTGACGGCCGACCCCGTCGTATTGTCGGATCTGGCCAACGCCGCGGTGGCATTCACGCAGATCCGGCCTCACAGCCTCCATGTTTCCATGCAGCTCGAAAGAGGCCGCGCGGCCGGTAAGCCGCCCTCCCTGGACGATCTCCTGTGCCTCTTGGTCCTCGGGGGCGATATCAACGTCGGGGAAGACGGCGTACTCCGTGAACGGCGGGTTTACCAGCGCGAAATCTATAACAAATATACCGGCCTGGATTTTTCACGCTACAACAAACACCGGGTCTATGAGGACAGTTCCCCCGCCGAGGTGATTGAATACCAGTTTCCCCGGCTGTTCTACGAGCATAGTTACATGGAGCTGCTCATGGCATTGAAGGGATTCCAGCTGGCTGAAAATCCGCCCCCTCTGGACCTTGCGCCGGATTCCCCCCACCTGGACTACAACCGCACTCTGGAGGCGGGCCTGCTGGAATGGGCGGAGGAACCTTATATCCTGTCCGCCTCGGCGATCAGCCGGTTCGTGGACCGCGTTGAAAGAGGCCTGGCTTATGAGACCGAAGTCCTGGGCGGGCACGACGCGGCATTCTGCCGGCATTGGATCGAAAGCATCGAACGGAGGTTAAAGAGCTGCAATGCGTATATCGCGGAGAAAGGACGCGCATGTCTGGTCCAGAGACGGAACGAACAATCCTAGGGCTCTTCCTGGATGATGCGGAAGAAGCCATAGTGCGTGAAATGGCAGCCCGCCTGCGGGTGTCGCCATCGGCCCATTACCGTGGAATGGACATTATTGACTTGCAGCCGCGGATGCGGGCTCTGTTCAGGGCTTACCGCGAGTCGGTATTGAAGCGCGACCCGGAACCCGTCTCCGCCTTTGTCAACGATATCGGGCGCAAACGATTGCAGCAGGAATATGACCTGGATGAGCTGCTCTTGGTTCTGAATATCTTGGATGCCGCCGTCTGGGAAAGAGCGGCCGCAGTCTTCGTGCTGCGCGGCGCCGAGGCGTTCGACGACCTGCGCCTCCTGGCCGAGGCCGTCACATGGGCCAAAGACAGCCTGGTGCGGGTTTATGCGGAGGAGAAGGAACAGGAGAGAGCGGCTTTCGGCAGGCTCAACAAGGCGTTTTCGGACTATTTAAAAATACGTTATACGGGCGAAGGCGAATGAAACTGAGAGGGGGACTGCCCAACGCGTGGTCCGGGAGGAGGCGCCGGGGTATTCTCCATCGGGTTTTTCGGCCCGAGCCGGAATCGGCGCCGCATGGGCGCCAGGAGGTTTGATGGAGTGACGGGCAAAACGCTGACGGAAAAAATCCTGGAGAGCCACCTTGTGGAGGGAATGCCCCAAGCGGGTGAACAGGTGGCCATCCGCATCGACCAGACGCTGACCCAAGATGCAACCGGAACCATGGCGTACCTTCAGTTTGAAGCTATGGGCGTCGCGGAGATCCAAACCGAGATCTCCGTCAGTTACGTGGACCATAACACGCTCCAGATGGGCTTTGAGAACGCCGACGACCACCGGTATTTACAGAGCATCGCGGAAAGGTTCGGTCTTTGTTTCTCGCCCGCCGGGAACGGCATCTGTCACCAGGTTCATCTCGAACGTTTCGGGATTCCCGGCAAGACTTTGCTGGGCTCCGATAGTCATACGCCGACATGCGGCGCGCTTGGGATGTTCGCGGTTGGAGCCGGCGGGCTTGATGTGGCGGTCGCCATGGCGGGCGGGCCATTCTGGTTGGCATATCCGCGAGTCGTGGGGGTCCGCCTTGAAGGAAGACTCCGGGACTGGTCCGCCGCCAAGGATGTGATCCTCGCCCTGCTGAAGGTAATGACCACCAAGGGAAACGTCGGCACTGTGGTCGAATATTTCGGTCCTGGGGTGGCGACCCTATCCGTGCCCCAGCGCGCGACCCTGACGAATATGGGCGCCGAACTGGGCGTGACCACGTCGCTTTTTCCATCCGACGATGTCACAAGGTCGTTCTTGGCCGCCCAGGATCGCGCCCACGTTTGGAGAAGGCTCGAAGCGGACCCGGATGCCGCCTATGACCGCATTATTGAGATCGATCTCGGCAAACTTGAACCCATGGTCGCACTGCCGCACAGCCCGGACAACATATCCACCGTCCGCGAGGCGGCGGGTATGCGCGTGGATCAGGTCATTGTGGGATCCTGCACGAATTCGTCCTATCGAGACCTCGCAACGGTGGCTGAAATCCTCAAGGGCCGGACCGTTTCGCCGCATATAAGCTTTATTATCGCCCCCGGTTCCAGGCAGGTGCTGCGGATGCTGGCGGATGACGGACGCCTTTCCCATCTCATCGCCGCCGGCGCCAGGGTCGCCGAAGTGGCTTGCGGCTTCTGCATCGGCATGGGCCACGCGCCGCCTTCCAACGGCCTCTCGGTTCGCACCAATAATCGAAACTTTCTCGGCCGCTCCGGCACGCCTTCGGCCGGCATTCTGCTGGTGAGTCCCGAGACCGCCGCCGCCACAGCCTTGAAGGGAGTTTTGACGGATCCTCGGGACCTCGGCATCCCATACCCGAACGTGAGGGAACCGGACCGTTACGCGGTTGATGACGGCCTTATCCTGCATCGCCGCAACCCGGAGGCGGCAATCATCCGCGGGCCGAATATCGGCCCGCCGCCGCGGAACGCGGCGCTGCCCGACGGGTTCGACGCCGAGGTGCTGCTGAAGGTAGGCGACAAGATAACGACCGACCACATCATGCCTGCGGGTCAGCGGCTCAAATACCGTTCGAATGTGGAGGCCTACTCGCAGTATGTTTTCGAGGGCGTGGACCCCACGTTCGCCAGGCGGGCCAAGGAGGCTGTCGCGGCCGGAAGATTCGGCGTCATCGTTGCGGGCGAGAGCTACGGCCAGGGATCGAGCCGGGAACATGCCGCGCTGTGTCCGATGCACCTGGGCGTCAAAGCCGTCTTGGCACGGTCGTTCGAAAGGATCCATGCGGCCAACCTCGTCAATTTCGGCATTCTTCCGCTTAACCTGCAAGTGGATGACTATGAGAAAATCCGGCAGGGCGACATCCTGAGCTTCCAGGACCTGCATCGGGAGCTCGCGGCCGGGCGACCGCTGACTATTGTCAACCAAACGGGCGGTTATCGCTTTTCCGCAAGCCATAGCCTGACGGCGCGCCAGGCGGATATCATCAAAGCCGGAGGCCTGTTAAACCGGAAAGTGGCGGCCGGGACGGCCGAAGGTACCGTTCGGAGGGGGATTTAACGGCGGAAGCGGGCCGGGAAGGGTGCGCCCCGGCCTCCCCGGAGAGCGGACGCACCGGCCCGCCCTAAGCGAGTGCGTCGATAATCGCATTGAACGTCGGGCTTGGCCGCATCGCTCGGGCCGCTTTGGCCATATCAAAGTAATAGTAGCCGCCTATGTCGACCGGCTTGCCTTGCACGGCGAGCAGTTCGGAGTTGATTCGGTCCTCATTTTCCAATAACTGCCCGGCGACACCGGCGAATCGGGAGGCTAGCGCCGCGTCTTCCGATTGCCCCGCCAGGGCCTCCGCCCAATACATCGCCAGATAAAAGTGGCTGCCGCGGTTGTCGATGCCGCCCAGTTTGCGGGCGGGCGACTTGTTTTCGTTTAAAAGCTTGGCAATCGCCTGATCAAGCGTCTTGGCAAGCAGCAAGGCCCTTGAGTTTTTGAAGTTTGCGCCGAGATGCTCCAGGGAAGCTTCCAGGCCGAGGAATTCGCCGAGCGAATCCCAGCGGAGATAGTTTTCTTTCTGGAACTGCTGGACGTGCTTGGGCGCCGAGCCCCCTGCTCCGGTCTCAAAAAGCCCGCCGCCCGCGAGCAGGGGGACGATAGACCACACCTTGCCCGATGTCCCGATCTCAAGGATGGGAAACAGATCGGTGAGGTAATCACGAATCACATTGCCCCCCACGGATATGGTGTCCAAGCCCTTCCGGATTCTTTCAAGGGAGAATGTCATCGCCTCCACGGGATGCATAATGCGGATGTCCAAATCACCGGCCCCGTGTTCGCGAAGATAAAATTCGACCTTTCGGATAACCTCCTTGTCGTGGGCCCGGTTCCGGTCCAGCCAGAATACTGTCGGCACGCCGGTCGCACGCGCGCGCCGCACCGCGAGCTTCACCCAATCGCAAATTGCGGCATCCGTTGTCCGGCAGGAACGGAAGACATCCCCCTTTTCAACCTCCTGTTCCAGCAGCGTCCGGCCGGTGTCCTCGCGGACCACCCGAATGACGCCGGACTCTGCGGCGATGAACGTTTTGTCATGGGATCCATACTCTTCCGCCTCCTGCGCCATCAGGCCTACATTCGGAACGCTGCCCATCGTTGCCTGATCAAAAGCGCCGTGCCGTTTGCAGTCTTCGATGATCGCTTTATACAGCGTCGAGTAGCATCGGTCAGGGAGCATCGCTTTGGTGTCGTGCATCTTGCCGTCCGGTCCCCACATGCGCCCCGAGTCGCGGATCATGGCCGGCATGGAAGCATCGATGATGACGAGGTTCGGGAAATGAAGATTCGTGATTCCCCGATCGGAGTCGACCATCGCCAGGGGCGGCCGAATCTCATACGCTGCCAGGATATCGGCCTCGATCCCGGCTTTCTGGCCGGGCGGCAGGCTTTCGATTTTGGCGTAAAGGTCTCCCAGGCCGTTATCCGGATTCACGCCCAGCCGTTCAAATGTTTCAGCATGTTTTTCAAAGACCGGCTTGAAATAGACGCTGACGGCGTGGCCGAACAGCACAGGATCCGACACCTTCATCATGGTGGCCTTGAGATGCAACGAGAGAAGCACCCCCTGGCTTCTGGCGTCCTCGATCTGCTCTTCGTAAAAAGAGCGGAGAGCCCGGACGTGCATCACCGAAGTGTCCAGGATGGCGCCCGGCGGAAGGAACACGTCCTTCTTGAGACATTGGACGGTCCCGTCGGGCGCCACGAATTCGTAACGCACGTCCGTGGCGGCACCGACGGTGACGGATTTTTCGCTGCCGTAGAAATCCCCCTCGGTCATGTGAGCCACATGTGTCTTTGAGTCCGGGCTCCACGGCCCCATCTTGATAGGGTGTTTCCTTGCGAACTCCTTTACCGAAGCGGGCGCGCGGCGGTCCGCATTGCCCTGACGGATCACCGGGTTGACGGCGCTGCCGAGAACCTTGGAGTATCGATCCCGTACGGCTCGTTCGGCGTCGTTTTTGGGGCTTTCAGGGTAGTCGGGAATCCCATACCCCTTCGCCTGCAGTTCCTTGATGGCATCGACAAGCTGCGGGACCGAGGCGGAAATATTGGGCAGCTTGATGATGTTGGCCTCGGGCCTTTGGGTCAGCTCCCCAAGTCTGGTCAGGTAGTCCGGTATGCGCTGATCTTCGCTAAGATAATCCGGGAAGTTGGCGATAATGCGCCCGGCGAGGGATATGTCCCACAGCTCCACGCGGATGCCCGTTTCCTTGAGGAAAGCCTTCACGATAGGGAGCAGAGATAGTGTGGCAAGGGCGGGGGCCTCATCGGTCCATGTCCATATGATGGTCGAGGTATTCTTCTCCATAGAGCTCAGGATCCAAGTTTGGAACCACGGTAGCCACGGTATCTGTATAAGTCAACAGAAAACAACGGCACGCAGGTACCCGGTTAGTTACGCCGGGCAAAAAATCGACTAATGATGACTTCCGACATGGGTTGCCCTTGTGCACCGGCCGCATTTCAGGCTCGGTCAGCGTTTTTTCAGTGTATGCCCCCGGCTACTCGCGCCTTCGCCTGGCGTAACTAACCGGACACGGCACGCAGAGGCCGCTATTGCGTCAAAATCCGCGCCGCTCTCGGGAACCGACGGCGCTGCAATGCCAGCAGGTTGAACGTTCCAGGCGATAAAATACAGATGCACCTTTCGGGCGATTGTTCTGGTATGATAATACGTTTCGCTCAAGGACGGGGAGGCGGATCGGGGATTCCGCAAGAGTTTGTGGAATCCCTTACGATGCACTTGTCACGGGATGTTGGACGCGTTTCGGGGATCCAGGAGGAAGGGATTATGCCGCAGCGGGCTATGCAGGCTTTAGATTACATATTTGGTCCAAAGAGAGTCGCTGTCGTGGGTGCAACGCCCAAGGAGGGAACGGTCGGGCGGACGGTGTTATGGAATCTGATCAGCAGCCCTTTTGGCGGCACCGTCTATCCGATCAACCCGAATTATGACAGCATTCTGGGCATTAAAACGTATTCGAGCCTGAGAGCGGTGCCCGATCCCCTGGAGCTGGTGGTCATCACGACGCCCGCCCCGAGTGTCCCCGCGCTGGTCCGCGAGTGCGCGGATCTGGGCGTCAAGGCCGTCATTGTTATCTCCGCCGGATTCAAGGAGACCGGTCCGGACGGGGCGGAACTGGAACGGCAGATTCTGGAAGAGGCCCGGCGCGGCGACATGCGCATCATCGGGCCGAATTGCCTGGGCGTCATGAATCCTTGCAACGGCTTCAATGCCACCTTTGCGGCCGGAATCGCGCGCCCGGGCAATGTGGCCTTCATCAGCCAGAGCGGCGCGCTGTGTACGGCGGTGCTGGATTGGAGCCTTCAGGAAAACGTGGGTTTCAGCGCGTTCGTGTCCATCGGGTCGATGCTGGACGTGGGCTGGGCGGACCTGATCGACTACCTGGGAAACGACGCACACACCAAAAGCATTGTTATCTACATGGAGACCATCGGCGACGCCCGATCCTTCCTTTCCGCGGCGCGCGAAGTGGCACTGACCAAACCCATCATCGTCATCAAGCCGGGCCGGACAAAGGGCGCAGCCAGAGCGGCGGCGTCCCACACGGGATCGCTGACCGGGAGCGACGACGTCCTGGACGCGGCTTTCCGGCGCTGCGGCGTGCTTCGCGTCAACAGCATCGCCGAATTGTTTTATATGTCGGAGGTGCTTTCCAAACAGCCGCCCCCCATGGGCTGTCGCTTAACGATCGTGACCAATGCCGGCGGACCGGGCGTCATAGCGACGGACGCGCTGCTGAGCAGCGGCGGGGAACTGGCCGAAATATCGCCGGAGACGATGGAGCAGCTCAACACGTTTTTGCCTGCGGCCTGGAGCCATAATAACCCGATCGACGTTCTGGGCGACGCCAGGCCGGAGCGTTATACCCGAACCCTTGAACTGGCCGCCAACGATCCCAACAGCGACGGCCTCCTGGTTATCCTCACCCCGCAATCGATGACCGACTGCACGGGCATCGCGGAAAGCTTGAAGCCTTATGCCCAGAGCACAGGGAAACCCATCCTGGCGAGCTGGATGGGTGGCGAGGCTGTGGCTGAAGGGGAAAGAATACTGAATCAGGCCAACATACCCACTTTCCCATATCCCGACACCGCGGCGCGCATGTTCCTTTACATGTACCGGTTCGCCGAAAACCTGCGGGGCCTTTATGAAACGCCGGTGTTGCCTGCAACGACGGACGCCGACGCACCCGATACGGCAAGGGTGCAGAAAATCATCGAGGGCGTGCACGCCTCGGGCCGGACCCTGCTCACGGAAGCAGAATCCAAGCAATTGCTGGCCGCATACCGGCTGCCTACGGTGGAGACGCGCATCGCCCGTACCTTGGACGAGGCCCTGCAGGCCGCGGAATCCATCGGCTATCCCGTGGTCCTGAAGCTTTTTTCCGAAACCATAACCCATAAAACGGATGTCGGCGGCGTGCGCCTGAATCTGGAAAACGCGGACGACGTCCAGGCGGCCTATCATTCCATCCAGAAGGGAGTCACAGCCCGAAAGGGCGAAAGGGCGCCGGATGGAAGACCCCACTTCCTCGGAGTAACGGTTCAGCCGATGATCCGGTCATCGGACGGCTACGAAATCATCCTGGGCAGCAGCATCGACCCGCAGTTCGGCCCGGTCCTTCTGTTCGGATCCGGCGGGCAGATGGTGGAAGTCTACAAGGACAGCGCGCTGGGCCTGCCGCCTCTCAACAGCACGCTTGCGCGGCGCATGATGGAACAGACCAAGATTTACACGGCGCTCAAAGGCGTCCGGGGACGCAAGCCCGTAAATCTGGCACAGCTTGAACAACTGCTGGTGCGCTTCAGCCAGCTGGTGGCGGAACAGGTTCGCATCAAAGAAATAGATATCAATCCCCTCCTGGTCAGCGCGGAACGGATCATCGCCCTGGACGCGCGCGTGGTCCTGCATCCGCCGACGACCCCGGAAGACCAACTGCCGCGATTGGCGATCCGTCCCTATCCGATCCAGTATGTGGGCCGATGGAAGTCGCCCGACGGGACTGAGATCCTCATCCGGCCGATCCGTCCCGAAGATGAGCCTCTTCTCATCCGATTCTACGAGACGCTCTCGGATCGGAGCATCTATATGCGTTTTTTACAGGCCCTGAGCGTATCGCAGCGCATCAATCATGAGCGGCTCTCCCGCATTTGTTTCACCGATTACGACCGCGAGATCGCTCTGGCCGCAGAATCCGTGATCCCTGGAACCCATGAGCGCGTGATCATGGGGATGTCGCGCCTGACCAAGATACCGGGAACCGCGGATGCCGAATTCAACGTCCTCATCAACGACGCTTTCCAGCACCGCGGGCTCGGCATCGAACTGGTCCGCCGCATCCTTCAGGTGGCGAAAAACGAAAAGGTGACCCACGTATTCAGCATCCCATTTCTCTCGGACAATGTCGGCATGATGCGGATCGCGGACCGGCTCGGGATGAAATGGACCTCGATCGAAGACAACAGGGGGTATGTGAGCCTGCAGTTGCAGTAGGCGGAGACCGTTCCCGGCCCGGCCTCTTTTCCCGTTAATCTGCCGGCTTTATCTCGCCAGGAGATAGGTGAACTTGGCGATGACGGAGCGTTCAAGGAGCGAGCCCGTCCGCTGGTCACGCTGCTCGTTGTAGACAATGTAGAGGTCGCTCAGCGGGCGGTGGATGATGTTGAAACGCACGTTGGAGCTCCATTGCCGCAAATCGCTGTTGTATTGCACCAGAGCTTTCAGGAATACGTTCGTTGAGAACGAATAATCCAGCCGCGCCGCGAAGAGATTCGTCTTGAAATGGCCGTCGGCCTGAGGCAGGGAAATATTGTTGTGGGCGTAGTTGAACGAAGCCGTAAGCTTGTAATGAACGCGATAGCCCGCGCCTGCCGTGTAGCTGTGTTTGTATCCCCCGTAAAAGTCGCCGACCTCGAAGCGCCCGCTGACGTAGAGTTTTCGAGACTCGTCCGAGGAGCCCCGAATAAAATAATGGCGGAATTTATACAATCCGATCGGCACCTGGACGCCCTCAGCGTTTGAGATGATGAAAGGCCGGCGGATATCCTCCTGCGCCGCGTTGGTCCCCGCTTCAATGACAGAGCCGTTTTGAAAATCCACCCCGAAATGAAAGCCGATTTCGCGGGTTTCCGTTCTGCCCTGGGGATCTTTGATGAGGGTGAGGGGGGAATGAGGACGCAGACTGCGGACCCACTTTCGGAGAGATTCCGGACGCCAGTCATAAGACAGGTAACTCCATAACTTGCGGATGCCCGTGCGGGGTACGAACCCCATCTCGTCGGTGAAATTCTGCTGAATATCGGTATAGGCCACGTCGACGGTGTAGGTGCCGTCCTGGTAATTGAAACCCAGGTTGGAGGCCCAATTTTCCCTGTCTTTCCCGGCGAGGGGGCTGAAGGACTTTGCGATGTAGCCGTTCACGGTCACGGACTGGCCGAAACGGAAATTGGCGTCCGCGCCAAATACCCGGTTGTAGTGCGGGCCCTCCGTCTCCTTGTTGTTCATCATGAATCCCACGTCGGAATTGGCAAGGATATTCCGCCGCACCCGCGCCACGGTGAAGTTTGTGGCGGGGGTATTTTCGAATTCCTCTTGCTGCATATTAAGGAGACCGATTTCCCAGTTCGCGGCGCGACCGGTCAAGCGGGTCCCTGCCAGAATCGGTATGGCTTGACCATCGTCCGAAAGGCCGATTCTGCGGCTGAAGAAAAATATCATATCGCCGCCCATGGTGAAGGCGCCGCCGCCCCCGAACTGGAATATGCCGGAATTTTCAAGGAAGAAATCCCGCTTTTCCGGGAAGAACAGGCTGAAGCGCGTGAGGTTGATCTGCTGAATATCCGCCTCGACCTGTGAGAAATCGGTGTTGTAAGTGAAATCCCATGTAAAGCCGGTGGAAATTCCGTACTTGGCGTCGAATCCGACATCCCCGTCCTTTTCCATGGCGCCTTGGCCCGTGCCGAGAAGGCTGCCCAGGATGTAAGGCGTGACTTTCAGATTGGCCCCCGGCTTGATTCCCTCCAGGTTTTCCAGCGTTCCGGCGAGGGATACCCTCTGGATGCCGTAGATGCGCGGCAGGGGGGACCAATAACTGTCCTCGTTGCGGTTGTCGCTGCGCAGCTTGCGATGGAAGTTGATTCCCCATGTCTGAATATCCGAGTTGCGGAACTTCAAGGTCTTGAAGGGAATGGCCATTTCCGCGATCCAGCTGTCACTGTTGCGGGAAGTCTTCACGTACCAGATGCCGTCCCAATCGTCATTGACGGCTCGCCCCTCATTGATCATCTGCGCGTCGTATTTCGCTCCGGCTGCATTGGTCGAAAACCAATAGCCGTTGCGTTCGTCCCGGAAGGTGTCGAGCACGACATCAACCGAGTCTGCCGAGGTCCGGGTGAAGTCCTTATCCAGTTCGTTGATCACAAGCTTTTCCGCTCGGCTGTCTTTCATCAGAAAGCCGAAATAAATGTTATCGTCGTCGTAGAGGACGCGGACTTCCGTCTGTTCCGACGCCGGCTCCCCGGGCCTGGGTTCATTCTGGATGAAGTTCGCGGCGACGGGAGCGCGGCCCCAGCTCGCCTCGTCCAGTCGGCCGTCAATGGTGATTTTCTCTTCTGTTTTGACCGCCTCCAGCCTGCGCTCATAGCGGGCGCTTGCATAGTTGAGTTCCTGGCCGCAGGCAGCCGCTGCAAATATCAGGATGACTGCAAAAACCATGGGACGATCTTTCCCCCTCCGCGTTATTCAAAAGACTCGAATTCTACAGGATTTGACGCCGGCGCGCCAATTTTTGAAATGGGCGGAAAGCTGCACGGCGTCGTTTCCGCCATGGCGCCACGCCCGTTATATGGCTGAAAATGATCGAGGCTCCGGGAGATTCTTCCCGGCGAAACAGCATCGATGCGCGGCGTGTCATGCCTTCCCCGGGAACTCCCAGGCTTGCGTCGATGTTTTGCATAATCGCCCCCCGGCGCGCGCCCTGCGGAAGGCCGTTGTTGCAGGACATGGAACGCCCCTGAATTTGCGCGGTCCCTATGCGCCGGAATCCTTCACCGTCCTGAGAGGCGCCCACGCGTCCGGCGGGTCCGCTGTCTGATGCGGGCCCCGTCTCCGTAGATGGCGGGGATTCGTGAGGTGAGATGCGGCCCGCTAATGTATAATGGCTCATCGTGAGGGTTGTATCAGGCCCAAGGGAAGGCCTCCAGCGCCTCGAGGCGCGAGTTGGTCCAAGCAAGGGGGATTTCGATGCCGGACGATTTCAAGCCATGGACATGGAGGGCGCCCGAAGGTTTTTCGCCTTTGGATTACGGAGCGCCGAGACAGGACGCCCACGACAAGGTCTCGGGCCAGGCCGTCTTTACGAGAGATGTGTGTCTCCCCGGCATGCTCTACGCCAAAATGCTCACCTCCTCTTACGCCCACGCCAGAATCGTGAGCATGGACACCCGCAAGGCCGAAGCGCTGGTCGGCGTCCGCGACATACTCCGATTCGACGACCCGGATATCGCCCTGGAAAACTCCACAGGGGGTTACTGTGCCAGCGAATACAACATCCTCACCCTTCCCCGCACCGCCGATTTCTATCAACACCCCATGGGGGTTGCGGTCGTGGCGGACAGCGAAGAGATATGCGACCGCGCCCTGCGGCTGATCGACATCCAGTGGGAAGAACAGCCCTTCATCCTGGACATGGAAAAGTCGCTTGAACCGGGCGCCCCTAAAATCATGCCCGAGGTCCTGCGTCTCAACTCGCGCGCCAGGGATCCCAATACCGTGACGACCCGAACGACCGAAATCGGCGATGTCGAGAAGGGGTTCGCCGAAGCGGACAGGGTCATCGAATACACGATCCGGAGGGCGACCACCACGGTGGCCGGCGTCGAGGCGATGGCCTGCGTGGTGCAATGGAGGGGAGACTTCCTGGATATCTGGCCCCATCACACGGCGCATATGCAGCCGATGCTGAGCAATCCGAGCATCCCTTCTGTCAGCCTGAATAACCTGTCCCTCGGTTATGGAAGCCTCCCCATCGAGGTAAAATCCCCGCCTAAAGACCGGACGCAGCCCCTTCCTCCCATTTGTGAGCACAACAAGATAACCGTGACTCTTCCGTATCAGGGAGCCTGGTACGGCGGCATCGCGTGGCTGGGCTATTCCACGGCGTTCATTCGGATGGCTGCCATCATCGCCCGCAGGGCGAAAAACCGGCCGGTGAAACTGCTCTATGACGAGAGCAATTTTTACGCTAACGGCGACGATGCGGCTGTTTACAAATGCAGGATCGGAGCCAAGAAAGATGGGACCATTACGGCCTGCGACTGGCATGTCGTGGGACCCTTCGCGGAGCTCCATGTTGAAAAGACCCATGAATCCACCAGGATCCCCAACCTGCGCAACACTCAGGAGTGGGCCCTGATCAACCAGGGCCATTTCATCTGCTTCCGGCACGGTGCGCATTGCTGTGTGCCGCACAACGTCATGATCGATCGGGTGGCCGCCGAATTCGGCCTGGACCCGACCGAAGTCGCCCTCAGGAACGACGGCTGCCGGGGGCATGACTGGGATTGGGTGACGCAGTATCAGGAGGAAAACGGTTTTCCCCGGCGGCAGAGCCTGCGGGAAGTGATTCGGCTGGGGAAGGAGGCCATCCAGTGGGACAGGAAATGGCATCCGCCAGGGGCGCTGAAACTGCCCAATGGAAGAATGCACGGACTCGGGTTTGTCTCCATCAACGAATGGAGCTGGATCGCCGGCAGACAGTTCGCCTGTCTGATGCTTCGCGAAGGCAAGCTCACGGTGATCGGCATGCGGGCCGATTTCGGGATGGACACCGAATCAGCCTTTCGTCACCTGGTGGCTTCCGAAGCGGGCCTCCGGTATGAGGATGTCGTTATTCAGCAGCAGCGCGCGGATGCAAACACTTACATGTTTTGGGTCCCCGGCGGATCCATGGGAATCAGTCAGACCACGCCGCAGCTTGTTCTCGCGGCAAGAGAGTTAAGACGGAAGATACTGGAATATGCCGTGCGGCCGGGAGGCGGCATAAGTTTCCCGAGCGCTCCTCCTCCCGAAGTTCAGGTTGCAGGGAAGCCGCCCGCCGAAACGGCCGGCAGGGCGAAGGCGTCGCCTGAAGCGCGGTTCGCAGGCGCAACGGGATTCGGACGGCCTGCATTTCCCGGGAAAAGGATTGAGGATCTGGACGTCAAGGACGGCTATGTCTTTGAAAAGGCGGATCCGGCCAACAGAAAAAGCGTCAGGGAGGTGGCGAACTCCTTCTGGGGCCAGGACCCGGCCATCTTCCACCCCGTGGCTCCCAACCTGAGCGGATTGACCCTGAACGGAAAGCCGCACCCCCAGTTGTATATCATGAGCCGGCAGGCGCACTTTATCGAGGTCGAGGTGGACACTGAAACCGGCGAGGTGATTGTGACCAACGTTGTTTGCGTCAACGACGTGGGGCACCTTTTCAACCGTCGTGGGGCCGAAGCCCAGCAGTACGGCGGCGCCGTCATGGGGCTCGGCAGGAGCGCTACGGAACAGAAATTCTACTGCCCGCACACGGGAGTCGGTCTGAACTTCGACAATATCGGTTATGCTATCGGAACGATGAACGACTACCCGCCGGTCCAATGCATCCTGAACGAAAGCCACCTGGGATATTCCTCCTACGGCGCCTGCGGCGTCGGCGAGGACAGCGGCGCCGCCATGTCGGGGATTACGGCCGGGGCGGTCTACAACGCGATCGGCCGGTGGGTTCTCGATTATCCGCTGACTCCCGACAAGGTTCTTAAAGCTCTGGGAAAGATCTAGCTTCGGGCCGCAAAAACCGTCTTCAGAGGACCGCGGTTGTCCCGGATCGCGCGGGGGTTCTATGAAGCGAACACTCTTGATTGTTATAGCGGTCATAGACGCCGTCTGTTCGGCCGGCGCGGCGGATCTGCCGACGATGTCTTCTCAAGACCTGCTCGGTGTCTATAGGCAGCTGCGGAGCATCCCGGGGAGCCGCCGATATGCTCCCGATGCAGGGTATATGGTTCGGGACAATCCGTTCGCCGACGGGAGAGTTCTGGGGCGCCCCACATTCCACGGCTGATTTTCTGAGAAGAGGACTATGGCTGAAAGCGAACCTTACAGGCCTTGGACATGGAAACCCCCGGAAACACACGGGGGCGCCACGAAACGGATAACGCGGCAGGACGCTCTGGACAAAGTCAGCGGCCGTGCCGTCTACACGCGCGACATCCATCTGCCCGGCATGCTTTACGCAAAAACGCTTGTGTCGCCCTACGCGCACGCCAGGATCGTCCGAATGGACACGAGCGAAGCAGCGGCCCTTCCGGGCGTTCGGGACATACTCCGTTTCGATGACCCGGATATATCGGAAGACAGGGGGACCGCGGGCTATGTCTCCGCCAACTACTCGATACTGACGTTGCCGGGGACCGGCGATTTCTACAACCACCCGATGGGTGCGGCCGTCGTGGCGGACAGCGAGGAGATCTGCGACCGGGCGTTGCGGAGGATAAAGATCCGGTGGGAGGAACAACCCTTCGTCCTTTCCATGGAGGAATCCCTGAAAGCCGAAGCCCCCAAAATCTGGCCGGAGGTGAAGCGCCTGAATCCGCATGCCAGAGAGCCCAACACCGTCCTGACGGAGGAGGTTGAGATCGGCGATGTCGGGAAAGGATTCGCCGAGGCCGACCGCGTCCTCGAATACACGATAGAGCGGGCCGTCAACACCGTCGCCGGCACCGAAGCGATGGTCTGTGTGGCGCAGTGGCGGGGGGACTTCCTCGACATCTGGGTGCATACGCAGCACAACATGCACGCGTCGCTGAGTTCCGCGAACTATCCGTCGGTCCCCTTCGAAAATTACGGCCGCATGTACGGAAGGCCGGTCCAGCCGCGCGAGGGCGACAAGCCCATCCCGGCCTTCACGGACTGGACGAAAATAACGCTGACCTATCCCTATCAGGGGGCCTGGTACGGCGGCATCGCCTGGCTCGCCTATTCCTACAGCTTCATCCGCCTTGCCGTCATTCTGGCCAGACGCGCGGACGGCAGGCCCGTGAAGCTGCTGTACGATGAAAGCAATTTCTACTGCGGCAGCGACGAAGCCGCCGCATACCGCTGCAAGGTCGGCGCCCGAAAGGACGGGACCATCACCGCCTATCATTGGCACGTGGTGGGGGCGACCAACCCCGCGGTGGAGAAGACCCATGAATGCACCGCCATCGCCAACATACGGGGCACCCAGGAGTGGGCCTTTACGAACAAGGGGCACCTGTCCTGTATAAGGCACGGCGCCGCATGTTGCATTCCGCACAATATCATGTACGAGCGCGTGGCCGCCGAGTTCGGCCTGGACCCGACCATGGTCGCTCTGAAGAACGACGGCTGCAGGGGACATGATTGGGAATGGGTGACGCGCTATCAGAAGGAAAACGGGTTCCCGCAGCGATGGAGTCTGAAAGAAGTTCTGGACTTGGGGAAGAGCGCTATCGGATGGGACGAGAAATGGCATCCGCCGGGCGCCCGCAGACTTCCCGGCGGGAAAATGCACGGCCTGGGCGTCGCGCACATCCATGAATGGCAGCACGTGGGCCTCGCCCGGGGCTTCCCCTGCCTGATCTTGCGCGACGGGAAGATCGCCATCGTGGGGGTCCGTTCGGATATCGGTTCGGACAGCGAATCGGGATTCCGCCATTGCGTGGCGACGGAGCTGGGCATGAGGTATGAGGACGTCCTTGTCCAGGAGAGGCGATCGGACAACAGCATCTATTATCTTGCCGGGCCGGGCGGTTCTTTCGGGACCACGGCCAATCTCCCCAACCTGGTTCTTGCAGCCCGGGAAATGAGGAAGAAGATTCTGGGGTACGCCGTCCGGCCCCGCGGGGGCTTCATGGGCCTGCGCGAAGAAGCGGCGTTTTTCCCGGGGAGGCGTCCGGATGAACTGGATATTCATGAGGGCTATGTCTTCGAGAAAGCGAATGCGGAAAACCGCAGATCGATCCGTGAAGTCGCGGAGCCGTTCTGGCACGATGATCCTGCCATCGTTCAGCCTATTCCTCCCGCCATCTCGGGATTGACATCGGAAGGGAAGCCCGACCTTCAGTTTTACGTCATGGCCCGCCAGGCGCATTTCATTGAGATCGAGGTCGACACCGAGACAGGCCAGGTGGATTTCCGCAATATCGTTTGCGTGAATGATGTCGGCCACTGCGTCAACCTGGAGGGCGTCCAGGCCCAGCAGTACGGCGGAGCGATCATGGGCCTGGGCCGGTGCGCGACGGAGGAAGAGATCTGGTGCCCCCGGACCGGGGTTGCCTTGAATCAGGATATGATCGGTTATCCGATCGGGACGATGAACGACTATCCCGTCGTTCAGTGTCTTGTAAACGAGAGTCATCTCGGATACACGCCCTATGGCGTTTACGGCGTCGGTGAAAACATCGGCGCGTGCATGTCCGGGATTCTATGCGGGGCTGTCTACAACGCCATAGGGAAGTGGATCATGGACCACCCCATCACGCCCGCCAAAATCCTAAAGGCGTTGGGGGAGATTTAAGGGAGGACCGCGCGGCGGAAAGGGGCGTCCTGCGTCTCGCTCCGCGCGGGGACTAAGGGGAGAAAGGATTTCATGGGAATAAAACGTGTCATTGGCGCCGCGGCTTGGATCTTTGTCATGGGCGGCATTGTTCTGGGGCAAGGCCCCGGCGGCTTACGGCAAGGAATGCAGGGAACGCCCTCCGCCGATCCTGCGGTGTCCGCATCGAGAACTCCTGCAGCCGAGTCCGGCGGATCTCAAAATGCCTTCCTGGGCGGCATCCCGTCGGGACAGGCGACGGGTGAGGAGTTGCCGCTGTCGCTGTCGGAAACCATCCGGCGAGGCCTGGAGCACAACCTCGGGACGGTGCTCAGCGAGCAGGCTCTGCGGGCCGCGCGCGGCGTGCGGATGCTCGCTCTGAGCCAACTGCTCCCCAAGGTGACGGCCGGACTCAATGAGATGCAGCAGCAGGTGAATCTGGCCGCCTTCGGCTTTAAGGGATATCCCGGGATGCAGACCGTGGTCGGTCCCTTCAACGTCTTTGATGTACGGGCTTATGTCTCCCAGACCGTCCTGGATTTTTCCTTATTGAACCGCTATCGCGCCGAGAAGGAAAACGTCAAGGCGGCCGAATCTTCCAGGGAAAATGCCCGGGACATGGTCCAGTTCGTCTGCTCCAATCTGTACCTGCAGGCCGTCGCCGATCAAAGCAGGATCGATGCGGTCCGGGCGCAGGTAAAGACGGCCCGGGTGCTTTATGATCTCGCTGTGGACCAGAAGGAGGCAGGCGTCGTTCCCGCCATCGAGGTGCTGAGGGCTCAGGTGGAACTGCAGGCCCAGCAGCAGAGACTCATCGTCGCCGAGGACCAATTCGCCAAGGACAAACTCGCCCTGGCGCGCGCCATCGGCCTTCCCATCGGACAGGAGTTCCGTTTGACCGACCCTATGACCTTTGCGCCGCTCCCTGAGGTGTCCCTGGACGATATTGTTCAACGCGCCTATCGCGAAAGGCCCGACTATCAGGGCGCTCAGGCCCGGGTGCGCGCCGCCGAATCGAGCCGCAAGGCCGCCCGGGCGGGCCGCCTCCCCACTATCAATTTCACCGCCGATTACGGGGACATCGGGCAGCGCCCCTGGACGTCCCATGGCACTTTTGCCGTGACGACGAGTCTGCGGTTCCCGATCTTCCAGGGCGGAAGCGTCCGGGCGCGCGTCGAGGAGGCGGACGCCCTGCTGCGCCAGCGGGAGGCGGAACTCGAAGATCTGAAGGCGCGCATCTATTACGAAGTCCGGACGGCGCTGCTGGATCTCGAGGCTGCGGCGGAACGGGTGCGGGTCGCGCAGAGCGCAAACAGGCTCGCCCAGGAGCAGGTGGCCCAGTCCGAAGACCGGTTTCGAGCCGGCGTCACCAATAATGTGGAGGTGGTTCAGGCCCAGGAGGCGCTGGCGACGGCCAGCGAAAACTACATCTCCAGCCTTCAGGCGCACAGCGCGGCGAAACTGGCTCTGGCGAAGGCCATGGGAATCTCGCGAGAGGAGTACATTTCTTTCATGCGGGGGCAGTAATGGATTCAAACTCAATTCATGCAAATAGCGGCGCCGGCACGCAAAGCCGGGCGGAAGGAGAGGGCGCAAACCGAGCGAAGGCGTCCCGGGCCCTGCGGCGTCCCAATAAATGGTTGATCGTTCTGATCGCGCTCGGGCTGGCGGCCGCCGGCTATGCGTTTTACCGGAGCTATTTCGCCTATCGAGAATCCACGGACGACGCGCAGATCGACGGCCATATCAATCCCGTTGCGGCGAAAGTATCCGGACATGTCGTCGCGATCCATGTCAGAGACAACCAGTTTGTAAAGGCGGGTACGGTCGTCGTCCGGATCGACCGGAGGGACTATGAAATCGCTCTGGAAAAAGCCGAGGCGGATCTCGCGGCCGCCCGGTCGCTCCTGGAGGCGGCTCGCCATCAGGTGCCGATGACGTCCACGACCACGTCCAGCCGGACCAACCTCGCCGGAGCGGAAATCGAGCAGGCGGAAGGAGCCCGGGCCGCGGCGCTCAAGGATGTGGACACCGCCCGTGCGAAACTCGAGTCGATGCAGGCGCGGGTCCGCGAGACGCAGGCCAACTACACCAAGGCCATGCAGGACCTGGAGCGGATGAAGTCTCTGATCGCGAAGGAGGAGATTTCCCGACAGCAGTATGACGCCGCCGTCGCCGCCGCCGACGCGGCGCGGGCGGCGCGCGATTCCGCGCAGGCCGGGGTTGAGGAAGTATCCCGGGCCATCGAGGCGACCGAGGCGCGTGTGGCGCAGGCCGAGGCCAGGATTAAAGAGGCCCGCGCGAATCTTCAGGCCGCTCAGACCGCGCCGCAACAGATGGCCATCAGCCGCTCCAATGCCCTGACAGCCGAAGCCCGGGTGAAACAGGCTGAAGCGGCGCTCGCCCAGGCGCGGTTGAATCTGGAATACACGGATGTCAAAGCGCCCATCGACGGGATCGTGAGCCAGAGGAAGGTCGAGTTGGGGCAATACGTGCAGGTCGGGCAGCCTCTGCTGGCCGTCGTGCCGCTCCACAACGTCTGGGTAACGGCCAATTACAAGGAAACCCAGCTCCAACACATGCGCCCGGGACAAAAGGCGGTCATCAGCGTCGATGCCTACGGCGGGCGGAAATATGAAGGCCACGTGGACAGCATCGCCGCCGCTACGGGCGCGCGCTTCAGTCTGCTCCCCCCGGAGAATGCGACCGGCAATTATGTCAAGGTCGTGCAGCGCGTCCCCGTGAAAATCGTGATCGACAAAGGAGAGGATGAAGGACATCCGTTAAGGCCGGGATTGTCCGTCATTGCGACCGTTTTCACGCGCGAGCAACCCTCCGTCCGCGCGGATGCCGTGGGCCGCCCATAGGATGTCCTTGTCCCCGCGTGCTTCAGCGGAAGCCCCGGGGCGGCTTCTCCTGATCTTCGCAGGCGCGGCGGCCGACGGTACTTTCCCTATACAGTCCCGGCTTGATTTGCGGGAGCGCCGCGGAAACAGATCAGGCCGCCGCCAGGGGCCGGCTTTTGCTTTGTCTCCAGGCGATCCAGACGGGCGCCATTGCAAGGGCGGAGGCAAAACAGACCGCAGCCAGGTTCCACGACGCCCGGGAGCCCGCCAGGCCGAAGGTGCTGTTGACGAACGCGTAGGCCGTCGGCGAGATGAACTGCCCGATTCCCATCGCGCTGGTCAGAATAGCCAATGCGAGGGCTGCCGCGGATTTTTCTACGCTCCCGATGATTTTCAGGATAATGAGCGGATTGAAGGTGCCGAAGCCCAGTCCCCAGATCCCGTAAGCGAGCATGAACATGGGCGCCGTCCGGACAAAGAGAAGCATCACCGATCCCAGAGTCAGGAACGCGAGCGAGAAAACGAACGCGTAATCCCGGAACGTCTTTGTCGCCCAACCCAGGATGATGCCGGCCAGGATGCCCCCGACGGAGGAAAAGGTCATCACGACCCCCGAGGTGCTCGCGTCGCCGACCTTGTCGGCCGAGATCACGAAGGAGAGGTCGCTGATGAAGCAGAACAGGACGATGTTGTAGACGAAATAGATCGTGATATAGAGCCAGGCCCTGCCGGTCAACCCCGCGGGCTTGATACGCTCCGTTTCCTGTTTTCTCGCGGGTTCGGGCATTTTGGCCAGAACGAACAGGAACACGGGCACGACCAGGAGGTGGGCATAGAAGGTGTAGCGCCAGTGGATATCGCATAGAAACCCGCCGAGCAGGGTAAACACAATGCCGAAAACGGCCGCATTGGAACTCGAGTACCCCATAAAGACATCCCGGTCGCGCCCCTCAAAGTAGTCGGCGATCAGGGCCTGGGAAATCGGCAGGATGAACCCGACACCCGCGCCGAAGACGGCTCTCATGATCAATATGAAGACGATCCCCCCGTAAAAGGCGGGCGTGATGCCGCCGACCGCGAAAAGCAGCATTCCTATGAGGACGAGCGTCTTCTTCCCCAAAATTCGCGAGAGAACGCCGCAGACCAGAGTGGAGACCATAATGAGGAGCGACGGCAGCGTGATTATCATTTGAATGGTCTGAGGGCTTTGATCCGGGAACGCCTTCGCAATGTCCGCCAGAGCGGGTGGGGCGGCGCCGACGCCGAAGCTCAGGCTGCCGATGGCCAGAACAATGAGAAGCAGAACTTTTTTGCTGGGCATTTCATCCATAGGTCCCGTCCCTGTTGAGGTTGGCGCCGATTCCCGGACATTATCGCGCCGCATCATACTCAGGACGAGTCGGCATATCAACAAACTTATAGCTTCTCTGCAAGGAGGGGGCGCGGCGCAGGTCCGGATGCGGAAATTCGGCGGACTTTGATCAGAAGGACCAGTGGGGTTTGAGAGACAGGTGCGGGGCGAGCGTGTCGTAAATCCATTCTTCGAGGTCCCGGGTCACGTAAAACCGGGGGGCGAGCAGGTCTTCATCCGACGCAATGAGGCCCTCGTCCTTCGCCAGGCGCGAAAGGTCCGTGTTCGGGTAGATACGGATGCCCACGCTCAGCTTCAGCGCATCCAGTTCGAGCGCGTCCGCGAAGGCGAGGCTTTCCAGAACGGATTCCCTGGTTTCGCCCGGCCCGCCCAGCAGAAGAAACCCTACGCGGCGGATGTTGTTCCTGCGAAGCAGCGATGAGGTGCGGCGGACGGCGTCCAGGGCGTAGCGCTTTTTCATGCGGCGCAGCACATCCTCGTCGCCGCTTTCGAATCCCATGCTGACCTCCCGGCATCCGGCCATAGCCATCGCTTCCGCGAGCTCCGGATCCAGAGCCGCGGGGAAGAGGATGCACCTCCACGAAATGTCAAGCCTCGACGAAACAATCTCATGGCACAGATGCCTTGCGTAGGAGGGGGGGAGATTGAAGGTGTTGTCCACGAAATAGAAATTCCGGAATCCTTCCTCGACCCAGCGCGTCATCCAGGCGACCACCGCTGCCGGAGAGCGCCACCGCACCCTGTTCCCTTCGATGGTCGGCGTGGAGCAGTAACCGCAGAACAGGGGGCAGCCGCGCCGTGTCTGAACGGGGACGGGCGCGTCGCGGCCTCCGGCAAGCGCGCGCGCCAGCAGAGAGGGGTGCGGAAGGGGCAGAGCGTCCAGGTCCCGGGCAAAGGCGCGGCGCGCGCCGGGTCTTCTCCCTTTCACATACAGCCCGGGAAGGTTGTCGATCGACTCGCCTTTCTGAAGATGCCTAAGCAGTTCAGGGAAGACGATTTCCCCTTCGCCCTGAATGCCCATGTCGGCGCCCAGATAATCGAGAGCGGGCCCGGGAATGATGCTGAAACCCGCCCCCCCAAGGACGATGGGGGCGGCGCTGACCTCTCGGCACCAGGTCACGGTTTCAAGGGCCTGGTCCAGAAGGAACCTTGTGCCCCTCTTTTTCTGGTCGTCGATGTTGCGCACGGATATGCCGATGATGTCCGGGTGAAAACCCCTGACGGCTTCCGCGACGGCGGATCGGGGATCCTTCTCGATCAGCAGATCGTGGAGACGTACTTCATGCCCCGCCGCTTCAGCCGAGGCTGCGATGCAAGCCAATCCCAGAGCCGGAACGCGCAGGTCCGAGTCTTCCCGATTTCCCGATATTAAAAGCACTCGCATCTCTTATCGACCCTCGTCGGCAGGAGCGGCCGAGCCGCCCAGACTCTCCATCAGCCGTTGGATCAGAGGCCACTGCGCCTCTTTCAGCTTTTTCCTTGCATCCGCCGGCGAAAAAAACCGGATCCGGTCTATTTCCGGGAAACTCTGAACGCGCCCGGAACCGGGGGGCCACTCCATTTCAAATGTGTTGCTCCGAACGGGCAGGGAGCAATCATGGTCTCCTTCAAAAGCCCAGCCGTATACTATCTTACCTCCCTTTTGCCGGATCGATCCAAGCGGGATGAACGGCTCCCTGGGTTTGATGCCTGTCTCTTCCTCAAATTCCCGTATCGCGGTAGCGAGCAACGATTCGTTTTCCGGGGCTTCGCCTTTGGGTATGGACCAGTACCCCGCATCTTTGTTTCGGTACAGAGGCCCGCCCGGATGGGCCAGGAGAATCTCCAGCGAGCCCTCCCGCACCCGGAACATAATCAGACCTGCGCTGACTCTCTGCGGCATGGAGAAACTCTATCACCCGGAATTCAAATACTCAAAAATTTCGAAGAGCATCCATCTGCGAATCCGGAATACCGGCTTGCAGCCGATCCCGACGTCCGGGACGGCGATCGCCGTCCCGATGCGTCGAGAAATATCAGATAAGACCCGGCTTCAGTCCGGCAAGGGCCTCAAGGGACATGGGATGAATCCTGGAGATTGTTTGCGAATCGGATCAACGATATACTCGCGGCGGATAGGAGACAGCGATGACAGGTATCTTGAAGTTGCGGTATTTTCTATCGGTTTCGGCCGTCCTCGTCGCGATGCCAATGTCGTTCCCCGCAATCGCGTTTAATGCGGGAGCCGGCGAAAACCGGGCACAGCCGGGCAGGAGCGGCAGGGAGCTTTATCACTCCGCTTGCGCCAGCTGCCATGGAGCGGACGGCAGGGGAGCGTCGAAGGCTCATGTCGGATTCGACGTGCCTCTGCCTGATTTCACCGACTGCAACTTCGCCTCCCGGGAACCGGATTCGGATTGGATTGCCATCATCCAAGGGGGAGGACCGGCGCGCGCATTTTCCGAAATCATGCCCTCTTTCGGGGACGCTTTTCCGGTCGAGGATCTCAGGCTGATCACCGCCCATATGCGCACCTTTTGCGGCAATAAGGACTGGCCTCGCGGAGAACTGAATCTGCCGCGCCCTCTGGTTACCGAAAAGGCCTTTCCTGAAGATGAAGCGGTATATTCGTTCGGGATGAACGCGGAAGGCGCGGGCTCCGTCTCGAACAGGATCGTGTATGAGCGGCGCCTGGGCGCCCGCAATCAGCTCGAAGTGGTGATCCCTTTCGGCTGGCGGGAACGTCCCGATTCGTATCCGGACGAAACGGCGGGGAACTGGCTGGGCGGCTTGGGGGACATGGCCGTCGGCGTCAAGCGCGTCCTTTTTCACAGCATTGGGGCCGGAACGATCTTCAGCGCCACGGGGGAGATTGTCCTGCCGACCGGCGATCGCGGCAAGGGTTTCGGCAAAGGCACGACGGTATTCGAGCCCTTCGTCTCCTTCGGACAGATTTTGCCTTCGGAGTTGTTTTTTCAATCTCAGGCTGGGTTCGAGCTTCCGACGGACACGGACAGGGCTGCGCGCGAGGGATTCTGGCGCTTCACGCTGGGCCGTTCTTTTTACAGGGGGGGCTTCGGGCGATTGTGGGCTCCGATGGTTGAACTGCTCGGGGCTCGGGAACTCGTCTCGGGAGAACCGGTCCAGTGGGATGTCGTGCCGCAGTTTCAGGTGACTCTCAGCCGGAGGCAGCACATCCGGGCGAACTTCGGCGTTCGCTTTCCGTTGACGGACAGCGGCAGCCGGGACACTCAGGTTCTCTTTTACCTCTTATGGGATTGGTTTGACGGCGGGCTTTTAAGCGGATGGTGAGAATGATGAAATCTGCATGGTTCGGAATTTGCGGGGGACTGCTGGCCGTTTCTATGATCGCGGGTGGGACCATTCCATCGGGAGCCGTCGGGGCAGCCGCAGGACCGCTCTTTCATACGGCGGACCGCTGTGCGGCGTGCCACAACGGCTTGACGACCCCCGGCGGAGAGAACGCCTCGATAGGAACGGATTGGCAGCCGTCCATGATGGCCAATTCCTCGCGGGATCCCTATTGGCATGCCGCCGTGCGACGCGAGACGATGGATCATCCTTCCGCTGCGGCCGACATTGAAAACGAATGCTCCATCTGCCACATGCCCATGGCGCATACGGAAGCCGGCGCAGCCGGGAAAAAACTGGGCGTTTTCGGTCATCTGCCGGCCGGCCGCGGCCTATCGCGTCCGGATCTGCTCGCGGCGGACGGAGTTTCCTGCACGCTGTGCCACCAGATCCAGGATAAGGGATTGGGCGGCGAAAATAGCTTCACAGGCGGATTTGTCATCGATACCGGGAATCCCATAGGCCGACGGGCGATCTACGGTCCCTACGCCATCGACCAGGGACGGAAGACCGTGATGAATTCATCCTCCGGGTTTGCGCCGGATGCGGCATCCCATATCAGCGGCTCCGAGCTGTGCGCTACGTGCCACACGCTGTACACGCACACTCTCGGCGCGGAGGGGAAATCCATCGGCCGGCTGCCGGAGCAGGTCCCGTATCTTGAATGGCGCCACAGCGGTTACCGATCCGTTCGGGGATGTCCGTCCTGCCATATGCCTGCCGCGGAAGCCTCCACGGCGATCTCGTCGGTTCTCGGCCAGCCGCGCGAGCGGCTCGCGCGGCACGTTTTTCGCGCGGGCAATTTCCTCATGCCGCGGATATTCGCGCGTTACGGCGCCGAGCTTGCCGTGACGGCCCCGCTCGGGGAGCTCGACGCAGCCACCCGTCGGACTGTGGAGCATCTCGAAGGGGAAGCGGCGAAACTGACGATCCCCCGCGTATCCATGGATTCCCGCGGCCTGGAAGCCGAGATTTCGATCCGTAGCCTTGCGGGCCACAAACTGCCTTCGGCGTATCCTTCCCGGCGTGTCTGGATTCATTTCACGGTCCGCGGTCCCGACGAAAGGGTGCTTTTCGAGTCGGGAGCGCTCATGCCCGACGGATCCATCCGCGGGAACGATAACGACGCCGATGCCGGCCGGTTTGAACCGCATTACGATGCGGTCGACGATCCCGAAAAGGTGCAGATTTACGAGGCCGTCATGGTCGACGCCGGCGGTCGCCCGACGACGGGCCTTCTGACGGGCCTGCGATACGTCAAGGACAACCGGCTGCTGCCGATGGGGTTCGACAAGGCCGCGGCCCCCGAGGATATCGCGACGCAGGGCGATGCGCGGCGGGACGACGACTTCCTGGCCGGGGGGGACCGCATACGATATTTCGTCAAACTGCGGGAGGCCCTGGATTCCTGCACAATCCATGCCGAGCTCTGGTATCAGCCTGTCGGATACCGCTGGGCCCAAAACCTTCGGCTGCGGAAAGCGGAGGAGACAGACCGGTTCGTGTCTTACTACGAATCCATGGCAAAGGTCTCCGCCGTGATCCTGGCGCGCGCGGAGAACGCCGTCCGGAACGGTTCCCGGCCCTGAAGCCGAACTTTAAATAAGGAGCAGGGTGACGGCCATGACGGCCATCCCGCTGATCAATCCATAAACGGACTGGTGGCCTTCGCTGTATCTCTTGGCGTGCGGCACGAGTTGGTCCAGCGAAATGAAGACCATGATGCCCGCGACGGCCGAAAAGGTGATCGCCAACGTGCGGTCCGTGAAAAAGGGACGCAGAACCAGATAACCGATCACGGCTCCCAGAGGCTCCGAAATCCCAGACAGGAAGGAATACCAGAAGGCCTTTTTCCGGCTTCCCGTCGCGTAATAAACGGGAATGGATATCGAAATTCCTTCCGGAATGTTGTGTAAGGCTATGGCCAGCGCCACGGAAAGACCGATGGTCGGGTTCGTCAGCGCAGCAAAGAACGTCGCTATCCCTTCGGGAAAGTTGTGAATCCCTATGGCTATGGCGGTCAACATTCCCAGCCGATGAAGCTCGCGCGAATCAGCGCCGGTCTCCATTTCCTCAACCATCCCGACTTCATGCGGGTTCTCGTAACGGGGCACGAGGAAATCGATGGCGGCGATCATCGCCATGCCGCCGAAAAAGCTCAGAAGGGCTGTCGTTCCGCCGGCCAGGGTCCCATGGGTGCGGACAAGCTGTGCGCTCGCCCGGCCGTAGAGCTCCACAAAGGACACGTAAATCATGACGCCTGCCGAGAATCCCAGCGCCACGGACAGCAGACCGCGGCGGGTGTGATGCGTAAAGTAGGCGAGGGCGCTGCCCACTCCCGTGGCAAATCCCGCCAGGGTTGTGAGAAGAAAGGCGTATCCCAGGGCGTTATTCATAAGATCGCCGTCCAGGTGTTAAAAAACAGAATATAGCATGGATGCGCGTGAAGGGCATCCGCCTCCCCGACCAGGGTCGCGGCTTGGGAACCAGAGAGGTGGGAGCGGAGCCCTATTCCCGGGATAGGTAGATTTCCTGCATCCGGGTTCCAGGACAGGAGCCGAGGTCTGAAAGCGGCGGCCTCAGGCTTGCATCGGGGGGCAGAAGTGGCCGGCAAGCTCGATCAGGCTTTGAATGATAAGGTCGCATCCCGCGGCTTCCAGTTCCTCCCTGGGGCGGAATCCTCCCAAAACGCCGCAGGTCATGACGCCGGCGGCTTTGCCGGCTTCGATGTCGACGGCGCTGTCTCCAACCATCACGGTTTCGGAGGGTGCGGCCCCACATGCTTCCATGGCCGTCCAGAGGGCGCGAGGGTCGGGTTTGCGGGCGGGAGTACTGTCGCCGCCGAGGATCGCGCCAAATCGGCCCCCCAGCCCCAGTCCTTCGAGGATGCGCCGGGAGAAAACCTCGGGTTTGTTGCTCACCACTGCCAAACGGGCCCACGACAGACGATCCAGGCCTTCCCTCACGCCCGGGCAGAGACGGGTGCGGTCCAGAAGATGATTTCCGTACTCTTCTCCAAACCAGGCGACGCCGCGCCGGACCATGTCGTCTCCGGGATGCAGGCCGGTGGTTTCGCCGAGTGCGCGCTCGATCAGTTTCTGCAGGCCGCTTCCCACAAAATCCATCACGCGGGACTGCGCGAGCGGACGCAGGTTCATGCGCGCAAGGGTGAGGTTGAGGGCGGTGGTGATGTCGGCAAGCGAATCGATCAGCGTGCCGTCCAGATCAAAGATGAAGAGGCGGCAGGGGCAGGGCGCGGCAATGGGCATCTAACTCCTCAACAGCATCAGAATATGCCCGAGCTCCGGCAGAATGAGCGATTCCATCGCGAGCCGGCAGGCGCGGGGGCTGCCCGGCAGGCAGAAGACCGCTTTCCCTTTCAGGGTTCCCGCAAGGGCGCGGGACAGCATGGAAGCGGCCTTCACCTGGGGGTAACTCAGCAGCATGAAAAGGGCGTTGAATCCGGGGAGCTCCTTGTCGAGCATGCCGCGGACCGCTTCGATGGTGACATCGGACGGGGCCACTCCCGTTCCCCCGTTGGTGATGATGGCGTGAACGTCTCTATCCCGTGCCAACTCGCGAATCGCCGTCCGCAAAATGACGCGGCTGTCGGGGATGAGCTTGCGGATCGCGACGCTGTGCCCCGCCTCCTGCAGGAGCTCCTGGATAAGATCGCCGGACTTGTCTTCGGCGAGGGAGCGGGACGTGGAGAGCGTGATGACGGCGACGCGCGCGGAAAGCTTCGATTTTGCCCTATGTTCCCCTGCCGTGTCCGCCAACTTTTCCTTGCGCACTGCCGTGTCTCCTCCGCGGGTTTTCGGGAATTCCTCCGTCCGTGTGCCGTGCGGCACGCATGCTATCGGATAAATTCAGGCGCAGAATCTCTCAAGGACAGGCTGAAAATCCGAATCGCCGGCCAGTATCCTGCGCGAGATGCTCTGAACCTTGCTTTCCTCCGATTCATCGAACGGGGCCAGGGTTTCCCCTCGTCTGTCCAGGATGGAGCTGAGCCGGACAAGGTGCACCATCTCATGCGTCAGGATGTAAACGAAAAATGGGTAAAGGTCCCGGTCCCGGAGCAGGTTCTCTCTTTCCGCCGCGGCCAGGATGCTGCCGTCATTCAATTCGATGCGATAGAACTCAAAGGGCCGGCGGCCGTGAATTCTCTGCAGGCAGCGCAATCTGGCGAACATGGGATCCGGCAGCGGCTCCCAGCCGTGATCCTTGCGCGTCAGCAGGTCGTATTTCAGCATCTCCCACCGGAAGGGGGGGATGCAGTAGTATCCCGAAGTGCGCTCCTGGGCCTCGTCGAGCGCGCGGAAGATCAGATTTCGCTGCGGAGGCGAAAAATTCAACGTGCGCTCATTCGGATTCATGTCTTGCTGATGTCGCTCTTCTCGGAGCCTTTGGAGTCCGTCGCTGTCTTGCTCCCGTCCTTCTTATCCGTCCCTTCGCCGGTCGAGGGCTTGTCCGAAGAAGCGCTCGAATTTCGCCGGGCGTAGTCGGTCAGGTACCACCCGCTTCCCTTGAGCTGGAAACTTGAATGGCTGATCAGCTTTTCCACCCTTCCCCGGCAAAACCTGCATTGGACCAGCGGTTCATCGGTGATTTTCTGGAATACTTCGAAAACCTCGCCGCACTGGCTGCATTGATACTCGTAGATCGGCACGAAAACTCCTCCATTCCGCTATGATGGCTGTAAAAATATAAAACCGGACCCTGGAGCAGTCAAACGCTAATCCGTCGGGATATACTCCGGCCCTGCCGGGTCATTCGGGCGGGTACGGGAGCATGCCTTTTCCTGAATATCAGGGCGTGCGAAATATCGAATGCAGAATATCGAATTTCGAACCGCAGAGGTCGGCTCTGAACTTCACAATGCGCCATTCGACATTCTGCGGTTCGGAAAGCCTGAAAAATTCCGACGACGCCGGCTTCAGATTGGATCCCTTGAGGGCCCGCCGTTCCTGGGACCCCATGCTTTGCACGGAATGTCTATGGTTTCCGGACGGCGAAAGACGGACGATTCCTGTGGCCGAAGACTTCCGTTCGGAAGAAGGATACCAGGGCCTCCTTGCGGACGCGATCCCTGGCGTGGAGCGGGATCAGGTCCTTCGGGGCCCAGCGCAGCAAGGTCATCTCGTATTCCATCGTAAGCCCGCTCCCGCAGAGATACCAGGCGTAAACCAGACCGAACAGCAGGCCGGGGGGCAAAAAGCCGCCGTCGCTGTTGATCATAATCCTATAGACCCTGTCGTCCGCAGTGTCCGGCATCATTCGCGCCAGGCGGAGATAGGCGCGCATCTGGGCGTCGTTGAGGAAACACTCCCGCTCGCCGACCGGCCGCAGCGTGATCTCATAGCAGCGCGCCCCGTAATGCTCCGTCCAACGCCGTTTTTCAATGTAACGGCCCAGCAGGGACTCTCCGAGAGCGACCAGCAGATCTTCCCGAAGCCTGGCCGGGTTCGAAAGCAGGTCCTTATGCAGCTTGATATCACGGTCCTCGGGATCGTAGTACCCGAGAACGTTGTCCCAGTCGGTGCTCCGGTCCCAGTCCGCGCCGGAGATCACGCGCACGCCCCGGAAAAATTCCAGATGAGCGGGCTGAATGTCGCGGTTTTCCCACGCGAGATCGATCAAAAAATCCTTCAAGGCCTCGGGCTCAAATTTTTTCCCCTCCAGGCAACGCCGCACGGAATCGAGGTGCTCACAAAGCAGGAGGTTCCGGCGCGCGGGGATGTTTCGGCGGGGCGGTTCCGCTTTTTGCGCCCGGGCCGGTCTTGCCCCGCCGCCGGCGCGCCTCAACCCATACTTCTTCATCTTTTGAAGATGCCTGTCGGCGTAGAGCAGAGTTCGGACGGCCAGGGCGAATCTGCGGGCGTCGTGATGGATCGGGCGCGCTTTTTCCTGGAATTCAGGCGAAAAGAGAGTCGCTTCCACCGCCCGCACGCCCATGCTCTCGACCTGGGGGCGGTCGAGATGGAGGGGGCTTTTCCCTTCGAGGGCGTAGTTGCGCAGGATATTTCCCGGGATATGCTCCAGATTGGCGCTCAAGATGACATCGAACATACCCGCGATGCCGTTCGGTATGTTGCGGTCGTAGGCTTCGATCAACTCCGAAACGAGGAACCCGCGGCCCTCATTCTTATAGGATATATCGGTCTCTCCCTCCTGGATCCAGGAATTGGCCCCAAGGATCTTTAAAGCCCTCCTGTTCGCGCGGATCGAATCGACGATCGGGTCAAGCTGGAGTATCGGCATCGTCGAGGTGTACAGGCTCCCGGGTGCATAGATGATAAGGTCGGCGTCCCGGATCACTCGGCGAACCGTCGCACTCACGGATGGTTCGCGCCAGAAATCCACCGAGATGCGCTCCACCGGAGAATTCCGGCGCGCCCGGGACGATTTGCTTTGACCGTAGACTTCCACGCCGTTCGCGTAGCGGAATTTCAGCTGGCCGGGCGTCGCCGTCGCCGCGTGAATTCGTCCCGCAGGGGCCCCGATAAGGACGGCGACGTTGTCGATGCCGGCCTGGATCTCCCGCAGTCCTGGAGGGCGATCCGTTCGATGGCGCGCCGCCCTGAAGATGGCGGCTGCCAGAATCAGGTTGCCGACGGCATGTCCTGCAGGAGGGATGATCGGGCCGGGACCCCCGGGAGAAATGCACGCGCCCAGAGCTCGCAGAGCTTCGGCCAGGGGCTCCGGACATGCGGGACGAAGCTTCGGGGAGACGGCCTTCAAGGGGTCCCGGGTCATTTCAAATCCGGCGGCATCCGACGGGAATCGATAGTTGAAGAGACTATGGATGAAACGGATCAGCAAGCGGGTTTCCTGCTCGGAAATGCCGTATTGCCGCCGCAGATTCCCGGGCAGGATCGAGGAGATTAGAATCTTTCTGAGGTCCCCGATGCCGATCAAGGGGAGCGATTTCAGCAGGAGGCCGGTTGAACCTCCGTCGTCGGTTGTGCAGACGATCGAATGCAGACGAGGGAACTCCTGTTTCAATCCCGCGTAAGGGTGGTTCGGCCAATCCGGCATCTGGGAGTTTCCGCCGACAACCGTGGAAAGTCCGGTGCCGCCTCCGAGGACGACCACGCGCGTGTCCCCGAGATCGGAATATAGAACCTGTGCGGCGATCTCTTCCGTATCCCGGGGCGCATGCGGCGCCAGGGACCCGGTCAGCAGGTATTCCACCAGATGCTCGACAGGGGATCGGGTCGCGTCCGGCTGCCAACGCAGCGGCCGATGCACACCCGGCAGCCTGCTCTTGAATGGAAAGCTTCGCATGATCGCTTCCCAACGCGGATCCGGGATCTACTTGCCGGAAGGTCCGAACCAGCCTTCTGCCTGCGGCGAGGGTGGGTCTCATTAAGCGATTCCCTCCGGCAGGGTCCGCTCCTTACTCCGGGGAAGCTTCATCGTCGCAGGTTCTGCGGGGCCCGAATCTCGATGGGATCTGAAAATGGGGTCCTTTCGCGCGATCCAACGGACCCCCGGACCTTCCCGGCGTCCGTCCTAGTTGATCCCCCGGAACTTGGATTGAAGAATGGCTATCTTCTCCTGAAGCGTGGGCTCAGGGGGCTTGGACCCGCCTTCCCTGGCCTGCTTGGAATCCCCCGACGTTCCCGGCCTGTGCGGGCTCCTTTTCCGGTATCGCGAGGACCTGCCTTGGGTTCTTCCCGATGGGGCTTGCGGTCTCCCGGCCGGTGAGGCGTCGGCCTGCTCCGGCGCCCGGAGGGATTCCGCTCCTGTCTGAACCCCGGCCGATTCCGCCGCCTTTCTATCCGGGGCGGGGGATTTGCCGTCTTTCCTCTGCTGCTTCTTCCGGCGCCTCTGTCCGGGGGGAAGCAGCGCCTTCATGGACAGGCCGATCCTTTTCGTCTCGGGCTCCACGGAGATCACCTTGACCTGAACGACATCTCCTACCCTGACGGCCTCCCGCGGATCGCGGATGAACCGGTTGGACATCTGGCTGAGATGCACCAGCCCGTCCTGCCGGACCCCGATGTCGACGAAGGCTCCGAAGTTTGTAACGTTCGTCACAGTGCCTTCCAGGGTCATGCCCGGTTTGAGGTCGGCCATGTCCTTGACATCGGGTCGGAATTTGGGGACTTTGAATGTCCTTCGGGGATCCCGTCCCGGGCGCATCAATTCTTCCCGTATGTCCCTGAGGGTCGGGATTCCGACCGATTCGCTCACGAAATCTTCGAGCTTGAGCGAAGCCGCAAGAGCCCTGTTGCCCACGAGATCATTGATTGCTACATTCAGCGCAGCCGCCATTTTCTCGACGACGGGGTAGGATTCGGGGTGCACGGCCGTGCGGTCGAGCGCATTCTCCGCGTCCGGAATGCGCAGGAAACCCGCACATTGCTGGTATGTGGCTTCGTCCATGCCTACGGCGGACATGATGGAAGCGCGCGACCGGAAGGGCCCCTGGGATTTCCGGCAAGCCGTAATCCTGCGCGCCAGCCTTTCGTTGAGTCCGGAGACGTAGCGCAGCAGAGTCTCCCCGGCGCTGTTGATGTTGACTCCAACCTTATTGACGCAGTATTGCACGGTCTGCAGCAGCCCGCGATGCAGCTCCTTCTGATCCACGTCGTGCTGGTACTGCCCGACCCCTATCAGTTTCGGATCTATTTTTACGAGCTCGGCCAGCGGATCCTGCAGTCTGCGGGCAAGGCTTACGGCGCAACGCGCGGACGCGTTCAGGTCGGGAAACTCCTCGCGCGCGGTGCGGGACGATGAATAGATCGCGATCCCGGCGTCATTAACCGCCGCGATCATGACGTTTCTCGATCCCTCCTCGGCCACAATCCGCCGCAGGACGGTTTCCAGTTCGCGCGCTCCCGCTCCGCCGCCGATGGCGACCGCACGGACGTGATGCTTCGCGATCAATTCTTTAATGACGGCGCGGGCATGTGCGGCAGTATCCTGAGGCGCCGAATCAGCAGGCGCCGATTCGGCGGCCGCCGTCGTTTCCCCGGAAACCGCCAAAGCCCCCGCGGGGGGAGATTCTCCCATAACCGCGCTCGGCGCTGCCGGCGTCCGATCGGCGGCTGCCGCGTCGGCCGCTCCATCCGGCGCAGGTGTCTGCCCTGAATCCAGGGATGCCGGTTCCGGAGAGGAAACATCCGGATCTCCGCTTCCGTCGTTCGGGGGCGCAGGCTTAAGCGCAGCCGGATCTGAAGATGCCGTATCAAGCGGAAAATCCTGCCCGGATCCAAGCGCCGCCGCTGATTCCATCTGTCCCGCGGCCGCGGCAATGGAGACGGGTCCTTCCGGTTCGGGGTCCGGTTCCCCTCCGCAGGATTCGGAATCCTGCGCGGCGGGCTCCGTTTCTTGCGCGGGAGTCTCTGGCTCCTGAGAAGCGGGTCCGGCATCCTGGACGGGGATTTCCGGTTGCGGCACGGCTTTTATGGGAGGGGACTGGCGCGGCGGCGCGGGCGCAGGCACGAAACGCACTTTCGCTCCCTCCAGGAATCTGCCCGACTCGTCCACAACGGCCACGCTGCACTCGTCGCCCTTTCCCCAATCGATTCCCATCACGACGATGGGGCCGGCCGGGGGGGACAACAACAGATTGGCAAGATTCTCCTGAAATACCCGAATCGCCTCCCTGTCCGCCCGCTCTTTCAGATGGGCCCGCACCTGGGATTCGATGAGCGGACGCAGAATGCGGTTATAGCTTTCCCTTGCCGCCGCGTCCAGCACCGGCGCGAAAACGGATTCCTTGTCTTTGACTATCAGCGACAGGATGCATTCCATCGCCTTGGCGCTATCCCCTTCGATGGAAGAGACAAGAATTCCTTCTTTGCATCCCCTTCGTATTGCCAGCACCCTGTGGGAAGGAATCGATGTAACCGATTCGCGCCGATCATAGTACATGGTGTATTTTGTTTTCTGGCCCCTTTTCGCCGGCACGACGGATGAGACGACAAAGCCCTCGCTCCATAAGAGCTCGCGCAGGGCCTTGCGGCATTCGAAGTTTTCCCAAATCCATTCTGCCAGGATATCGATGGCCCCCTGAAGAGCCTGTTCCCGCGTCGCGATGCCCTTGGCCGGGTCGACGAACACATCGATATGTTCCTCCACGCTCCACGCGTCCGCTTCCTGGTTCCAGAAATATTCGGCCAGGGGCTCCAGTCCTTTCTCGATGGCTTCGGTTGCCCGGCTTCGCTTCTTGGGACGAAAATGGTGGTGCAGGTCATCCAGTTCCACCTTGGAAAAGCAGCTTTCCACCCTTGTCCGGAGCTCGTCGGTCAGCTTGCTCTGGTCCGACAGAAGTTTGAGGAGCGCGGCGCGCTGATCCAGGACTTCACGATAATAGGCGATGCGTTCCTGGATGGAACGAACCTTAACCCCATCCAGACCGCCTGTGGCTTCCTTGCGGTAATGAACGATAAAAGGCCCCGTAGCTCCTTTTTCCAGAAGGGCGACCGTCGCCGAGACCGAGCTTTCCGGTATCGCCGTTTCCGAGGCGATTCTAGCTAGAATTGCAGCGTCCATGGCCGATATTCTTACCGAGGAGAAAGGCAGAATCAACCTGTAAATTCGACCCGCCGCCGGGCGGTCCCGAACACAATTGAGAAACGAGCCCGTGGAGCGCCCATGGGATCCAATATCTGATAAGGGGCGGCGGCCAGGGGGCCGCGCCGTCATTCGGCGCGAATCGTCTTTGGGGGTACCGGAGAACATCCCGGGGGATGCGCTGCATTCCAGGGCCGGGACCCCGGGCGAACCGGCAATCGTGGATGCAGGCGGCGCGATCGCCTAAAAGGGCCACCATATTCCGCCGTAAGGCCTGCGGCGGACGGGCGGTTGAGCCTGCGGCGGCTGAACCGGCCTTTGCAAGCTGTTGAGTTGGGCATTCGTGAAATCAATTTCGTTATACGCGAACCGGATCGGCTTCCTCAGCTCCAGGTCGAATTGGGTTCCCGGGCTTAAAACCAAGTCTCGCCCACGCATAAACAGCATGGTGACGATGCCGGCCGCCGCTCCCGCGCCCGCACCGATCGCGGCCCCTGAGCCTCGTCCCGCAATGGCGCCGATAACGGCTCCCTGGCTGGTCGTCGCAACCACCATTTCGGCGTCGGCGGCGGTGGATCCATCCGTGGACACGGATTCGGAATTGCGGTCGACCTTCTCGTCGCCCGGGCCGTGAATGCCGCGCAGGGAGGCGATGATGTCCCGCCTAATGCCGTTGGGGAGAAGAATATCGTCGAAGCGGACGGCGAGACGCCCTTTGCCCTTGACTTTGCCCGGACGGACGACCTCGGTGATCGTTCCCCGGATGATGGACCCTTTCGGAATCACAAGTCTCTGCTGGATCCATATGGGATATATGGTTTCGGCATAGGCAATGTCTCCGGCCTGGCTGTTGCGGGTGTTTAAATAGGCCGTCAGCGCAATCGGCAGGATCGTTCCTTCGGGGACCGTGATCAGCGGTTCCGCCGGGTCCTGCTCCGTGGATTCCTGCGCTGCGGCGGCCGTCAGGTTCAAGGCCGATATCAAAAGCACAATGGATGCGAGAGCGTTTCCTTTTTTCGCCATGATGACTCCTCCGTCCATCCTTCCATCGACAGGCTTACATATTTATAGATGAACCGAAGCCTGCCGGTTTCTCAGAAGTATTTACATAATCATACGCCCATCCATTTCCGCATGGCGCGCTCTCTTCAGGCGCTCCGCAAGCAATCCGCCCGCCATTGCGTCCGCTTCGCGGAGACCATCCTCGGGCTTGTTGTTTGGGCGCGGCATTTGCGCGGCGCACGTCATGCCGCGCAACCCCAAATGCCGCAGCGCAGAGAGACGGGTTCCGGGAGCGGCGGCAAAGGCAGTGTTTGCAATTATCGATAATGACTATTATCATCATCGCGGACCGGGAGCCGGTAGGTTGAGGCGTCAACTGACAGCCAGCTGGAAAGATGGGCCGTTCGGATGCGGGCATCGGCCTCCGGAAAACGGAAATGTGGGTACCGGAACGGACCCGAAGCCCCGGCGTGCGAACCGCCGACAGCCGGCGGCCTGCGGATTCGCCGGGGAGGATTCGCCCGGATGTACATCCATCCCTTTATTTCGGAGAACGGATTATGGATTTGACAACTAGATACCTCGGATTAAACCTCCGCACTCCTTTGGTGCCTTCGGCTTCGCCTCTGTCGGATGAATTGGACAACATCAAACGCATGGAAGACGCGGGCGCCTCGGCTGTTGTATTGCACTCGCTTTTTGAGGAACAGGTTCGGAGCGAACAGGACGCGATTCAATACCATTTGATGTACGGGACCGACAGCTTTCCCGAGTCCCTCACCTTTTTCCCGAAACTCGCCGAATTCAGCACGGGGCCCGAGGAGTACCTGAATCAGATAAGGAAGGCCAAGGAAGCGGTCCGCGTGCCCATCATCGCCAGTTTGAACGGCACGGGCATCGGCGGCTGGATTGATTACGCGAAGCAGATTCAGCAAGCCGGGGCCGACGCCCTCGAGCTCAATGTTTACTCCATCCCGACGGAGATGGACCGGACGTCGGCGGAAATCGAGCAAACCTATGTCGATATCGCGTCCGCGGTCAAGTCGGTGGTCGGCATCCCTGTGGCCATGAAATTAAGCCCCTTTTTCAGCAACATGGCGTATATGGCCAAGAGACTGGACCAGACGGGGATCGACGGCCTGGTCTTGTTCAATCGGTTCTATCAGCCCGACATCAGCCTGGAGGAGCTGGCAGTCCAAACGAATATCAATTTAAGCACGACGCACGACATGCGTCTTCCTCTGCGGTGGGTGGCGATCCTTTACGGACGCGTCAAGGCCGACCTGGCGGCGACCAGCGGGATCCACTCGGGCGAAGACGTCATCAAAATGCTGATGGTCGGAGCCGATGTGACCATGCTCTGCTCGGTGCTGCTCGAGAAAGGTATCCCCGTGATCCGCGAAATTGAAACGGAGATGAGCCGCTGGCTTGCCGATCACGACTATCAATCCGTTCGTCAGCTGCAGGGTAGCATGAGCCAGAAGTACTGCGCCGATCCGACGGCCTTCGAGCGCGCCCAGTACATGCGTGCGATCATGACACGGAAATAGGGACGCACTCATGATGCAGGCGGGTGCGGGCCCGGGATGCTCTTTGATCCCGCGCTGTATTCCCCGCGCCCGCGGTCCCTGCGCTTTCGGGACCTGTACCATGGACGGCACAGAGATCGATGATCTCCGGCCGTCCTGCAACCCGCTATACTAATCAGGAGGCTTCACCCATTGAAATCCTCGCGCGCCGGATCGGGCGATGGATTTCCGGACATTATCTTGATCTTGCGCGAGGGGATTGGAGGAGCCGGAAACCGGGAGCCGGAATGGATTCACCCTTCTGGCTTCCAAAACGGGAACGAGTTTCTCGTTACGCTTCCAATAACGGTCTGGGTTCGTTCCAGGCCTTCGCTCTTAACGAGAGGTCCCTTCGGGACAGCAGGAAACGAGTTTGTCATTTCCCATTTTGGGTTTTCCATTTTGCCATGAATGGGAAATGGAAACCGGCAAATGGGGAATCTTGGGGCCCAATTCAAAAAACCGCATCGACGATTTTTTGTCGATATGCATGCACGAAGCGCCTAAATCTCCCCTTCCTCCAAGACCCCCCTGACATAACTCCGTATAGCATATTGTCTGCCGTCGGTCTCGAAGGTGACGGCTCCATTGTCCGAAGTCTGAAAAAACCGTACTCCCCGGCGCAACAACCGGCGCAAAACTTCCTGCGAGGGATGTCCGTGGGGGTTGTTCCGCCCGGCCGATACTACCGCCCAGCGCGGCCGCACGCGCTCCAGGAGTGCCGCCGACGTTGCCGAGCGGCTCCCATGGTGGGCGACCTTCAGCAAAAGGCTTTCCAGTTCCACCGGTCGGGACAACAAATCGATCTCTCCCTTTTTCTCAAGGTCTCCCGTCAGGAGCGCGGAAAAGCGGCCGAAGGACAAGTGCATCACAAGGGAATTGTCATTGGACGCTGCCGCGACAGACCTGTGGAGCGGATGCATCACGCGCACCATGACCGGACCGATCTTTTCTTCGATGCCTGCATAGAGCAGGTCTTCGCGCACCTTCTCCTCTCCCGCGGCTTTTCGGATCGAGTCGGCGAGCGCACCGGAAGCGGAAGGGGGATAATGAAGACTGCCTACCCTGAAATTCCTCAATATCGCAGGCGCTCCGCCCGCGTGATCCAGATCCATGTGCGAAAGGATCAAACGATCCAGGCGGTTTATCCAGATGCTCCAGAGATAGCGACTCACGACCGCCTCGCCGATGTCGAAGGCGCGATCGCCTTCTTCAGATGAACCGGATTGCAGGAGCCCGCCTGCGTCCAAAAGCCAGGCCTTGCCGTCGGGCAAGCGCATGAGGATGGCGTCCCCCTCGCCGACATCCAGAAACGTAAGGCTCAGGATCGGTGCCTTTCCCGGCCGGAGAACCCCGTGCCCCCAATGGAGAGCCGTTCGGGTTTTTTCCATCGGCGCTCCTGCCCATGGGACGCTGCCGACCGATAGGAGCGCAAGCAGGGCGACGATGCAGGCGCATGGAACCCAGAAACGGCGCCATTGGGAAAACCTCCATGCGAAAAGAAGCAGCACGCCGCCCCAGACCCATGCGGCGGAGGGTGTCGGGCACCTCCGCCACCCCGCCTCGAAACCCGCAATCCAGTATGTGCAGCGGAGGAAAAGTGATGCGAGGTCGCCTGCAAGGCGCACAAGCGCTGGCCCGCAGAGAGGGAGATGGGCGCCCATGGAAGCCGCGATCCCCGCGGCAAGGACCATGGAAGAGAAGGGAACCATGACGAGATTCGCCGCAGGAGATATCCAGCTGATGCGGTTGTAGTTGTATGCCAGTACGGGCTCAATCCAGAGCTGGATGAAAAGCGAGACCGCGATCATGCCCGCAACGGCCAGTGCCGTTCCAGCCAGCGATCGGCAGAAGAGCCGAAGCGCCTTCGACGCGCGGGGATGCATGGAATCCGCCAGTTCCTCGATCAGAATCTCGCATCGCACGCGCAGGGTCCTCCCGCGCCGGTGCCACTCCCCCTGCTCGAGGAAATGGCGGTCCCGGTCGGCGCAATGCTGTAGCGGCTTCAACAGGGGCTTCAGACAGGAATCGAGTGCCGGGACCGCCGTCGTGGCGATGGCCATGACCGAAAGGAACGATAGCTGGAATCCCGCTTCGAAAAGCCATTCGGGCCGGGCTGCGAGCAGAATCAAGGCGGAGACAAGCAGGACGTTGAGGGGATCGCAACGGCGCGTTATCGTTCGTCCGACCAGGTAGAGGATGAACATCCAGAGGCAGCGGGTAATGCTGGCCTGAAATCCGACCACCCACGTGTAAAAAACCATGGCCAGCGCCGCCAGCAAAAAACGGATCCGCTCGGGGAAGCGGAGGAGTCTGAAAAGCTGAAAAAGCAGACCCGCGAGCCACGCGACATGAAGTCCCGAGACGACCAGAACATGCAGGGTGCCGGAATTCTGAAAGGCTGCGCGCGTGCTATTATCCAGCCCTGAATATTCCCCTATGACGAGACTCGCGAGGGCGGCCGCAGGCTGCCCCTTGTCTCTTCGGCGAATCGGCTCAAGGCTTGTCCGCACGCGATCGCGGGCCGAGACGGCCAGACTTGTCCAGGCGTTGGAGCACCCGCCCGGCCAGGACTCCAGAAGGCGCGGCGATTTGACCCTGCCCGTGAGGTATATTCCCCGTCGGGCCAGCGATCCTCGTCGATCGGCTGCCCCGGGATTCCCATAATTGCGGGGCAGGCGCCAGACGGCCCACCCCCGAACTCTGTCGCCCTGCGATAGGCGCGTGGCAGTAGGCGGCCGATCCCCGGCGTTGTTTTCCGCGATTCGCAGCGTCCCTTTCCCTTGAACGGGGAGCCATCGGTCTCTTTGAAGAAACGCTTGGAACTCGATGGTCGTGACGCTTTCCGCCCCCCTGCGGACGCTGTCTTCCGCGACACAACCCTGGAAGAGGACGGGCTCGTCCAGTTTAAAGGCGCCGTGGGAAACGAGGGACCGTATATGGAACTCGCCGAATCCGTCGCGACAGGCCAGTCTGGTCAGAAGTCCGCTCAGGCACAGGGCCGCGAGCGCAAGGCCCAGGGACAGCGCAGTGCGGTTTCGGCGGAGCGACGCAAAGGCGCCCAGCAGCAGGGAGGCACAGGCGGCGGCGAAGCCGGCGAAAGCGTAGTTTTCGAGAGCGGAGGAAAGGACGATCCCGAGAGAGAAGCTGAAGGCGAGGGCCGCGGCGGGACGCTTCTCGTGCCGTGCAGCCACCGACGACAGGCGTCTCAAAATCTCCGCGCGTGTGATGCCGGACATGGGGGCAAGTCTTGATTCGTTCCTCCGCGCAGCAGCCGCATCCCCATCGCGGGGGCGCTGGAGGCGCGTTTATTGTCGGACCAGGCGGAGGACCGTCTCGAAGTGAAAGGTTTGAGGAAACAAATCCAATCCCTCGACAAGGTCAATAAGGTAGCGGCGCGGGTCGATCGCGGCGATGTCCCGGCTCAAGGTCTGCGGATCGCAGGACACGTAGATGATCGTTTGCGGGGACAGTCTATGGATCTGTTCCATGACGGCCGTACCGGCTCCGGCGCGCGGGGGGTCCAGAACAACCAAGTCTATCGGGGAAGTCAGGGAGGGTCCTTCACGGCGCAGCCAGTCCGAGACGTCGGCGCATACCATATGCACATGAGTGAATCCGGCGGCGGACGCGTTCAAGGAGCCCAGGCGGCAGGCTTCCGGGGAAAGCTCCACGGCTGTGATCTTTTTAAAATTTCGTGCCAGGGGCAGAGAGAACAGGCCGACTCCGGCGAACAGGTCGAGCGCGCAGTCCCGGCCGGCGTTTCGGGCCGATTCCTGAACGAGCGAAACCAGTTCCTCCACCATAAAATCATTGGGCTGGAAGAAAACCGAGGCGGAGGCGCGATATCGGAACTCGCCGATTTTTCGGAAAAGCGGAAGCTTCTCCATCTCTTGAGTCCGGGCAGGTGCCGGCGCAACTTCCCGAGCGGCCGGCTCGACCGGCTCTGTGGCCCAGGAACCGTCATCTTCGGAACAGGCTATGTCCGTCTCCCGCGGTCCGAAATCGGTGTCGGACCTGGACCTTAACCGGCGGAGGGAGGCCATGGCTTCGTTGAGAGCGGGCCTGAATAGAAGGCAACTCTCGACATCCTCGACGGCGTGGGATCCGCGGCGGAAAAAACCGACCGACGCGCGCCCTCCCAAACCCCGCATCTGGATGCGGGCTCTGGATCTGTAGCCGAACGGCCGGGGACATGGTCTCATGGCGATGGAGAGCCCGCGTGTTGCGGCGAAACGGTGGTGAATGATTTCCTCAAGAATCCGCCGCTTGGCTTCGACCTGCGCGGCATATTCCAGATGCTGCCAATGGCATCCGCCGCAACGGCCGAAATAGGGGCACGGCGGGTTCACGCGCCCCGCCCCCGGGCGAAGGATTTTGACGATTTCCGCCCGGATATAGGTCTTTTTCTCCTCGACCGGGCGCACCAGGAGTCGGTCTCCGGGAGCGGAAAACGGCACAAAAACGACTTCCGACCGATGGCGGCCCAGCCCGTCGCCTCCATAGACAAGCTTTTCGATGCTCGTCTGGAACGCAGGGGACGGTTTCGCGATTGTCTTCATAGGCTTTGGATCATCGCACGGCGGCCGGTCTAGAGATGAAACAGGCTGAACTCGCCGATCTGAAATTTCCGGCGGATTTTACCGCGCAGGAAATTGCGATGGATTCTGTCATAGGTATCCTTGGGCAGCCTTTTCCTGTAAACCTTGAGTTCCTTTTTGGCTTCCTTCTCCCACTCGGTCATCTCTTCGCCGGAGACCGCAGCACGCAGCTCGGCCGTAAGGATTTCCTCGATCATGGCGAGATCCCTTTCCAGCGATTCGGCGTCGATGCGGCTCCCCGTCTCCACATCGCGCATCATCGCCTCCAGGCGGGCCAGCGCCCGGCCGACGCCTTCGGAGATCCCGCTCCCGGAAAATTGTTTCTCGCAAAGCTCCTTTATTTCACGGATTCTTTCGGAAAGAAAGGCCAGAACCTGTTCCTTGCCCGGCTCGTCTTTTTCTTCGGGGCCGGTTTCCGGCCCCGAAGGCGGATTCTGGGCTCCGGCTGACGGCTCTCCCACGTGGGATTCCAGGTAGGCGGCGAATTCCGCCATGACGCTGTCGTGGCAGTAGCACAGGCTGTTTACCTTGGAACTGCCGCGCCGCCGGCGCTTGAGGAACCCGTCCATGGCGATATCGATGCCGCGGAGGGCGACCTGCAGGGGAACGCCGGCGTCGCGCCAGGAAGCGATCAACCCCCAGTCCATGGGAGACAGCAGCAGGTGCTTCCCGCGCCTTCTGACAAAATGATCCTCAATTTCAGTAAAATAGTTGAAATAGTTCATCGCCGGTCGCAAACGGAGCGATGTATACCCAGGCCGGCGCAAACCGCCCGGGCCGCGCCGACGCGGCAACGGACGGGGCCGCAACAGTAACCGTCGTTTTCCCAGACGCCGTCAGCCGATATATCCCCGATTCCGCGAAGGCGCGGGCCTTAATGGAACGGGCCGCATCAATGTTTGAAATGACGTATTCCCGTGAATACCATGGCTATCCCCAGGTCGTCGGCCGCATCGATGACCTCCTGGTCGCGCACCGAGCCTCCAGGCTGGATTACGGCGCGCACGCCGTAACCCGCAGCCGCCTGCAATCCATCCGCAAAGGGGAAGAAAGCATCGGAGGCCATGGCGCAGCCCTGCAAGGGAAGGACGGCCTTTTGCGCTCCCCACTTGACGGCGTCCACGCGGCTTGTTTGCCCCGCGCCGATGCCGAGCATCCGGGAAGCGTCGGCAAAGACGATGGCGTTGGATTTCACGTGCTTCACAATGCGCCACCCAAACAAAAGAGCCTCCATTTCCTCCGGCGTAGGCGTCCGCCGTGTCACCGTCCTCAGGTCTTCGGGACGCAGATAATGCACGTCCTTGTCCTGGACGAGAAACCCTCCGCCGATCTGGCGGTGCTGCAGCGTCAAAGGCCCGGCCATACCCGGTTTTAACAGGCGGATGTTTTTTTTCTGCCGCAGGATGTCCAGAGCCCCGGGGGCAAAGTCGGGCGCGAGCAACACCTCCACGAAGGTTTTGTTAATTTCGGCCGCCGTATCCTCGTCGATGCGCCTGTTCAGGGCCACGACGGAACCGAAGGCGGATACGGGATCGCAGTCGCGCGCGAGCGTGTAAGCTTCGGCCGGCGTGTCCGCCTGCGCGATCCCGCAGGGGTTCGTGTGTTTGATCACCGCCGCCGCGGGCCT
>CAYZTZ010000009.1:0-51207 GCA_964481255.1 uncultured Acidobacteriota bacterium | reverse complement strand
GAGTTCAGCACAATGCCGTATACAGGGCCTTCGCGGAAGGAGTAGTAGTCCCGTCCGATGTTTTTCCTGTAGGCGGCGAGAGTTTCCGGGGTAGGGGCCTGGCCGACGTCGTGATTGCCCGGAACGAGATACAGCGGGATGAACGGGTCGATGGTCCGTGAAATCTTCAGGAACTCGCGCAACTGGTCCCGGTCGCCCGGCTTGTTGACGAGATCGCCCAGAATAATGACAAATTTCGGCTTCAGCCGGTTGATGGCCGCGACCGCGAATTCATAATTCGCCTTTTCCTGTTCGAAGTTCTTATCCGAAGCGTGCATCCCCAGCTGGGTGTCCGCGAGCATCAGAAAATGGAACGCCGGTTCCTGTCCGATCCCGGGGACAAGGCGAATAAGCAGGAACGCGAGCAAAACAATCATTCGGCATCTCATAGAGATCTCCCCGATGCAGCACCCCCCATGGCAGGCGCTGCGGACAAACGCATGCCGTCGCGCGGCAACATTTCTGGAATCCGGAGGACGAGGCTCAGCCGGCCTTTCGGATCAGCAGACTGCACCTCTGTTCGACGACGGCGGCCGCCTGCTCCCGGCTGGCGGCGATCTCCAGGGATTGCGCGAGCGGCTCGTCCCCGATGACTTCCCGGACCCACTTGCTGAAGTCCTTCTTTGTTTCATTGCAATGATAGGAGAACGTCAAATCGGACATGTTGGCCAAAGCCTGAGCGAGTTCCTTCATGTCCCGGAGCAGTTGCCCGTCATTGCACCAGAAAACGCATGCATCGGGAACGGGAGCCAGAAGCTTTTGAGCCTGGCTTTTCGTAAGCCGGGGCGCGCGCGGCGCGCCGGCCTTTTTGGATGCGGGCCGCGTGATTTTAGCCATGGCGAAAGTGCACCTCCCTCAATGTAAGGATGGAAGTCTGTCCCTTTACTTTCCTATTGTTCCCGAAATCGGCTCCGAAGACAAGGCAGGGAGCGATTTTCACCGCCGGCGAGCGGTCGGGTCGGCCATCCTGCCGCAGGGATGCATCCCATGTGCGGACCTCGCGCAATCTGCGGAACCCCCGGAGGATTCGCCCGCGCCCGGATGCCGTCTTTGCCGCCCGATCCGGATTCCTGTATATTGAAGGCCCGATCGTCTCGAGCATTCATACGAAGGAAAAGGAGCAAAGAATGAAAGTCGGTTTTGTCGGTTTGGGAATCATGGGAAAGCCCATGAGCCGCAACCTGATCAAGGCGGGCCACCAGCTTGCCGTGTACGATATTGTGCCTGCGCTTGCGGCGGAACTGGCCAAGGAAGGCGCGACGGCGTGCGAGTCGGCGGAAGACGCGGCGGCCCGGTCCGAGGTGACCATCACGATGGTGCCGGACGGACCGGACGTCGAAGCCGCGGTTCTCGGACCCGCGGGGGTCCTGGAAGGCGCGAAGCCCGGATCCGTCATTGTGGATATGAGTTCGATCAGCCCGCTGGTCGCCCAAAAAGTGGGCGCGGCCTGCGAAGCCAAAGGCGTCGATTTCATCGACGCCCCGGTCAGCGGCGGCGAGCCGAAAGCCATCGACGGGACTCTGGCCATTATGGCGGGAGGGAAACCGCAGGTTTTTGATAGGGTGAAGCCCCTGCTGCAGGCCATGGGATCCAGCGCGGTATGGACGGGACCCATCGGCGCCGGAAATGTGACCAAGCTGGCGAATCAGATCATGGTGGCGATCAATATGGCGGGTATGGCGGAAGCCCTCGTACTGGCGACAAGAGCCGGAATCGACCCCGAGGTGGTATTCAACGCCGTGAAGGGGGGACTGGCGGGAAGCGCCGTGCTGAACGCCAAGGCTCCGATGGTGATCGCCCGCAACTTCAAGCCCGGATTCCGCATCCGCCTGCACCGGAAGGATCTGCGCAACGCCCTGCTGGCAGCGGAATCCATGAGGGTCCCTCTGCCCTTCACGAGCCTGGCGCAGCAGGTTTTGACGGCCCTCGTGAACGGCGGGCGGGGCGATATGGATCACTCGGCCATCGCCATGTTCCTTGAGGATCTGGCGAAAGTGGAAATCCGCAAGCCTTAGGATCGGCGTTCATCGTTACGGTGATGGATGCGCTGAGCGCGGCGCCCCGGATGCGCCTGCATCGGGAATCGCGATATTTCCGGAAACAGGAGAAGGATCAGCGCTGGTAGAAGACCAGCGTGCCGGCAGGTATCGTTTCAGGGTCGATATCGTCGCCGCTGAGAATGGTGCCGTCCGGCTGGCGGTAGTAAGTCGACGGATAGTTCCATTTTTCGCCCGCAATGCTTGAGGGGTGCCGTCGGGTTTTGAGATGGCCGCCATACACATAGCCGACCAGCACGCGCGTCCCTTTCGGCGGGTTGCTGAGAAGCTTCTGCAGGGAACGCCGCCTGTTCAATTCTGCGCCGGTGCGAATAAAGCCGTCGGGAAAGAAGTAAATCGTCGTGGAGCTTGTGCTGGCGCTGCCGGCGACCGCCCTGGCGGTGTCCCCATCCCTGCCGATTTCCAGAAAACCCTCGAAAGGCTGCGTGTCCTCCATCTCGTTGAGGAACACGCGCGTCCCTATGGGTATCCGGGCCCAGTCCGCGATCTGATCTCCCGCCAGACGCTGCCCGTCCGGAAAGACATAGACGGTCGAAGGGTGATCGTAACGATCGCGCGCGATCTGCCACGCGGTGTTGCGGCTGTCGATGCGCGTGGATTCCGGAGGACCTTCGATGGAAGCCGGCGCTTTGGCGGCTTCGGCCGAAAGCGCGGCCTCGGGCTGGGGCGCGAAGAGATAAGCGAACAATTCAGGGTCCCCGACGCTCAGGCGCCCCGCAGAGACATCCGGATCGCGTTCGGGTCTGGTTTTCAGGCCGAGGCGCGCGCGCACTTCAGGCCGTGCGAAGATCATGCCGCAGCGCTTCCTTCCGCGGTGGTTGTCGTCCTTAAAACGGTTGGGCCTCCCGTAGGCGACCATCGAGTGGGTGAGGACATGGTCGTCGGGTACGCGATAGAGGCTTCTCAGCTGCCGCAGAAGCTCCCGAAGCGCGTCGTATTGGGCCTCCGTGATATCGCGGTTGTGGTACCCGACGACCTCGATGCCGACCGAGTAATTGTCGATCTGGTAGCGCCCCTCCCACACGCTGCGCCCCGCGTGTTTGGCGATTTTACCCTTGTCGATGACGCGATAGACGGCCCCCGAGCGGCAAACGAAATAGTGCGCTTCCCCGTAGCGGACAACTTTGTTCAGGGACCCTTCTTCCTCGCCTTCGGTCGTGTGCAGAATAATGTAGAGAGTCGTTTTCCGCCGCGGCCGCTTCCTGTTGAGCGGGCTGAAACGATTCAGGATCACAAACGCCCCGGACGGAGCGGTCGGCGGGGAGGCCTCGATTCCGGGAGCGAGAAAAACGACGGCGGCCCATTCCAGGAAACCCCGGCGCGTCATCCTATAAAGGCTCGGGGCAGCTTTTCGAGTCACAGGAGATATCAATTCCACAAGTCCTTCCCGCTGCACTGCGCGCCTGCCGCGTCGCGTCCCGCAGGAGCATGTTGCCAGTAATCTGCCGGGGACTCAACTCAAATTCGCCGCTAAAACACATTCCAAAATCGCTCGATCCCGATGATAAGAATGCCCTTCGCATCCGCAAGCTCGCCGTCGGAGTTCCGGGGCCGTAGACTGTGCGCGCGCCGGCTTTCGAGGACGAGAGCCGCGATCGGTTTCGCCGGGCGCGCGCATTCGCCGTCGAAGCGGGAAGGCGCCCCCACAGTCCGGTTGGTGAAGCGGCGTTTTTCTGATACAGTGGCGGCATGCGAATAGCCGGCGTGCGTCGTATACACCTCATCGGAGTCTGCGGCACGGGCATGGCCTCTCTGGCCTCCATGCTTCAGGACAGCGGTTACGAGGCTTCCGGCTCCGACGAGGGGATTTATCCCCCCATGAGCGAGTTTCTGGCGCAAAAACAGATCCCGACCGCACAGGGCTACAGCGAGCGCAATCTGCAGCCTGAACCCGATCTCGTCGTGGTGGGCAACGCGTTATCGCGAGGCAATCCCGAAATCGAGTATGTTTTAAACCGTCGGCTGCCGTTTCTGTCCTTCCCGGAAGCGCTAAGCGCGTTTTTTCTTCGCGACAAAATTCCGGTGGTCGTCGCCGGCACGCACGGGAAAACGACCACCTCCTCGATGATCGCCTGGGGACTCCATTTTGCGGGCCTGCGGCCGAATTTCCTCGTTGGCGGGATCGCCGAGAACTTTCGGTCCAGTTACGGCCTGGACGGAGGCGACCTCTTCGTTGTCGAGGGGGATGAATACGATTCCGCCTTTTTTGACAAGGGACCCAAATTCCTTCATTACCTTCCCTATGTCGCCGTGATCGGAAACGTCGAGTTTGACCACGCCGACATTTACCCCGACCTCGAAGCGGTCAAGCTTCAATTCCGGCGATTCGTGAACCTGATCCCAGGGCGAGGCTTTCTGGCCGTCGGAGCGGACAGCCCGGCCGCGCTTGAAGCGAGCCGGGACGGCCTGTGCCGGAGGGAGACCTTCGGTTTGGGCGGCGAGAGCGACTGGACGGCGCGCGGCATCGAGATGAAAGGCGACCGGCTTTGTTTTGAGGTCCTGTACCGGGGAAAGATCTTCCGGCGCATACGGTTGTCGGCCTGCGCCGAATACAGCGTCCGCAACGCACTTGCCGCGGCGGCGGTCCTCAATCATCTCGAGGTTTCCGAGGACGACATCCGCGAGGCGCTGGAGTCTTTCCAGGGGGTGCGGCGCCGGCTCCAATTAAGGGCCACGGTGCGCGATATCCGCATCTACGAGGACTTCGCGCACCATCCGACGGCGGTGCGCGAGACGCTGCGGGCGGTTCGAAAAGCCTACCGTCCCGCCCGCCTCTGGGCCGTCTACGAACCCCGCTCGGCCACGAGCCGCCGCAAGGTTTTCCAGCGGGAAATAGCCGAAGCGCTCGCCGAGGCCGACTGCATCGCCCTGCCGGCCCTTTTCAGGCCCGAAAGGGTGCCGGAAAGCGAACGGCTGGATGAAGACCGGCTCATTGGGGACCTGCGCGCCGCGGGGCGCTCGGCCTGGAACCTTGGGACCGTGGACGGTATAATTCAAAAGGTCTGCGACGAAGCGAGGCCCGGCGACCTCATCGTGATCATGTCCAACGGCGGCTTCGGAGGGATATACGACAGGCTGCCCGCAGCCCTTGAGAAAGCATAGAACAATGGACCCGGGAAAAGGCCGAGGAATGAAAAAGGCATGGACAAAGCGGCCGTGTCTGCTGTTCGCAGGCTTTTTCCTTCTTTCAGTCGCCCTCCTCTGGAGCCGGCAGGCGCCGCCCGATTCCCCGGGCAAGAATCAGGACGGATACAGGATCGGCGTCGAGGTCAACATGGTTTCGGTGCCCGTGACCGTGCGCGGGCGCGAAGGAAATTTCATCAAAGGGATCCCTCAAAGCGCGTTCCGCATTTACGAGGACGGGGAACCCCAGGATATCGTCTTTTTCACCCAGGAGGCGTTGCCGACCCGCATCGCCGTCGTCCTGGACACCAGCGGAAGCGTCCGCTCCGAATGGGGCACGATCCGATACGCGACCAAGAGGTTTCTGGAAAACCTCAAACCGGAGGACCAGTTCGCCCTGATCGGCTTCAACACAGAGATTCGCCTGAAAATGGACTGGGGCCGCAAGACCGACAGGGTGGATTCCGTGCTGACGTCGATCTACTGCAAAGACAACACGAAGCTGTGGGACGCCGTCTGGGTGGTCTGCAATGAGGTTTTCCGCGGCATCGAAGAAAAGAAGGCCATGATCATCATGAGCGACGGCCTCGACAACGAGAGCTCGGTGACTTATGAAGAGGCGCTTCAGGCCGCGGTCCGGTCCGAAGCGGCCGCATATATCGTCAGCAAGACGGAAGCCGTCCGGCAGATGCTCCTGTACGAGCAATCCCAGCAGGGTTATTACGACAGGATTCCACAGGAGCTTTTTGTCCGCGCCGATCTGGCCCTGCGCAAACTGGCCTATGAAACCGGCGGGCGCGTCCTCTATCCGAACAATTTCGGGCAGTTGGACAACATCTACGCGGAAGTCGCCGACGAGCTGCGCAACCAGTATACGATCGGCTACATTTCCAGCAACGCCGCGAAGGACGGCTCCTATCGGCGCATCGACGTGAGAGTGCTTGCGTCCGGCGTCGCCTCGGTCTCCGCCAGACCCGGTTATTACGCTCCGGATGAAGGGCGGGCGTTTCCCGGGCTTCCAAGGCGATAGGGCACCGCTTCCGCTCCCGGCGCGAACAGTCCGGGGACGGCCATGCGGCAGGCGTCCCGCCGCCGGTCTCCCGCCAAAAAACCGCTTGACAGAGAGAGCGGGCGGTTTTAGTTTCCTATCAACCCCAGCCGTACCCTCGAATTCGAAGACAATCCACGTTTGTCCGAATGGGAGGGTTCCACGTGTGCACCGCCGCTTATGTCCGTCTCGAATCGGAATCTCTTTTCGTCTCCGAAGGCTCCCCACAGGAAGATTACAGTGCCGAACCCGTCCGGCCCGAATGGAAGGACGATGAAATCGCCCTCATACGGACCGTGCTCCAGAGGCTCACGGCTCTGCGGATAACGAACGCTACGGATGCGGAGGATCTGGTTCAGGACACACTTCTGACCCTGATATCCAAAAATCCTGCCAATGAACTGCAGAAGGGGCTTCTCGTGTGGAGCATGGGCATCCTGCGCAACAAGGTCGGCAACTACTACCGCAAGATCCACAGAGGCTCACGTCAAAAGGAAAAGGAGGCCTATGTCCAGCAATCGTTGCGCCAGTCCCGGCTCTCGGTATCACCCGAAAGGAGGCTGGTCCAGGAAGAACTGCACTCCATTGTGGAAAGGACTCTGACTCAGCTTCCCCCGCCCCAGCGGGCGGCGATGGAACTGCTGCTCGCGGGATTCGACGCCGGCGAAATCGCTCGAAAGCTCCATCCCGAGCGTTATCAGAACGTGATCAATCATCTCTACCGAGGCCGCAAGAGAATGGCGAGGGAACTGGCCAAGTACGGCTACGGCCCCAACCGCAGTCTCAAGATGGCGAAAGGCAAAGGAGGCAAACCATCGCGTCCGCAAACCGGCCTGCGATTCTGCGAAAAAACCGAATAACCCCCGGGACTCCGGGCGCTCAACCTTGGACCCGGGACGCGCGAACGCGTTCCCATCGGCACGAGCCCCTCTGCGTCCGGAGAGACGACCGGCGGCGTTGTTGTTGAGGTGAACGGGGGATTGAGATGCGGCCGCCGCCGGTTCTTCCTCAGTCTTGACCCTAATGTTTCGCCTCGGGGTGTTTTATTTCACAAAATCTTCGTTCAGAGTAGAATTTCTTCATGCGCGTTTTTTTCGAGAGGACCGGGGGTTTTGCCGGCCGAAAAATCCAGGGGTCGCTGGACTCTTCCTCGCTGGCCGCTTCGAAGGCCCGCCGCCTGAGGGAGCTGCTCGACCGCTCCCGTTTCTTTGATCTGCCGCCGGTGCTGGAATCCGACGAGCCGGGAGCCGATCGCTTCCATTACAGGATCACCGTGGAAACGGAATGGGGCACGCACACCGTGGAAGCCGAGGACGCGGCGGTTCCGCGCCCCATGCGCCCGCTTCTGGATTTTCTTGCACGGTCTATCGCTGAAAAATGACAGGCGCGTCCGGGCACTCGCAAGCTTTTCAGGATTGCAGGATCACATTGGCGTCACAGTGGGAAAGAACGCGCTCGGTGGTGCTGCCGAACAGAACCTCCCGAATGGGGCTATGGCCGTAGGCTCCCATGATGACCAGGTCGACCCCTGCCGATGTTGCGAGCCCGCATATCACCTCGGCGGGTTTGGAACTGACGATCGCCCGCTTCCTGGGGGAGACTCCATGATGGGAAAGGAAGGACTCCGCCGGCTCGAGCACCCCTTGGGCCGTCTCCTCCGAAGGGGAGACATGAATCAGCGTGCAGTCCACACCGGGACGGGCGGCGAGCTCGGCCGCGACCAGGAGCGCCCGCGCGGCATGAGGGCTGCCGTCGTATGCGACAAGGATGTTGCGGATGTCCCCATCTTCCCGAAAGGCCGGCCCGGCCACGAGCACGGGACGAACCGACCTTCGGATAACCGGAGGGACCCACGCGTCGACGGAATCTTCCGGGCCGGGTACGCGGCTGTAACCGGAGCGCGAGAGCACCACAATATCGTGGGCGACGGCGGTCCGGCTGATGACGTCTTCGGGAATGCCGGTCTTGACCTCCACGGAGGAAGAAACACCTCTCGACGCGCTCAGGCCGGCGAAGCGGGAGAGGCGTTCCTGGGCGAGGGCCGTCAGATCGCTTATCAGGGACTGAGTTTCCTTTATGGGAGGCGCCACCACCGACGGCATGAATCCGTCGGCCGAGCCGATGACCGGGACCTCAAAAGCGCCGATATCAACCACGGAAAGGGCGTGCACGCGGCTCCCTTCCTTTCGGGCGAGCCAAAAAGCGTAATTTCTGGCCCCGGCGTCGTGGGGCGCGTCGGCTAAAACAAGCAGTATGGAACGGATCATGGCCCCTCCTTGCAGGGATTCGAGGCCCGGCTACGGCGCGCCGGAAAGAGAGGATTCGGAGAACACTTCGGCCTCGAACGTGTATATCTCGGTGCGGGGATCCTTATACGCGGATTCCGGGAGCCCGGCTTTCCGGCAGGTCTGCTCCAGGAATGTTATCCGGTCCCAGCCGTACTGGGTCGCCACCTGAGGCAGAAGCAGACCGCGGGAAAAGCCCCGGACGACGTAAAGCCCGTGCTTTCCCACTTCGATCTCTCCGATGTCCTGGATCCGGCAAAAGGGGGTCAGCACGGATATTTCGATGTCCAGATCCGCCGTTTCCTCCGCGGTCACGGGGAGGAAGCGCGAATCCTCCAACGCCGCGCTCAGCACGCAATGCTGCACGATCCTGTAAAGCTCCCGGTCGGGATACAATTGGCCGATGCAGCCGCGCAGCTCCTGCCCGCGGTGCAGCGACACAAAAGCGCCTTTGCGCTTCCGCAGTTCCGCGTCCGATGTCTGATACTCGGGAATCTTGCCCCGGACGAAATAATTCTCCAGGGTGGCCCGCGCCAGTTTCAGCAGTTCCCTCTTTTCCGATATATCGAGCATCATCCGCCTCCCGTCTTCCAGTCGCCTGACCCTAACCGGGCGAAGGAGGTTTCGCTTCGGCCTCCCGTTTTCTCATACGTTCCAGCCGGCGCAGATGTTTTAGTTCCCTGCGCTCCGCAGCCCGTTGACGGCGCAACTCGAGGATCTTCAGGCGCCGCCGCTCCCTGTATTTGATGCTGCTGTCCAGCTTCGACCAGAATTCCCGGAAATACTGCACCATGGACACGAGAGCGAAAAAGACGACGGCCCACAGCAGCGCCCGGGCGGTATAGCGCACCCAGCCGCCGTATTTATGACCCAGTATCAACCCCACCACCGCCGCGACCTGCGCAACCATCTTCCCTTTGCCCAGCGTGGACACGTCGATGGAAAAACCTTCGTGGGCGGCGATGCTCCGGAGTCCGCTGACGGCGAACTCGCGCCCGATAATGATGACGACCATCCAGGCCGGCGCGATCCTGAGCTGCACCAGAGAGATCAGGGCCGAGGATATCAGCAGTTTGTCCGCTATCGGGTCCAGCAGCCTGCCCAGGGTTGTCACCTGTCGGCGCCTCCGGGCCACGTAGCCGTCGAGAATATCGGTCAGCGCCGCCGCCAGGAAAAGGCTCGCGCCCATCAACGCATAGTCGCGGATCTCGACGGTCAGCAGCATGACCACCACGATGGGCACCAGAAAGATGCGCGCGAGAGTCAGCGTATTGGCCAGGTTCATAGGCGTACTAAGGTTAACACAAAACTTCCCGGGGCGTTATCGGGTATAGCAAGGATTGCGGGAACTTGGCCCGGCCGCGCCGGGTCGGCCGCAGCGACCTTTGCCGCGGAGTAAACGCAGTGCGCGCCCCCGCCGTCTTCCCTATGCCCGGATCTGTGGTATGATGGTCTATCCGCTGGAGGCTGCTGAACCGTGATTAAGGCGGTGATCCTGGCAGGGGGGAAAGGGGCGCGGCTGCGGCCGCTTGCGCTCAATGTTCCGAAACCTATCGTGCCGCTGGCGAACATCCCTTTCCTGTTTTTCCAGATCGATCATCTCAAGAAAGCCCAGATCACGGAGATCATCCTCAGCCTCTCCTATCAGCCCCGAAAGATCACCGATATCTTCGGCGACGGCATGAAGTTCGGCGTCACCATGCGTTACACCCACGAGGACCTGCCGCGGGGCACGGCGGGGGCTTTCAAAGCGGCCGAGAATCTCATCGACGACACGAGCATCGTGCTCAACGGGGATATCCTCACCGACACCGATCTTCTCGACGTCCTCGAGTACCATCGGGCCAAGAAGGCCGAGGCCACGATCGTGGTGGCGCGCGTCATCAATCCTGTCGGCTACGGTCTCGTGGAGGCGGATGCCGACGGCCGCATTGTGCGCTTCACCGAAAAGCCGCCGGAAGACGAAGTCACCGGGGACACTATCAACGCCGGCATTTACATCCTCGAGCGGTCCGTGCTCGACCGTATTCCGGCTGAAGGCGCCCAGAGTTTCGAGCGCGACCTGTTCCCTGCGATGGTCCAGGAGGGAGCCCGCGTTTACGCCTACCTGACCCACGGATACTGGCAGGACGTCGGCAGCCCCCAAAAGTATCTCGAGGCCACCTTCGGCATCATCTCAGGCAGGACAAAACTCCCAAGTTACCCCCAAAAATACTGCCCGCCGAACAACTGGGAGAAACAGCAGGTCTCCATCGATTCGTTTTCGATCCTCGACGGGAAGTGCATCATCAAACCCGGGGTGATGATTGAGAACTCTGTCCTGGGAGAGGGATGCCGCATCGAGGAAGGCGCGCTCATCAAGGATTCGGTCATCTGGAGCGGCACGCGGATCATGCCCCACGCCCGCCTTGAGAGAGCCATCGTCGGCCGGCAGTGTCACATCGGCGAGGGAGCGCGCCTGCGCCCGGGAACGGTTCTGGGCGACAAATCGATCGTGTCGGACTTCAGCGTCCTGTAGCCGGGCCCGCCCCGGAATCCTTCGGCCCGCTGCGGGTCACCGTTTCACCACAAGATCTCCCGGATGAATTTCGGACAGGCTGCTGACGATTCTGCCCGCCGAGACGCGGTCTCCGGTCTGCACGACGACGATGTCTCCCAGCACCTGAGGCGGGAGCGAGCGTTGCTTGAGAACCTGCATCCACTGGTAGCGGTAGAGGTAGCTGTTGCGCATCGGCGAATAGCTCGCATTAGCCCTTTTCCCGTCGACATCCATATCCTTGGAATCGAATGGGGGATAGGGTCGAAAAACCGTGAATCGATCCCCCGGCTGAACTCCGTCGCGCGCTCCGACCCCGATAAAGCAGAAACTTCCGGCCGCCAGCTCGCGAGCGTCCTCCTTCCCAAGCAGGATGGGACCGACAAGACTGTCGGATGGGATCGGGGTGACGGCGTTGGAGAAATCCCCGCGAAAAACGACCATCGCCGTCGGCGCGGACGGGACCGCCAAATCGCCCTTCATCACTCCTTGACAGGAGGTCAGGATGCGCGCCGCCGCGCTCTTGGGGCCGACCGTCTCGACGCGGATGGTGCCGATATCCCTGTAATAGAGACCTCTCGGATCCCCGCTCAGGGGGTCGTGGACTTTCCCTTCAAGCCGGAGCACGCGCCGGATGTCGCCGACCCTGAGGGATGAAACCCGGGGTCCGTTGAGGAAAACATATTGTCCTTCGACGCCATAAGCGGCCAGACCTTCCTTCTGAACGCCGGCGATATGGAGATCCGCGGGGATGGAAACATCCTGGAGAGTACCGAGGCAGGCCATCTCGCCGGAAGTCGCCACCTGCAATGCGAAAAAAAGCGCCAGAATATGCATGACTACCAGATCGGCGGCGCGCGGGCGCGGATTTAGCAGAAAAACGGGCATGGATCCCGCCCCTCAGCCGGCCGTGCCGGGGCGAAACGGCGATGATTTTGCGCGGATTCAGCCAGCGAAGGCTTTTTGGCGAAAACGCCGGCGTTGGAGGAATGCGCTTCGGAGTAATGCGCTCAGGCTTTGGCGATCGCCACGTGGATGACGTCGGACCCCAGCCTGATCTCGCGGGCCTCCCCGGGACATTCCGCCCGGCGCTCAATCTCAAGCGCCAGGGTTTCCCCGGCGAGGTAGTCGGCGTGCGCCGAAACTGCGGCGGCCGGCTCGTCTCCGGCCGCGTAGGCGATGCGGATGCGGTCCGTCACGTCCAGACCCATTTCCTTGCGCAGATTCTGAATATGGCGAACAAGGTCCCGCACGAGCCCCTCGCGGATCAGCCCGGCGTCCAGTTCCGTGTTGATAGCCACCAGAAACCCGTTCCCTTCAGACAGAACCCATGGCGGGACGGGAATCTTTTCGATGATGATGTCCTCGGGCTGCAATGAAATGGATTCCCCGTTGACCCGGATGTCGAGCGGCGCCCTCTTCCGCACTTTCTCCGCGGCCTCGTCCGCCGGGAGACTTTCAAGAGCCTTTTGAAGAGCCGCAAAATGTCGGCCGAATTTCGGTTTGCCGGTTCTGGCGTCGAGACGGACCGCCAGCGTGTAGAGATCCCGGGCGGAGGACACGAAATCCGCCTTCTTGATGTTGAGTTCGTCGAGGATCAGGGGGAGAAACGAGGCCATCTGTTCGGCGAGCCCCTTTTCCGCGACCTCGATGCGCATGGCCGACAGCGGCTGGCGAACCTTCTGCCCCGCCTTATTGCGCGCCGCGTGTCCCTGCTCGACCAGCTCCAGAACCGAATCCATGATATGCAGAAGGCGCAAGTCGTTCGCCGCGGCGGAGGCGCTGGGTTCAGGGAAGTCGCAGAGGTGCACGCTGACCGGCGCTCCGGCTTCATAGTAGCGCACCAGCTCCTGGTACATCTTTTCCGTACCGAATGGGATGACGGGAGCCAGGATCTTGACCGCCGTCACCAGGCATTCCCACAGCGTCTGATAGGCCGCCATCTTGTCGTCGTCGTTGCGGCTTTTCCAGAAGCGCCGGCGGCTGCGGCGCAGGTACCATCGGGAGAGGGCGTCGATGAACGCATTGGCCTCGCGCATCAGCAGGTGCACGCTGTAGCCGGAATAGTGCCTATGCGCCGCCTCGACGAGGCGGTTCAAACGGCAGAGAATCCAACGATCCAGATCCCCGCGCGATTCGTACGGCACCTGCGGCGCCCCCGGATCGAACCGGTCGATGCGCGCGTAGGTGAGGAAAAACTCGTAGACGTTCCAGAGCGTCAAAAACTGGCGCCGCGACTCATGAATTTTGGGGTATCCGAACCAGAGGTCGTATTCGGGATTATGGCTGGCGAAAAGCCAGCGCATGGCGTCGGCTCCCTCCTTTTCCGCGGCCTCGTTGAAATCGATCGCGTTTCCCTTGCTCTTGTGCATCTCCTGGCCCTTCTCGTCCTTCATGAGGCGGTAGCCGAACATCAACCGGAAGGGGGGCCGCTTTTCCATGACCGTGCTCATCGCCAAAATGGCGTAGAACCAGTTCCGGAACTGGCCGGGAAAGCTCTCGGAAATCCAATCGGCGGGGAACCATTGGTTCCAATAGTCGCGGTCGGTGTTGTAACGCATGGTGGAAAAGGGGACGATGCCCGCGTCCAGCCAGGGATTTCCCACGTCCAGAATGCGGCTTGTGGGGGCTCCGCAGGCGGGACAGCCGATCTTGACGGCGTCGACCCAGGGACGGTGCGGGGAGTGTCCCTCGAACTGCTCCCAGCCCTCCACCGCCCGCTGCTTCAATTCCTCGCGCCCGCCGACGACGTCGAAGTTTCCGCAGGAATCGCACAGATAAATGGGCAGGGCCAGGCCCCAGTAGCGTTTCTTGGAGATCATCCAGTCGTGCATGTTGTTCAGCCACTCGATCTCCAGCTGCCGGCCGATTTCGGGAATCCACCGCGTCTGCCGGGTGACCTCAATGATCTCGTGCCGCAATTCGTCCATGCGGATGTACCATTCGTCGACCAGCCGGAAGACGAGCTGCGTTTTACAACGCCAGCAGATCGGGTAGGCATGCCTGTATTCCTCCGTCCTGTAAAGCAGACCTTTCGCTTTCAGCGATCGGAGGATGTTCGGGGCGACGCCGGAGGCCGTCTCTCCGGTGAAGGGCTCGAAGCCGGCCACAATCACGCCGAACTCGTCGATGGGGCAGATTGCGGGAAGCCCGAATTCCTTGCCCAGCTCGTAGTCTTCCTTCCCGCAGCCGGGAGCGATGTGAACAATGCCCGTGCCTTCGGAAGTGCTGACCTCCTTCCAGGGGATGACCTGATGGCGGACGTCGCTCTGCGCCGCCATCTCGTCGAAGGGTCCCGCATAGCCCCACCCGATCATCCTCTCTCCGGGAAACTCTTCAAGAATCTGGACAGGGCCCCGGGACGTCATGCTGTCTTCCACGCGATCCCGGATGAGGTAGTAGATATCCGTCCCCTGACGAACCTTTGCGTAGGTAAGTTCGGGGTGCACCGCGCAGGCGACGTTCGACGTGAGGGTCCACGGCGTCGTCGTCCACACCAGGAGGTACTCCCCGGGGCGGCCGATCAGCGGGAAACGGACCATGGGAGAAGTATGGGTTATCTCGGGGCGCTCCTCGTTGGAGATCTCATGCTGGGAAATGCCCGTGCCGCACCGCGGGCACCAGGGCATGGCGTCCCAGCCGTGGTAGATGAAACCGCGCTGATGGCATTTCTTGAGAAAGCTCCAGATGGTGTAGTTGTTTTCATCGGACATCGTGTAGTAAGAGTTGTCCCAATCCATCCAATAACCCAGGCGGATGGATTGCTCCGTCTGCATGGCGGCATAGCGGATGACCCGTTCCCTGCATTTCTCGACGAAGGCGCCGATCCCGTAAGCCTCAATATCGCGCTTGGACTTGAAGCCCAGCTCCTTTTCAACCTCGACTTCCACCCACAGACCCTGGCAGTCGAAGCCGTTCTGATAGCGAAGCTCATGCCCCGTCATCGCCTGATAGCGCTGGAATATATCCTTATAGGTGCGGCCCCACGCATGATGCACCCCCATCGGATTGTTGGCTGTGATGGGGCCGTCCAGAAAAGACCATTTGGGCTTGCCGGCGTTTTTCCTGACCAGTCTTTGGAAACACTTCTCGCGCTCCCAGAACGCGAGGATTTCATGTTCCATTGCCACAAACTTGTTTTGAGACACGCGCCCATTCTCCTTGGATAGCGATAAAAGCGCATATTTTAGCACGCGCGAGGTCTTTTACCCATAAAGGGCGCGCGAAAAACCTCATGGCGCGGCTGCGGCGGCGGGGATCATGGGATCAGGGTCAACGGGGCTTCAAAAAGCCGGCCTTCCGCGCGGCAAGCTCGCATTCTCATCCTCTGGGTTCTCCGGTCCCGAAGTGCTCCAGGATGCGCGAAGCCGCCCGGGGCCCGACGTAGGGGACAAGCTCGTCGAAAGAGGCCTTTTTGATCCTTTCAAGGCTGCCGAAGGCGCGAAGCAGGACTTTTTTGCGCACCTGCCCGATCCCGGGTATATCCATCAACTCCGAATCAAGGTCGCGCAGCTGCCGACGCTTCCGGTGGTACGCGACTGCGAAACGGTGCGCCTCGTCGCGCATCCTCTGGACCAGGTGCAGAACGGGGGACTCTTTCGGCAGCCCCACCGGTTGATCTTCCCTGCCTTTGACGTAAATCACTTCCTCCCTTTTCGCGATCGCGGCGACAGGCCGGCCTTCAAGCCCGAGCTCCTCCAGGGCGGACACCGCCGCCGAAAGCTGTCCCTTGCCGCCGTCAATCAGCACGAGATCGGGCAACCTGCCCTCGTCCTCCTCCAGGACATTCTCATAGTGGCGGTGCACCACTTCCCTCATGGCGGCGATATCGTCCGGTCCCTTGACGCTTTCGACCTTGAATCTCCGATAGCCGCTCTTTTTCATCTCGCCGTTTTCGCACACAACCATGCTGGCCACCGTGTCGGACCCCTGCACATGCGAAACGTCGAAGGTCTCGATACGGCGGGGCGGGGCGGCAAGGCCCAGGGCCTTTTGAAGGGCTTTCAGCAGCTCCTCCCCCGCGGGCTTCATGATGCGGAAGCGGTTCTCAAAGGAGATTGCCGCGTTGCGCATCACCAGATCGAGCATCTCCGATTTCAGTCCCTGCCGCGGCGTATGGATGCGGACGCGGCTCCCGCGCCTCCCCGAGAGCCAGGCCTCAAGCACCTCCCTGTCTTCCATATCCGCCGGAACGTAGATCTCCTTCGGCGTGAAGGGTTCCTGAAGGTAGTACTGGGTGACGGCCTGAGACAGGAACTCCGCCGGCTTAAAGGAAAGGAGATCCTCCCAATAGAACTCGCGCCTCCCGACCAGGCGCCCGTCGCGCATGGTGAAGACCTCCAGAGCGAGCCGCGACTCTTCATAGTGGTAGCCGAAAAGATCACAGTCGTCCCGGCCGTCGCGGGCCACCTTCTGCCGCTCGGCGAGATCCCGCACCATGGTTATCCAGTCCCGGTAGATCGCCGCCGCCTCATATTTCATATCCCGCGAGGCCTCGATCATGCGGCGTTCCAGCTGGCGTATCAGCTCGTCGGTCTTCCCCGACAGAAGCAGCCGCACGTCCTCCACGGCGCGGTCGTATTCCGCCTTGGTGCAGAGCCCCGCGACGCAGGGGCCGAGGCAGCGTTTCATCTGATAGTCCAGGCAGGGGCGAGGAAGCGTCCCGTCGATCTCCAGGTTGCAGGTGCGGAGTCTAAAGCAGCGGTTCACCAGCTTGAGCGTCTGGCGCGCGTAACTCGCCGGAAGGAACGGGCCGAAATACTGGGCGCCGTCCTTTTGGATCCGCCGTGTGATGAAGATCCTGGGGTAGGGCTCGTGGCCCGTGAGCTTGAGATAGGGGAAACTCTTGTCGTCCTTGAGATGGACGTTGTACCGGGGCTGGTTCTTTTTGACCAGGGTGGACTCGAGGATCAGAGCCTCCACCTCATTATCGGTCACAATGTACTCGATGTCGGCGGCTTCGGAAACCAGACGCTCGGTCTTGGGGTCCAGCGGGCGGCCTTCCTGGAAATAGGAACGCACCCGCTGGCGCAGGGAACGCGCTTTCCCTATGTAGATGATCTTGCCCTGCGAGTTTTTATAGATGTAGACGCCGGGCTCCGCCGGCAGGCGATCAAGCTTCTGCTCCAGCACTATTAAAATCTACCACAGATGTCTTTCCAGTGAAGGGTCTGCAACCGGCGCCGGGGCGGCGCGCGCATGAGAAGGACCCACTGGAACCGGCTTCGGCTTTCAAGGGCGCCTCGAGGTTCGTCAGTCGGACAGCCTGGCTTTAACCAGAAGGCTGACCTTGTTGCCGTCTACGGGACGCCCGGCAAAGCGAGCCATGCACTCTTTCATGACCCTGCCGATGTCCTTGAGAGAGGTCGCGCCTGTTTCACGAAGGACCTCCTCCACCGTCTTCGCCACCTCGTCATCGGAGACCGCCTCCGGCAGATATTCCTCGATCACCTTGATCTCGCCCGCTTCCTTTTGGGCGAGCTCGGGGCGGTTTCCCTTCGTGAACTGCTCGACGGAATCCCTGCGCTGTTTGATCAGAGAAAGCAATACCTGAACCGCCTGAGGATCCTCCAGTTCCCCGCGCAGCTCGATCTCCCTGTGCCGTATGGCGGTTTTCATCATGCGCAGAACGCTCAGCCGCGTTGCGTCCCTGGTTTTCATCGCCTTCGTCAGATCCGAATTGACCCTGTCGCGTAATCGCATGGCACCTCCGTAAAAATGCATCGTTCGAGATCAGCAGCTGCAGGATCCCGAATCCCGATTATGCTACATCCCCCGAGTCGTCCGGCACCGACTCCAGCACCTCCAGCATCTGCCGATGGATCCTGCCGTTGGAGGCTACGAGTTCACCGCCGTAGATCGAAAATGCCCGGCCCTGAAAGCCCGTCATCGTCCCGCCCGCCTCGCACACGATCAGAGACCCCGCCGCGCAGTCCCAGGGGTTGAGCTTCAGCTCCCAGAAGCCGTCCAGGCGGCCCGACGCGACATAGCAGAGGTCGATGGCGGCGGATCCGCTCCGGCGCACGCCCTGGCAGCGGACGGCGAAAGCGCAGTAGTTTTTCAGGTTGTTTCGCCGATCGGTTTGAACGTCGTAAGGGAAACCGGTCGCCAGAAGGCTGGCGACAAGAGACTCCGTCGCGGACACGTGGATGGGGGCGCCGTTGCAGAACGCGCCGCCGCCCCTGCGGGCCGAGAACATCTCGTCTCGGAGGGGATCGAAGACCGCGCCCCACTGCACTTCCCCTTTGAACTCGAGCGCGATCGAAACGGAGAAGACGGGGTAGCGGTGGGCATAATTCGTCGTCCCGTCCAGCGGATCGATGATCCATTTATATCCGTCTCCGGAATCATCCCGATGGTTTTCCTCGGCCAGAATATGATGCGTCGGGAAAGCCTCCCGGATGCGTGAAACGATGAGCCTTTCCGCGGCGACATCCACTTCCGTGACCAGATCGACGATCCCCTTTCGGGAAACACTGAATCCCGTTTCGAGCCCCTGAAGCAGCAGGCGTCCCGCGTCGCGCGCGACCTCCATTGCGAAACCCGCGAAATCGTCCATTTCGACCCGTCCCGTATGATTGCAGATTCGAAACCCGAAATTTCAGTGTCCCGGTCCCTCAAGGCGTTCGCCGCCGCTTTGGCGCAGGACTTCAGTCCCTTCGGGAATCCTGAACCGGAATTTTCCGCCGTCGATTCGCATGTTGGTCCTCACACCGGTCAAGAGGAACTCGGACGTATTGCCCGTCCTCTCCCGGATGACGAGGCGCCGAATGTCAAAGGTGCCGGCGTCCAGTTCGAGAACCAGATAGTCGTAGTCCGCGTCCCGCGCGCGCGGGGTCAGCCTGATATGCAGCGCCGCTTCCGTTTTCGGCGCATGCTCGTACTCCCATGAGGCCGTGAAGCTCTTCCGGACGTTTTCCATACCCAGCAGCAGTTCCAGAGGCGTGCCGCGCATGTCCGGGACGCGGAAGGGCTGAACCGTCACCTGGCGGTCCCTCGGCACATGGAGGAAAGCCTCGCGGCCGTCCGTGACAAAAAGCTTCTCCTCGGGCTCCCGGTATTCCCAGCGCATATAGACGGGCTTCTTGAGCCAGAAAACACCCGATTCGACCTGTTCCACGCCCGGCGCGCGATACGTTTGGCGGAAATGTCCGGCAGCCGTTTCCACGGAGGCATAGCGCCGCTCCAGGCCATCCAGGACCCTCTCCAAATCACCGCCGGAGTTCGCTCCTGAAAAGCCGAGGGGTAACAGAAATCCCGTCAACAGACTCCCGAGCACTGGACGCAGCACTTCCCATAAAGAGGGCCCTTTGTTTACCCGGCGCCGCCGCGGCTTCGAGAGTTCCAGAGAGACCGGCCTCTCCGCCCGCTCTGCGAGCAGACCGATCCCGGGCTCTGCATCTCGGATCGGGCATCTTGTCGTCCAGGACCCCCGGATCACGACGGCTCGACCTCGGCGGCTTCCTCGTCGGCGGAGTTCCTGACAGTGTCGATGAGCAGCAGCGCGATCCCCACGCTGATGGCCGAATCCGCGATATTGAAGGTCGGCCAGTAAAAGGCCTCATGGATGTGGAAATCGATGAAGTCGATCACGTACCCGCGCAGCGCGCGATCGACAAGATTGCCCAGAATCCCACCCAGGATGATCGCCAGAGACCAATGCAGCAGAACCCGGCTTGAGGGCATGCGTGCGCCGTAGATCAGGATCATGACCACGGCTGCGACCGCTAGGGCGGCCAGAATATAAGGCTTCCAGGGCCACCCGGCGCCGCTGAAAAACCCGAACGCCACGCCGGTGTTTTGCGCATAGGAGAGCCTAAGATATCCCGGAAGGATCTCGATCGGCTGTTCAGGATGCATCATTGCGCGCGCCGCCCATTTCGTGGCGTGATCCGCAACGAATATCAATAAAGCCAGGAAATAATATCTGTTTTTCATTCTCCCACGCGCCGCGATGCTCTTTGAATGCGCCGTACCGATGCATGCGCCCGCGATGCGGCGCGGATTTCATGCTCGATACGTTCCCTGCAGGGAGCGACGGTATGATTCCATCCTGGCCGGTCGGGGCGAAACAACATCTCAAGCGGCCGAACCTCATCCGGATTGCAGGCCGTCCGACGGGCGCTCCCACCTTAAACTTGAAATATATCACAAGCAGACACCCCGGGAACGGGATTCCGGGCCGGGCAGACAAGATAAATGGTGATCCGGGGCGGCCACATCCTGTATCCTGTACCGCGTCAAACAAGCTTTGCGTGCCGATTCCAAGGAGGGCTTGCCTATGCAGACTGCCGACGGGAAACCGAAATACCAACCGTATGTTCCGGCCGATATGCAAATGACGGAATTCACGCTCCGGGCCATTATCCTGGGCCTTGTGATGACGGGCGTTTTGGGGGCCGCCAACGCCTATCTCGGGCTGAAGGCGGGGATGACCATCGCGGCGACCTACCCCGCGGCCGTGATCAGCATGGCCGTCCTGAGACTTATGCGCGGTTCTCTGCTCGAGGAAAATATGGCCAGGACCATCGGTTCCATCGGCGAATCCGTCGCCGCGGGAGCCGTTTTCACAATTCCCGCGTTCGTGCTTGCAAGGCTCTGGCCGGGAATGGAAATGGAGAAGTACTGGCAGTCGGTCGCCCTTATGGTGATCGGCGGACTGCTGGGCATTCTGTTCGTGACGCTTCTGCGCCGCGTGATGGTGGAGGACGCGGAACTCCCCTTCCCCGAATCGGTCGCGGCGGCCGAGATCCACAAGGCCGGGCAGCAGGGCTCGAAGGCCGCCAAGATCCTGTTCGCCAATATGGGCTTCGGAGCCTTTGTAAACGCCCTCGGCCAGCTCAACGTCTTCGAGCCGGTCAAGACCTTTGCGGTGAATATCGGCGCCGTCGGGAAAAGCCTTCTTTTGCGCACGGGAACGAACCCGAACGTCACAACGGTCACTACCGGGGGGATAAGCACATTTAATTCGCCGGCCGTCAGCCCCGCCTACCTCGGGGTGGGCTATATCATCGGGCCGAACCTTGCGGCCCTGAATTTCTCCGGCGGCCTTCTGGCGTGGGGTTTGCTGGTTCCCTTGCTCACCTACCTGCTGGGCCCGCAGCTCCAGGCCAACGCCGTCGGGGAAAACGTCGGATGGAGCACCCTTGCGGGCGCCGTCTATTTCTCCATCGTCCGTCCTATCGCCGTCGGGGGGATGCTTGTCGGCGCCGGCTACACGCTGTTCCGCATGCGAAAGCAGCTGGGCATCGGCATCAACCGCGCTGTGAGCGACCTTAAGAAATCGGCGGAAGCCAAAAGGGCCGAGAACCGGACGGAGCGGGACCTGAACGTAAAAGCGGTCTTCCTGAGCATCGGCCTGGTGTTTCTCGCCATGATCGCGCTCTACCACTTCTTCATCGCCGGCGCCGGCGTCATGACGGGTTCGAAGGTTCTGGCTGGCGCCGTAGCCGCAGCCGCCGTGATGCTGGTTCTCGGGTTTTTCTTCGCGGCCGTGTCCGGGAACCTCGTCGGCATGATCGGCTCTTCCAACAATCCTGTTTCCGGCCTCACGCTATGCACCCTGGTGGTGGCGGCTCTGCTCATGGTCGCCATGGGTGTCGCCGGCGCCAGCGGAGTCGCGGCAGTTCTCGGCGTGGCGGCCGTCGTCTGCGTTTCTTCGGCGGTGGCCGGAGAGATGCTTCAGGATCTCAAAGTCGGGCACATCCTTGGAGGCACCCCCTCCCGCATGCAGATCGGGGATATTTTCGGCGTCGTCGTGGCTTCTCTTGTCCTGTTTTTCCCCCTCATGGTCCTCGATAGAGCCTACCATTTCGGCAGCGCGCAGCTGCCGGCCCCGCAGGCCGGCCTGATGGCTATGCTCGCCCAGGGCATTGTGGGCGGCAACATGGCGTGGCCGCTTGTTGTGGTCGGCATCCTCCTCGGCTTCGCCATGATTCTTGTCAGGGTGAAGAGTCCGATGCTCTTCTCGGTCGGGATGTACCTGCCGCTCGATACGACCTTCGCGATCTTCATCGGAGGCGTCATCCGCTGGATTACCGATTTGATCCGCGACCGGCGTAAGTTGAACGAAGCCCAGAAAGCGCGTGTCGACAACGCCGGAGTGTTGACCGCTTCCGGACTGATCGCAGGGGAAGCTCTATGCGGTCTGGTGATCGCCGGCATCTGGCAGGGACAAACGCCCCGGCTTTTCGATTCGCCGCATTGGATCGGGATGCTGGCCGCATTTTTCGTACTTATGATGGTCATGATACGAATTCCGCTCGCAAACGCCGGGAGTCCTGACGAACCTGCCCCACCGACAGCAATTATTTGATTTAAAAGGATTAGTTTGATCTTTTAGACAGTACAGCGTCCTAAAGCTCAAACTGTGAAGTTCAATTTTTAAATATCTGCGCAAGTAATTTGACAATAATTCGCTCAGATATTATATAGCGAATGCACTAAAGAAAGTGAAAAAGGAGGTGAAATAAAATGTTCCTGGTTCCTTACATCAGAAAGCCGGAAATGCCGGTATTAAGCCGATTCTTTGAGGACTTTTTCAGCGATTTTCCGTTGATCAGTTCCTTCCCTGAACTCAGGGAGAATTGGATGCCTTCTGTGGATATACTTGAAAAGGACGGCAACATTATCCTTCGGGCGGAGTTGCCGGGAATGACTGAGAAGGATATTGACCTCAGGATCGAGGGTGACACCCTGACTCTGAAGGGCGAAAGGAAGATGGACAACGAGGACAAGAAAAGCAACTATCACAGGATCGAGAGCTTCTACGGTTCCTTCACCCGCTCCTTCAGATTGCCGGACAGCGTCGATCTCGATAAGGTCAACGCCGAATATAAAAACGGGGTTCTGACCATAACGCTTCCCAAGAAGCCCGAAGTCAAACCGCGTGAGATTCCGGTCACTGTCCAGTAATTCCGGCATAGAAGGCACCCGAAGAAGGCAGCCACGATATTCTGTAAACAAATCGTTCCGGGGATTCGTGGCTGCCTTTTCACAATATCGGTCCCGTAAAAAAACCATATTTCGTTGAGGTAAAAATGATCAGGCTGGATAAATTCACAATTAAGGCCCAGGAAGCTCTGCAGGCTTCTCAGCGGCGGGCCGAGGCTCTGGAAAGCCCTCAAATAGAACCGGAGCACCTTCTGGACGCCCTGATCGCCCAGCAGGAAGGGATTGTGGCTCCCCTGTTCAAGAAGCTGGGTGTTTCAACGGAGTCCCTGCAGGCCGAGCTGGAACGGTATTTCGGTTCGCAGCCCAGGGTCCACGGGGCTCAGCTGTCTCTCTCCCCCAAATTGGACGCGATTTTCCGCGATGCTTCCCGAGAGGCGGATCAGTTCAAGGACGAGTATGTGTCGACCGAGCATCTGCTTCTGGCGCTGGCGGCCTCGGACGGCTTTGCGGGCAAGATGCTGCGCAGACATGGCGCCGACCGGGCGGACATTCTGAAGGTTCTCGCTTCGATCCGCGGAGGCCAGCGCGTGACCGATCCCAATGCGGAGGATAAATATCAGGCCCTCAAGCGCTACGCGCGCGATCTGACGGACCTCGCGCGCCGCGGCAAGCTCGATCCGGTGATCGGACGCGACGAGGAAATAAGACGTGTCATCCAGGTTCTCTCACGAAGAACCAAAAACAATCCCGTTCTGATCGGAGAGCCAGGCGTGGGTAAAACGGCCATCGTCGAAGGCCTGGCTCAGCGCATCGTCGCCGGAGATGTCCCCGAGACCCTGAAAAAGAAACAGATGGTCGCCCTGGACCTCGGTGGAATGCTCGCCGGCGCCAAATACCGAGGCGAGTTTGAAGACCGTCTGAAGGCTGTTCTCCGGGAGATCGAGGAGTCGGCGGGGTCGATTATTCTCTTCATCGACGAACTTCATACCCTGGTGGGCGCGGGAGCGGCGGAGGGGGCCATTGACGCCTCCAATATGCTCAAACCGGCCCTCGCGCGGGGAGAACTGCGCTGCGTCGGCGCCACCACCCTGAACGAATACAAGAAGCACATCGAAAAGGACGCGGCCCTGGAAAGGCGGTTCCAGCCCGTTTACGTCGGCGAACCCTCCGTCGAGGACACGATCGCGATTCTGCGCGGCCTGAAGGAAAAGTACGAGGTGCATCACGGAGTCAGGATCACGGACTCGGCCCTGGTGGCGGCCGCCGTCCTGTCCAACCGCTATATCGCCGACCGTTTTCTCCCCGACAAAGCCATCGATCTGGTGGACGAGGCCGCATCGCGGCTGCGCATCGAGATCGACAGCATGCCGGTGGAGATCGACGAGGTGGAACGGCGGATCACACAGCTGGAGATTGAGCGGCAGGCTCTTTCGAAGGAGACCGACAAGGCCTCTCTGGAGCGCCTGGAGACCTTGAACGCCGAGCTCGCGGAGCTTCGCGAAAAGAGCGCCCGGATGAAACTCCACTGGCAACAGGAGCGCGAGATCATCAGCTCCATCCGCGCGACAAAGGAGAAAATCGAGAGCGTGAAAACCGAGGAACAAAACGCCGAACGCAGAGGGGATCTGGGGAAAGCCGCCGAACTCCGTTACGGGACCCTGGTGCAGCTGCAAAACGAACTTGCCGAACAGAACGCCCGGCTGGCGAAATTGCAGGCCACCAGGAAATTCCTGAAAGAAGAAGTGGACCAGGAGGATATTGCCGAAGTCGTCGCCAAGTGGACCGGCATCCCCGTCAGCAAAATGCTGGAGGGGGAGATCCAAAAGCTGATTCACATGGAAAGCCGCCTGCGGGAACGGGTGCTCGGGCAGGACGCCGCCTTGACCGCCGTTTCCAACGCGATCCGGCGCGCCCGGGCCGGGCTGCAGGACGCGAAGCGTCCCATGGGTTCATTCATATTCCTCGGTCCCACCGGGGTCGGCAAAACCGAACTGGCGCGCGCCCTGGCGGAATTCCTGTTCGACGACGAAAAGGCCATGGTGCGCATCGACATGTCCGAATATATGGAAAAGCATTCGGTCGCCAGGCTGATAGGCGCCCCGCCGGGATATGTCGGCTACGAAGAAGGAGGGTACCTGACCGAGGCCATCCGCCGCCGGCCCTATGCGGTGATCCTTTTCGACGAAATCGAAAAAGCGCACCCGGATGTCTTCAATATCCTGCTTCAGATCCTGGACGACGGCAGGTTGACCGACGGCAAAGGCCGAACGGTCGACTTCAAAAACACGGTCATCATCATGACCTCCAATCTGGGGAGCCACGCCATCAGCGAATCTTCCGGCGATCTGGAATCGGCCATACCGCAGATGATGGAAGCCTTGCGCAGCACGTTCCGCCCTGAGTTCCTCAACCGGATCGACGACGTGATCGTATTCCGCAGACTGACGCCGGATCTGTTGAAGGGCATCGTTCAACTGCAGCTCCGTCAGCTGCGCGGCGTACTGGCGCAGAAAGAGCTTCAGCTGGAGGTCAGCAACAAGGCAGTGGAGGAACTCGCAAGGGAGGGCTACGACCCGGTCTACGGAGCCAGACCTCTCAAGAGGCTTATCCAGAAGAAGATCCAGGATCGCCTGGCGCTGATGCTGCTCGGCGGCGAGGTCCATCCCGGAGACACGATTTCTCTGGACTTCGACGATCGCAGCGGGGAATTCATATTCTCGAACAGGCAATCGGGTAACGGTCGATAACCGGATCAGAGCCGGCATACCGGAAACGTATCGGCGGGAATGCGATCGCGTGGAATATGTTATCATTATGGTTCTGGCGAAGATGGAGGGGAACAATGGCCAACAATCTGAAGACCGTCCTGCTGCTCGGTTTACTGACCGGCATCATCCTGTTCATCGGCAGTTTCGGCGGCCGGCAGGGGCTTGCGATCGCCCTGGCGGTTTCAATCGCGATGAATTTCGCGAGCTATTTCTTCTCCGATAAGATAGCCCTTCGCATGTATCGCGCCCAGGCCGTCTCCCGGGACGAGGCTCCCGGGATTTATCGCATCGTGGAATTCCTCTGCGCGCGAGCCGGGATTCCGACGCCCAGGGTGTACCTGATCCCGGAAGAGTCGCCGAACGCTTTTGCGACGGGGCGCAACCCTCAGCATGCCTCCATCGCGGTCACGCAGGGCGCTCTGCGGCTTCTGAGCGAGGATGAATTGACCGGCGTGCTGGCCCATGAGATTTCACATATCAAGAACCGCGACATCCTGATAAGCAGCGTTGCGGCGACACTGGCCGGGATGATCATGTGGATCGCCAATATGGCGCGTTACGCAGTCCTATTCGGCGGCGGCCGGGACGGAGAGGACCGCGGGCCGGGGGCGCTCGGCGGCCTGATGACCATCATTCTGGCGCCCATTGCGGCCATGCTTATTCAGATGTGGATTTCCCGGACCCGGGAATACCAGGCCGATTCGAGCGGAGCCGAGATCGCCGGCGGCCCCCGAGGGCTGGCCTCAGCGCTTCAAAAGCTGGACAATTACGCCCGGCGGATACCCATGGAGGCGTCCGCGAGCACCGCTCATATGCTGATCATGCATCCTTTTTCCGGCGGAGCCCTGATGAACCTTTTCAGCACCCATCCGCCGACCCGCAAACGCATTGAGCGGCTTCTCGGGCATCCGATTTGATCCGAAGCGCGCCGGCCTCTCCATCTTGAATCTCGAATCCTGAATCTGGCATTTCAAGAATTAGGGTGTCCCGTATGTCCGAGCACGAATCCCCTGGTTTTCAAGTGATCGATAAGAGGCATTTTACAGATTTGGATAGGATCGACATGGCAACCGTCCCCGAGGAAAAGCCGCGCTACCCCAGCTATGTGGAAGAACTGATGGCGCGCATGGCCGAAACGGAGCGGAAATTTCAGGAAAAGAAAAGGCAGATCGACGAGGAAATATCGCGCACCAAAGCCAGGCTGGAGGCCGATTACGAACGAAAGCTCGAGCTGGAAAAACAGAAATTGGCTCTGCCGTTCCTGGAAGTTCTGGATAATCTCCAAAGGGCTGTCGATGCGGCTTCACAAAGCGGCGATTCGGGGAGTCTGCTGGAAGGGATCCGGATGACCGTGAACCTGTTCCGGTCCAACCTTTTAGCCCTGGGGGTGGAACCCATTGCCGCTGTGAACAGGCCCTTCGATCCGAACCTGCAACAGGCCGTCGGGACAGTGGAAGTCACCGAGGCCGGCCTCGACGGAATGGTTGTGGAGGAAATCGAGCCCGGGTACTGCATGAACGGCCGGCTTTTGAGGCCCGCCAGGGTCCGCGTCGCGCGCCTCCAATAGCGACCCGCGATGGATGCGCGGCTCATGCATCCTGTATCCGCATGCCGCTTCAGCTCCGCCATTCCTTGCTCACCCCGCGTCCTTTCGAATTCCCGGGATTCTCCGTTGAGTTCGGCTCGCAGGTGATAGTATATTGGCAGCCGGTGTTATGGAGATCCGATTCTTTGCGGGAGGCGGAGATGATGGAAATGCGGCAGCGGCTCCATCCGCCCCGTTCGCGAGATTCGCGATCCCCTTGGATTTCATCGCAGCCCGGCGCTGATCTGGGAAACAGGACCCGTCAATCACATGTCGATCAAAATACTGACGAAAAACATGGATATCCCCGATCTTCAGGATATCGGCGTCGCCGAATCCGTCGGGGCCTATCAGGCGCTGGCAAAGACCCTGCGCGAATACAGACCCGCGGACGTCATCGAGGCGGTTAAGAAATCCGGTCTGCGGGGCCGCGGCGGAGCCGGCTTCCCGACGGGGATGAAATGGGGCTTTGTGCCCAAGAACACGGGAAAGCCGGTTTATCTCTGCGTCAACGCCGACGAAAGCGAGCCGGGAACCTTCAAGGACCGCCTGATCATTGAAAAGGACCCGCATCAGCTCCTCGAAGGAATCCTTATCAGCGCCTACGCGCTCGATTGCCACCGCGCCTTCATTTACATTCGAGGCGAATTCTGCCATGGGGCGAAGGTACTGGAAGACGCGATCCGCCAGGCCTACGCCAGGGGGTACCTCGGCCGAAACATTCTGGATTCCGGTTTCGATCTGGACCTGACGGTCCACCGGGGGGCGGGAGCCTATATCTGCGGAGAGGAAACGGCCCTGCTGGAATCCCTCGAAGGGAAACGCGGACACCCGCGGTTGAAACCGCCTTTCCCGGCGGTTGTGGGGCTCTATGGCGCGCCGACAGTCATCAATAACGTGGAGACTTTGGCGAACGTCCCCCACATCCTCAACAACGGGCCGGAATGGTACGCGGCGATAGGGGTCGAGAAGAACACGGGGACCCGTCTGTTCGGCGTCAGCGGACATGTCCGCAAGCGCGGCGTGTACGAGCTGCCCATGGGGGTTTCCCTGCGGGAGCTGATCTTCGATCACTGCGGCGGCATGCGCGACGGCCGCAAGCTCAAGGCCGTTGTGCCCGGAGGCTCCTCCGTTCCCGTAATGACCGCGGATCAGATCGACGTCCCTCTGGACTTCGACTCCATCGCAAAGGCCGGGAGCATGCTGGGGTCGGCCGGCGTCATCGTCATGGATGACTCCACCTGCATGGTTAAAGTGGCTCGAAGGGTGGCCCGATTCTACGCGGAGGAATCCTGCGGCCAGTGCACCCAATGCAGGGAAGGAACCGAGTGGATCTACAAGATCCTGAGCCGGCTCGAAAGCGGCCGCGGCCGCCCCGGCGAGCTCGAACTTATTCTCGACCTGTGCGCCTCCATGAAAGGGAGGACGATCTGCCCGCTTTCCGACGCGGCGGCTATGCCCATCGAAAGCTACATCCAAAAATTCTACGACGAGTTCGACGCCCACATTCAGCAGCAGCGCTGCGTCGTCGCGTGAAATGAAACCGGCCGGCCCGGCGAGCCCTTCCCCTTGAACGTCCCCGTTGAAGCCGCGCATGCTGAACGGGGGGGCGGTGCGATGGCGGGCGCGGTGTGAGGGCATAGACGCAGCAAGAAGAGAGGCCCGGCCGGAAAGGGGTCCGCCATCCCGCGAATTAATGCTTGACGACCCGCGGCCGGCGATCGAAAAATAGGAAGGGCGTTTTTAACTTTCCATCGCCGAAACATTCCTCTTGGGCCTTAAGGGAGCCTTATGAAAGAACGTGAACCGGTTGTGGCGGGTCAGTTTTACCCGGCGAACCCGAAAGACCTTCGCGCCTTCATAGCCTCCTTTGTGCATAAACCGCAAAAGATGCTGGACGCCAAGGCTGTGGTCGTGCCCCATGCGGGATACGTCTATTCGGGATCGGTTGCCGGCGAGGTGTTTTCTTCCGTACTGCTGCCCAAAAGGATGATCCTTCTGGGACCCAACCATTCGGGCTGGGGAGCGGCGCTCGCCCTTGCACCGGAAGGTTTATGGCGCACGCCCCTGGGGACGGTCCCGATCGACGGAGAAATGAACCGGGGTCTTCTGGCTCAGTGTCCTCTCCTGCAGGAAGATTTTCTGGGCCATCGCAACGAGCACTCGCTGGAGGTCCAGCTCCCTTTCCTCCAGACGCTCGAGCCCGACTTCCGCTTCTCCGCGATTTGCGTTCGAACCGACGACTACGCTTCGCTGGAATCCCTCGGGCATGGCATGGCGCGGGCCGTGGAATCGCTTCGCGAACCCGTTCTGCTGATCTCCAGCTCCGATATGACGCACTATGAAACCGCGGAGTCCGCCGCACGGCAGGACCGGTTCGCTATAGACCGCATGCTGCAGGTCGACCCGGAAGGGCTCTATCGCACGGTACTTGAAAGGAACATCAGCATGTGCGGTTTTGCTCCGACCGTCGCCGTACTTGTCGCCTGCCGCGATATGGGAGCCGCCGGCGGGCATCTTGTCCGCTATACCAACTCCGGGGAAGCGAGCGGGGACTACCGCCGGGTCGTCGGCTATGCCGGCATTGCCATCGCGTAGCGGCAAACGGCTTACCGACCTGCTCCCGGCGACCCGGCTTTCGTGGCCGGGGCGTCAGTCGCGGTATTCGATCCCCTTCATCCGGTTCGCGTGGCAGATGGCGACGGCCAAGGCGTCGGCCGCGTCATCCGGCGAAGGGATTTCCGGAAGGCCGAGGAGCAGGCGGACCATGGTTTGAATCTGTTCCTTTTCCGCGCGGCCGTATCCCACCACCGCGTTCTTGACTTCCAGGGCGGAGTATTCGTAGACGGGCATCCGCCGCTGCGCGGCGACGAGCAGGGCGATCCCCCTCGCGTGGCCCAGGCGCAGGGCGGACTGGACGTTCGTCGCGTGAAACACTTCCTCGATGGCCATGATGTCCGCAGCCTCGCGGTTGAGAATGCCACAAAGGCCGTCGTAGATTCTGAGGAGGCGCTCGTGAAAGGGGCGGCGCCCCTGGGTTTTGATGGCGCCGTATATAACGGCCGTCTGTTTCCAGCCGTCTGCTTCGATGATACCGTAGCCCGTCGATCCGCTTCCGGGATCAATGCCCAGTATTCGCGTCATCCGGTGGACCTAGGAGGCTTCCTTCAGCTCCGACTCGTCTATGTCGAAGTTGGCCCAGACGTTCTGGATGTCCTCATGATCCTCGAGGGCTTCCATCAGCTTAAGCATGGTTTCGGCGTTCTTGCCCTCCAGCTTGACGTAGCTCTGAGGCACCATGGAGATCTCGCAGGCCGCCATGGGGATCCGGGATGATTCCAGCGCCGCTTTAACCGCCTCGAAGTTTTCCGGCGCCGTCAGGATTTCGAAGTTGCTGCCGTCCTCGCGCATGTCGTCGGCGCCCGCGCTCAGCGCCAAATCCAGCAGTTTTTCCTCGTCGGCCGCCGACTTCTCCACCACGAAGTAGCCTTTCCGGTCAAACATCCAACCCACGCAGCCCGCTTCGCCCAGGTTGCCGCCGTTCTTGGACAGGATGTGCCGCAGCTCGGCCACCGTGCGATTCTTATTATCCGTCAGAGCGTGCATGTAGATCGCGACGCCGCCGGGTCCGTATCCTTCATAGTGGACGTCTTCATAGGAGACGCCCGGCAGCTCCCCGGTGCCGCGCATGATGGCGCGCTTGATGTTTTCGGCCGGCATGTTGTTCGCCTTGGCGTTGGCGACGGCGAGGCGGAGCCTTGGATTGGCGTCCGGGTCGCCCCCGCCCATCCGCGCCGCGGCCGTCATTTCCTTGATCAGGCGCGTGAATATCCTGCCGCGCTTGGAGTCCGCCGCCGCCTTTTTATGCTTGATTGAGTGCCACTTGGAGTGACCTGACATAAAATGACTCCTTTGCCTTGGAAAGAATTCATTTTATCATAAATCGCCCTGTACGGCAGGATCTTCCGGATGCGGCGTCCGCGATTCGGGCGGCGGCCGTCGGCGGCCCTCTGAAAGAAGCAGGCAGCCGGGGACGGATCCTCCACCCATCCTGCCCGTATTAAGAAAGCGGTTATTCCATGATTCAGGATGAAGTTCTCGACTATTTCAGGGAGGCCGGGGCGCTGCTGGAAGGGCATTTCCTGCTGACCTCCGGACTGCACAGCGACCGTTATTTGCAGTGCGCCCTCGTCCTGCAGAACCCGCAAACGGCGGCCGCACTGGGCGCCGAGCTGGCTTTAAGGCTGCTCGAGCGCGGCGGCGCGCCGGATTTCGTGATCGCCCCGGCTCTCGGGGGCATCATCGTGGCCCACGAGGTCGCGCGGGCAGCCGGCGTGCGCGGCATTTTCGCCGAGCGGCAGGACGGCGTTCTGAGACTGCGCCGCGGATTCGGGATCAAGCCCGGGGAAAAGGGATGGGTCGTGGAAGATGTCCTGACGACCGGCGGATCGACTCGGGAAACCATGGAGGTCGTCCGGCAGGCGGGGGGGGTCGTCCTGGCCGCCGGGTGCCTTATCGACCGCAGCGGCGCGAGGACCGATCTTGGCGTTCCCAGAGCGGCTCTCGCCATACTGGACGTCCCCGTATTCACTCCGGACGATTGCCCGCTATGCAAGGCCGGGAGCAAGGCCGTCAAGCCGGGAAGCCGGTGATGGCCGGGCGGAACATCCGATTGACTCTGGCTTTCGACGGCACGGCCTATCACGGCTGGCAGATCCAGATCGCCCTGCCCACGCTTCAGGGCGCGCTTTCGGATGCCATCGCCCGGATAACGGGGGAGCGCGCCGCCCTGACGGGCTGCGGCCGCACCGACGCGGGAACCCATGCGCGGGCCTTCGTGGCCAATTTCCGGACATCGTCACGCATTTCTGCGCCCCGGCTTGTCCGGGCCCTCAACGGCGCGCTCCCCCGAGACATCCGCGTCCTATCCGCGCGCCGCGTTCCCGCGGCCTTCCACGCCCGGCGCGACGCTCTCTCGAAGACCTACCGCTATCAGGTATATCTGGGACCCGTGCTGGCGCCGCACCTGGCGCGCGAGTATTTCCATTATCCCCGTGCCATCGATGTCCCCCTCATGGCCCAGGCGGCGCGCCTTTTTGAAGGCGAACACGATTTTGCAAGTTTCGCAAAGGCCGATTCCCTCCCCGCGAACACCGTCCGCCGGATTTTCCGATGCGAGCTGAAGAAACTGGGACACCGTCTTCATTTGACCGTCGAGGGGAACGGATTCCTGCACCATATGGTCCGAAACATGGCGGGAACTCTCCTGGAGCTTGGAGGAGGTTCCATCAGTCTCGATGAGTTCCGGGACCTCTTTGGGCGGCGCGACCGAAGGCAGGCGGGCTTTACCGCTCCCGCACACGGGTTGGTCCTGCTGAAAGTTCGGTACTGAGCGCCTGCCGGAATTCTGCTATCATTGCGCCCTGGAGATTGGCCATGGAACTGGAGGGTTTCGCGGAGCCCGGAAGCCCGGAAGCCGAGTTGCTGCGATTGATTGACCAAGACCGGATGCCCAAGCACATCGCCGTGATCATGGACGGCAACGGCCGTTGGGCGGGGCTGCGCAGGCTCCCGCGGGTGGCAGGGCACAGGGCGGGGATCGAATCCGTCCGCGAGATCGTGGAGAGCTCGGCCCGCCTTGGAGTGCAGGTCCTGACCCTTTATGCGTTCTCCGTCGAAAACTGGAAGCGGCCCAAGAGGGAAATACGCACCCTGATGAACCTCCTGAAGGAACATATCCGGCTGGAATTGGACGGCTTTGAAAAAAACAACATCCGATTCCGCGCCATCGGCAGAATTCAGGAACTCGAGGAATCGGTGCGGCGCGAATTGCGGCGCGCCATGCGAAGGACCCGAAACAATACGGGCATGCTTCTGAACGTCGCCCTGAACTACAGCGGCCGCGCGGAACTCGTCGACGCCTTCAACCGGCTTTTGCGGGAAACCGGGAGGAACGGACAAAGCACGCGGATCAGCGAGGAAGTCATTGCCCGGTCTCTTTACACCTCGGGGACGCCGGACCCCGATCTGCTGATTCGAACCAGCGGGGAGATGCGCATCAGCAATTTCCTTCTCTGGCAGATCGCGTATAGTGAAATCTATATCACGCCGACCTTTTGGCCCGACTTCCGGCGCAGGCATTTGCTTGAGGCAATTCTGGAGTATCAGAGGCGCGAACGGCGTTACGGAGGAATTTAGGCAGCGGTCAGCGGTCAGCGGTCAGCGGTTAGCGGTTAGGGAATGAATGTTTTGCCATGGGGGATTGCACGGAGGATGTCGGGGAGGGGTAAGGAAAAAAAGATGCTTGGTAAAGGAATGAACGGAAGGGCCGCCTGGAGCCCGGCATCCCGACATCCAACCACTGACCGCTGCCCGCTAACCGCTGACCGCTGATCTCTGACGGCTGCGGCGAAGACATGGCGCGAATCTTATCGGGAGGTGTGCTGATAGCGATTGCCGTGCTCGGGGTGATATACGCCCCTTGCACCCATTTCATGATCGGAATAGGTCTGATAGGCACGGCATGCCTCCATGAATATTTCGGCCTTGCCCGCGCGATGGGCCTTCGCGTCCAGCCCTGGTTCGCCTATCCGGCATTCTGGATACTCCTGCTCGATTTCCGCATGGGATTCCTCCCGGTACCCGCCGTCATCGGATCGCTTCTCATGGCCGGCTTCCTGTCGGTCTTGTGGCGGCGGCAACAGGTCCGGGACCGGGCCTTCGCCCTGATGGCCGAAGTGTTCGGTGTCGCCTACTTCGTCTCGCTTCTATACCCGGCGATCCCGATCCGCTGTGATTTTGGAGATCCGGGGGGCATGCACTGGACGCTGCTTCTGCTGATTGTGATCTGGTCCGGCGATACGGCGGCCTTCGTGGTCGGCAAGGCCTTCGGGAGAACGCCCTTCGCCCCCGTTCTGAGCCCGCGCAAGACATGGGAGGGTTCCGTCGGCGGCCTGCTGGCGGGGATCGGGACGGCTGTCGCCGCCCGGCATATTTTTTTCCAGGACCTTCCGGCGTTTCACGTCATCGCCGTCTCTGTGGTTCTCGGTATCCTGGGCCAGCTGGGGGACCTCGCGGAATCGCTCCTGAAAAGGGCCGCCGAGGCAAAAGACAGTTCCAACCTCATTCCCGGACACGGCGGTGTTCTCGACCGCATGGACAGCCTGCTTTTCGCCTTCCCGGCCTTGTATCTCTACCTGTGCCTATTCTGCCGCTGACCGCCGGCGGAGGCCGTTCCGCGTCGCACCGAAAGGGACTCTGCTCCATCCCGAAGGGAATCGGCAATTTTGCGAATCCTCAATCACCAGCGATGGTGCTAATATTAAAAACTTGCGGGTTGAATTCAATGAAAGTGATCTCGCTTCTCGGCTCGACCGGGTCCATCGGAACCAGTACCCTCAAAGTGACTTCAAGCCTGCCGCAGAGATTTCGCGTGGCGGGGCTCAGCGGCGGCAAAAACGTCACGCTGCTGGCAAGCCAGATCGAGCAGGTGCGTCCGGACATAGCTTCCAGCGGAGACGAACGCGCCTCGGCGGAACTTCAAAGCATCCTGCGCCAGAGGGGTTACAAAATGGCGCAAACACGCTTTGTCCACGGAGTGGAAGGGCACATCGAGGTGTCCTGCCATCCCGAGTCTTCCATGGTTCTGTCCGCCATTTCCGGGGCCGCCGGACTTCTGCCGACCTATTACGCTCTGGAACAAGGGAAACGCATCGCGCTCGCCAACAAGGAAACCCTGGTCATGGCGGGAGAGCTGATAATGCGGAAATCCGTGGAAAGGCATGTCGAGATACTCCCCGTGGACAGCGAGCATAACGCCATTCACCAGTGTCTGAGGGGAGGCCGTCGCGAAGAGGTGCGGCGACTGATCCTGACCGCCTCCGGAGGCCCCTTTCGGGAAATCCCCAAGGAAAGCCTCTCCTCGGTGACTCTGGAGCAGGCTTTGAATCATCCCACATGGCGCATGGGGCGAAAAATAACGATCGACTCCGCTACCCTCATGAACAAGGGCCTTGAGGTCATCGAGGCTTCCTGGCTCTTCGGGATACCCGCCGAAAGGATAGACATTGCCGTCCATCCCCAGAGCATCGTTCATTCCATGGTCGAGTTCACCGACGGATCGGTCCTGGCGCAATTGGGCGTTACCGACATGCGCATCGCCATTCAGTACGCTCTGACATACCCCGAGCGCTGGCAATCGCCTCTCCCATCGCTGGACATTTACCGGATGCCGAAACTGGAATTCTTTGCGCCCGATCCGGACAAATTCCGCTGTCTCGGCCTGGCCTACCGCGCCCTGAAAAGCGGAGGGACTGCGCCGGCGGTTCTTAACGCGGCCAACGAAGTGGCGGTGGATGCCTTTTTGGGCCGCAGGATCCCCTTCCAGGAAATCCCCGAGATCATCCGGTCCGTCATGGACGAGCACTTGCCGCAGGAGGCTTCGACCCTGGAAACAATACTGGAAGCGGACGCCTGGGCGAGGAAGACGGCTCTGGCCTTCAGCCGGACGGCCGCGCGCACGGCCTCGCGAGGGTGATTCTTGCGGGTTACCGTTCAGGAGCACCGGGAATCCGGGAATGCCGCCCTGCGGGGAAATGAAAAACCCGGCTGCGCCGGCCACCGGGGTTCCATGAAGGGCTGCTTCCTGGGAGCGCGGCAGCCTGCGCTTGCGTGCTTCATGCTCAATCCCCATTGAAGGGGCCCATCGGCGCCGCCGGTTGGCGTTTTGAAATATTTCGAGATCGGCGGTTGAGGCCGATGCGGCCTTAGGGCATCATAGTAAGGGAAAAACCTGGAAGGGGACTCTGCGCCCATGCTGATGATTCTGGCTTTTATCGTCGTACTTGGCATCACAATCACGGTTCACGAGTTCGGCCATTTCGCCATGGCCAAGCTGCTGAAGATCCGCGTGCTGGTTTTCTCCCTGGGTTTCGGCCCAAAGCTCTTCGGCTTCACGCGCGGCGGGACCGAGTATCGCCTGAGCCCCATTCCGCTGGGCGGCTACGTGAAAATGGCCGGCGAGAATTACGGGGATGACCGGCAGGGAGCGCCGGACGAATTTTTATCGCACCCCAAAAGGCACCGCTTTCTCGTGGCCCTCGCGGGCCCGTTTATGAACATCCTCCTCGCCGTGGTGATCGTGGCCCTCGCCTACATGCAGGGGACGGATGTCCCCAGATACCCCAAGGAGCCGCCGCTGGTGGGACCGGTCGCTTCGGACTCGATTGCAAAGCGCGCCGGACTGCGCACGGGGGACCGGATCGTAGCGGTCAACAATAGCGCGGTGAAGACATGGGAGGAACTGGAGATCGCCCTCGGCACGGCGCCGAGGGGCGCGTTAAACATGGACGTCCTCCGCGATGAGCAGCTGTTGCGTCTCCATTTCGATTTTCCGCCGGGCCGGCAGGAGGATATGGATCCTGCGGCGCTGGGATTCAAGTTCCCCCTTCCGCGAACCATAGTCGCCGCCGTCGAGGAAAACTCGCCCGCGAGGAAAGCGGGGCTGAAACCCGGCGACGAGATCCTTTCGGTCGAGCATCAGGACAGGATCGGCAGGGATTACAATCAAATACTCAACATCATCTCGGAAAGCGAAGGGATTCCCCTGGAATTTACGGTTCGCAGGCCGGCCGCCGGCGCCCCTAAAGGAGATGCGGGAAAAAACTCCTTGGCTCCCGAAGCTGAAATCGTCCGCCTGCGCATAGCGCCCGTCCGAGAGAATGGACGCGTGATCATCGGATTCGTGCCCGAGATCCCTACAGAGATGCAGAAATTCGGCCTCATCGGGGCTTTCGCGCAATCGTTCCGGCGCAATTACCAGATCTCCGCGTTGACGTTCAAGATTATCGGAAGAATCTTCAGGGGATCGGCCTCCGTAAGGACGCTGTCGGGACCGATCGAAATCGCCCGCATGTCGGGGAACGCCGCCCGCACGGGCAGCGCCCGGGTTTTCTTCGGTTTTTTGGGATTGGTCAGCCTGCAGCTCGGCGTCTTCAATCTGCTCCCCATACCGATCCTGGACGGGGGAGTGATCGCGCTTCTGCTGATCGAAGGCCTGATACGGCGGGATATCAGCCTGGCCATCAAGGAAAAGATCGTTCAGGCCGGCTTTGTCTTCCTCATCCTTCTCATGGGGTTCGTCGTATTCAACGACCTGTCAAAAATCATCGACCTCGACAGACTTTTCCGGTGACCCGTCCCTAGGCCTTGCCCAGACTCGCCAACGCCGCCTGTTCGTTTTCAAATACCTGAAAAACCGTCAGCAGTTTTGTGATGGCGAGCAATTCCTGTATTTTCTTGGTCAGGTTCAAAAGAACCAGCTGTCCGCCGTTGTTGGTGACCGTGGTATAGGTGCTCACAAGTTCGCCGATGCCCGAGCTGTCGATGTAGTTGACATCGGCAAGGTTCAGTATGATTTTCTTGCCGTTATTCTTAAGGATGTCGCGCACCGTGTTACGGACAGCCATTGTACCCTCTCCCAACGTGATCTTGCCGCTGCAGTCCAGTATTCGGATATCGCCGATGGTGCGTGTCTCAATCTTCATATTCGATCTCCTTGATGGGAATGAAACTTTTTTACCATGAAAACTTCCGTCCCCCCTTCCGAAGGGAACCGGAACTCCACCTCGTCCATGAAGGTACGTATATAAAATATGCCGCGGCCGCTCGGTTTCAAAAGGTTGGCCGAATCCAGAGGATTCGGCACCAGATCAGCCCGAAACCCATTGCCCTGATCCCGCACCGAAATGGAAAGACGGTCCGGAGCCATATCGTAACAAATATAGACACTTTTGCTGAGATCGAGCTTGTTCCCGTGCTGGATCGCATTGGTGACCGACTCTCGAACCGACATCCCTATCCGGTGGGCCGACTCCTCGTCGAATTTCATGTAATCCGTGATGCAATCCGTGAGAGCCTGGATCAAATCAAGATTCTCCAGGGCGCTGCTGATAATCACCTCGATCTCGTTTGCGTCTGTTTTCATCAATCCGCAGTCTTCAAAAAGACTGGCAATCGGTTGCGAAATCTCCCCTTGAAGGCGCCGGGATCATGTTAATGGCCGCGTTCAAAGCCTGTCAAGGCATAAGACGAGCGGCCTGCCGTCCCTGTTCGACCCCTTGGACGCGCCCGCGGCATTAGACACTATCGTTTCCCCGCCGAACACTCAACAGATTAAATCCGGCTTTTCGCCGGAGGCGCAAATCGGTTCTTTGCGTGAGTCCGCCTCTTTTTTCGTCTATCCTATGCCGGAGGGGGACGCCGTCCGTGCCCGGGGGAAACCGATCGATGCAGAGATGGATCCGGCAATGGGGGCCGGCGGTTCTGGTCATGGGGCTTATCTTCGGGGCTTCTTCCATACCAGGGCCGGATTTGCCGGAGTTCGCGCGCTGGGACACCCTCGCCAAAAAACTGGGGCATATGACCGGGTATGCCCTTCTGGCCGCAGCCTACTATCACGCCCTGTACGGCGCCGAACCCTGTCCCTGGACTCGGCGGATCGCCCCCATGGGTCTGGCGCTCCTTTATGCATTTTCCGACGAATGGCATCAGGCCTTTGTCCCCGGGCGGAACGCCTCGCTCCTCGACGTGGGCATCGACGGGGCGGGAAGCATGATCGCTCTTGCCGTATGGCCCCGACTCCGGAAGCGGCTTCCATGGGCGCCCCGGGCGCGCGGACCCCGCCCCCGGCGGTCCTAGGACGGTCCGCCCTCCGCCGAGCCGCCATGGCGCAAATCTTCGGGCGCGGGGGCAGGCATCAAAGGCGGCGCGTATTTCCGGGAGCGGAAGACCAATCGGGACATGAGCCGCTCCAGTTCCTGCGCCAGCTGGACCCATTCCTGCTCTTTTTCCTTCAGACTCAGTTCCTTCTGAAGGAGATCCTTCTCCAATGATTCCAGCTTCAGCCGGTTTTCAAGCTGAAACGCGCGCAGTTCCTCGTCGATCCGCTGCCTCTCCGTCCGCTCCTCGAGGGCCCTCTGGCGCCTGTACTCCTCCTCCTCCCGCTGCCTCTGGATCCTGAGATTTTCCCGGTACTCCCTGTCCTCCAGCTCCCTGCGCGCCCTTTCCTCGTCCCACAGGCGTCTCTGATCCCGCATCAGAGCCTCGAAGCTTTCCATACGCAGGCGCTGTTCTTCGACGAGCCGCTCGAGCGTGTTCGCGGAGACCTCGATATCGTGGAGCTTCTTCAGCTGCGCCTTCCTCAGCTCTATCTCCGACTCGACTTTCCGCAGCTCCTCGAGAGAGTCCTGGAAATCCCGCGCGAGATCGGACAGGCACTCCATCATTTCGGAGCAGATCCGTGAAAAGCGGGCCTGGGTCGAAGGCAGTCCGCCCCCGTTCCCGGAGGGCTCCACGGGACCCGGACGCGCCTCTTCGGATGGCGTCCGCCGGGGAGATTCCAGGACCTCGTCACCCTTGGGCGATTCATTCCGTTCCATATCGACCCTTGAATTGAATGGCTGAGATGCCGCCGCTCCATCATCGGCGCCCCCATATCCATCCTGGCAGGCGCACCTCCCTATGGAAGGGCCTCGCCGCGTTCTCCACGGCGCGGCGGTTTAATTCTAATATCGTCCCGATACTTTTTGACAGTAAAATTAGCGTGCAGCGCGGGAGGTCGAGGAAACGGCTTTGTTAAAAGGAATCCCTGGGATCGGAGGGGATCCTGCGGGGCGTCCCGAATCCCGGGCTCTCAGGGCCTTTCGGATAAGCCACGACGAGAAGACGATACCGTTGTCGCAGGAGCGGAGGCGTGGATATGGTTGAATCTGTCAAGGATCGGATCGAGGAGCTGCGGCGGCTCATCGAGCACCACAATTACAAATATTATATCGAGAACGAACCCGAGATCAGCGATCTGGAATTCGATAGGCTGATGAAGGAACTTCAGGATCTCGAAGCGCGGCATCCGGAGCTCGTCACTCCCGACAGCCCGACCCGGCGGGTCGGCGGGCAGCCCATCGAGGGTTTCCGCCAGGTCCCCCACGCCGTTCCCATGCTCTCCATCGAAAACACATACAGCGAGGAAGAAGTGCGCGAGTTCGACGCCCGCATTCGCCGATGGCTGGACGGGGGAAAGCCCCAGTACATCGTGGAGCAGAAGATCGACGGGGTCTCCGCCTCCCTCATTTTTGAAAAGGGGCGCTTCACGCTGGGATTGACACGGGGCGACGGCGCCCGCGGCGATGACATCACCCACAACCTGCGAACGGTTCGGGACATCCCTCTCCGGCTCATGCTCCGCAGCGGCCGTGCGCCCGAGATCCTGGAAGTCCGGGGCGAAGTTTACATGACGCACACGGAACTGTCCCGATTGAACCGGCTGCAGGCGGAGCGGGGCGAAAGGATCTTCGCCAATTGCAGGAATGCCGCCGCGGGAAGCCTCAAGCTCCTTGATCCGCGCCAATGCGCCCAGCGCAACCTCCGTTTCTTCGCCCACAGCGAGGGGCGCATCAGCGGCCTGAACCTCGCCACGCACGCCGAGTTTCTGTCCCTCATCCGAAGCTACGGCATTCCCGTCGTGCCCTACAGCCGGGCGCTGGACACCATCGAAGAGGTTTTGGCCTATTGCGCGGAAGCTCTCGAAACGCGCAACACTCTCGATTATGAAACCGACGGCCTCGTGATCAAAGTCAACAGCTTCGCCGAGCGCGACCGTCTGGGGGCGACCAGCAAATCCCCGCGATGGGTGATTGCGTATAAGGTGGAACTCTGGCAGGCCGGCACGCGTATCCGGGACATCCACGTGCAGGTCGGCAAGACCGGCACCCTGACTCCCGTGGCGGATCTCGAGACGGTCGAAATCGCCGGCACCCGCGTCTCCCGGGTGAGCCTGCACAACGCCGACGAGATCGCGCGCAAGGATATCCGCATCGGCGACCACGTTATCGTCGAGAAGGCGGGGAAAATCATCCCCCACGTGGTCCGCGTGGAGCTCGAGAAGCGGTCCGGCGCGGAGGTTCCGTTCCGTTTCCCTCCGCGATGCCCGGCGTGCGGCGCGGAAACCGTCCGCGACGAGGGCGGCGTCTACATCCGCTGCCCCAATCCCTCATGCCCGGCGCAGCTCAAAGAGCGCCTTCTGTCCTACGCATCCAGACGCGCCATGGATATTGAAGGCCTGGGACCGTCGCTGATCGACCAACTCGTGGACAAGGGCATTATCAAATCCCTCTCCGACATCTACGGCCTGACGGTGGAACAGCTCGAAGGGCTGGAACGTATGGGGAGGAAATCGGCGCAAAACCTCATCCGGAACATCGAGGCGAGCAAAGACCGGGGGCTGTCGCGGCTTCTCACAGCCCTCGCTATCCGCCATGTGGGCGAACGCAACGCCAGACTCCTCGCGGCGGAGTTTCCCGACATGCGGTCCCTGATGGCCGCTTCGCCGGAGCGCCTCGCGGAGATTCCGGGCGTGGGTCCGATAGCCGCCGAAAGCATTCGAAGGTTTTTTGAAAGCAAAACAGCGTCCCGCATCCTGAAGGATCTGGAAAAATACGGGGTCCGGATGACAAGCGACATTTCGAGGGAACCGATGGGGGGACCGTCCGGGATCGAAGGGAAGACCTTTGTCGTCACCGGGACCATGCAGCGGCGCAGCCGAACCGAATTGGAAGAGCTGATCCGCAGGCTGGGCGGCAAGACCGCTTCCAGTGTCTCGCGCAAAACCGACTACGTCCTTGCCGGAAGCAATCCCGGAAGCAAGCTCGACAAGGCAAGGGAACTCGGAATCCAGGTGTTGAGCGAGGAGGAATTTGAACAAATGGCGAGGCAGGGGTCAGTGGTTAGCGGTTAGCGGTTAGCGGTCAGCGGTTAGCGGTCAGCGGTTAGCGGTTAGAGATAAACAGTCGGTGGTTGGCACTTTGGGAGAAACGGAGACGAACGCTTCTGCGTTGGATTGAAGCCATGTGCCGGCGCACTCTCGACGAGCCGACCATTGGCTCCCGACCACGGTCCGCCTGTCGCTGACCGCTGATTATTGAAGCATGAAAAAGTTCAGGGCGTTGATGAGGTAGTTGCGCATTTCCCTGCGGTCCACAATGGCGTCCAGCATGCCGTGCTCCAGTAGAAATTCACTTCGCTGAAAAGACTTGGGGAGCTTCTGGCGTATCGTCTGCTCAATGACCCTTGGACCCGCAAAACCGATCAACGCGCCGGGCTCCGCGATGTTCAAATCTCCAAGCATGGCGTAGCTGGCCGTGACTCCGCCCGTCGTCGGATCCGTCAGCACCGAAATAAAAGGCAAGCCCGCCTCATCGAGCCGCGCGAGCGCGGCGCTGATTTTCGCCATCTGCATGAGAGAGAGAGTCCCTTCATGCATGCGGGCGCCGCCGGACGCCGACACCACGATATAGGGCAGTTTTTCCCGTATGGCCCTTTCAATGGCCAGGGTGATCATTTCGCCGACGACGGATCCCATGGAACCGCCTATAAAACTGTATTCCATGGCCGAGATCAGGGTGGTGCGGCCGCCCAGCTTTCCACGAGCGTTTATCACGGCGTCGTTCAAACCGGTCGCCTTGCGGGCCGCGGCGAGCTTCTGGGCGTAAGGCTCCCGGTCGACGAAATTCAACGGATCGGGAGAGAAAAGACGATTATCCAACACTTCATAGGCGCCTTCGTCGAACAGCGACTTAAGCCGTTCCGTGGCATTGATTCGGAAGTGATAGCCGCACTTTGGACAGACCTTTTCGTTGGCGTCGAGATCCTTTTTCCAGATAAAGGCCCGACAGCTGTTGCACTTTATAAAAAGCCCTTCCGTCCGAACAGTCTTCTCCTCGTCGGGGGTATTCGCGATCGGGCCTTTTTCCTTCGCGAACCACGTCATAGCCCTACATCATAACTCACAAGGAGGCGCGGCTCGCAAGCAAATCCTTCGCGCTCGCAACGCCGCGATCCCGGAGAGCATGAAGCCCGCGGCGACCGGCGAGGAAAGGCATCGCGCGGCGAGGGCCCGGGAGCGCATCCAAAACGAGTTTGCTTTTGGCGAAAAATGCCTGCAATATATAGAATTTTCGGGGCTTCGATGCTTATTGCGGTGGATGAAACGATTCCTTTATGGCAGGAGGCTTTTTCAGGCCTGGGCGAGATCCTTCCGTTCTCAGGGAGGGATTTGAAGGCCGAAAAGATCCGACACGCCGACGCCCTGATCGTACGTTCCGTCACACGGGTGGATGCCGCCTTGCTGGAACACAGTTCCATACAGTTTGTGGCGAGCACCAGCGCAGGCATCGACCACATCGATCAGGAGTACCTCAAGGCCCGCGGAATCCGTCTGGGCTATGCCCCGGGCTGTAACGCGGACTCCGTGGCGGAGTATGTTTTCACGGCGATGTTTGTCATCGCGGCGCGACGGCAATGGAATCTGAAAAGGAAGTCCCTGGCCGTGATCGGCGTTGGGAATGTGGGCTCGCGAGTCGCGAAAAAGGCCCGCGCTTTGGGAATGGAAACCCTGCTGTGCGACCCGCCTCTCAGGGACGCCACCGGCGATACCCGGTACGTTTCCTTCGATGAAGTCCTGGGAGCCGACATTCTGACCTTCCACGTTCCGCTTGTCCCGGCCGGGCCCTACCCGACCCGGCACATGCTGGACAGGGGAACATTGGACCGCCTTTCGCCGGAACAGTTTGTGATCAACACCGCCCGGGGGCCGGTGTTCGACAGCGGCGCATTAAAAGCCGCGCTTCAAAGGGGTGATATCGCGGGCGCCGTCCTGGATGTCTGGGAGGATGAGCCCCGTCTGGATTACTCCCTTCTGGATCGGGTGGATATCGGGACGCCCCATATCGCCGGCAGCGCGCGCGACGGCAAGATACGCGCGACGGAAATGGCGCGCGACGCATTGTGCCGCTTCGCGGGGATTCAGGCGCCCTGGGATACGCGATCGTTTTATCCCTCATCCGGCGTCATCCGCCCCAAAGACGGATCGGAAGGCCAGGACGCAGTGCTGTCGGTCCTCCTGCAGATCCTTGACATCCCGAAATGCGACGCCGAACTGAGAACTTTCAGGGCTCTGCCCCGAGAGCGGGCCGTCGCGGAATTCGACCGGCTGCGCGGTGAATGGATGCAGCGGCCGGAGTTCCGCCATTTTACTGTGGATCTGTCGGGTCACAGTTCCGGCCTGGCGGACTCTTTTTCAGCCTTGGGTTTTAAAGTATCGGGAATCAAGCCGTGAGCGGCCGCGTCAGGGTGCCGCCGACGGGGCTTCCCCTCTCATGCGCATATCCGCCGGGCTCGGACCGTTCGGATGCCGGGAGACGGAGGACGCGCCGTCGTCGCTGAGCGTGGGGTAGAACGTCATTGAATCCGATGATTCCACAGGCCCGCCAGATACTGGAATGGATTCTCCTCGTGCCGGTCCTTTGCGGTTCGGTCTACGCCCTTTTATGCATGGCGGCCTCTTTGCGTCTCCATAGAAGCGTCCGCGGCTCATCTTCCCGCCCGCCCGTTCCCGGGCCTCCCGCGACCATCTTGAAGCCGGTGCATGGACTGGAGAAAAACCAGAGGGAAAACCTCCGCAGCGCCTGCCTCCAGGATTATCCCGAATACCAGGTTGTTTTTTCAGTTCAGAGTCCGGATGACGCCGCTCTTCCCCTGCTCAGGGAAATTCAGAGCGAATTCGGCCCGCGTCGCGTGACGGTCGCCGTCGAAAACCGGCGCGCCGGCACCAACGGCAAAGTCAATAACATGATCGGCGGACTCCTGCACGCCCGATACGATATTCTGGTCATCAGCGACAGCGACATCCTGCTCCCTCCGGATTATCTGCAGGCCATCGTCGCTCCCCTGGCCGATCCCGAGGTGGGCTGCGCCTGCACCCTCTATAAAGCCGCCGGCGCGCGCACGTGGTATGAGAAAATGGAGCTGCTGACGCTCAACGCGGATTTCATGCCGAACGTGATTTTCGCGCATGTCAGCGGAGCCTCGAGGTTCTGCCTGGGCGCCTCGGCGGCGCTCCACCGCGCGACCCTGGAGCGGATCGGGGGGCTGGAATCCCTTGCCGATTACCTCGTCGAGGACTACGAAATGGGAAGGCGGATCGCCATGCTGGGACGGGATATCGCCATTGTCCCGCGCTTTGTCGACACCATCGTGGATCTTCAGAGCCCTTCTCAGTGGTGGAACCACCAGGTCTATTGGGATCAGAACACGCGCGCGGCCCGCCCTTTCGCGTTTTTCGCCACAGCCGTCATACGCTCCGTCCCCTTCGCCCTTCTCTACGCGGCTGCGCGCCTCGGAAACGCTATGGGTCTTGGGGTCCTGGCGGGCGCGTGCGCGATCCGAATGGCCGCCGCGGCCGTCATCTTGAACCGGGTTTTGCGGGACCGCGAGGGCCTGCGGAGCCTTTGGCTGCTGCCTTTCCGCGACATCGCGTCCCTGGCGACCTGGCTGCTGGCCTTCCTGAAGCGCACGACGGTGTGGCGTGGAGCCCGCTTCGTGCTGACCCGGGACGGGCGTCTCGTCGCCCAGGAAACGATGGCGCAGAACGGAGTGCGCAGATTCCATTGAACTCGGATAAGGGAGTCCCTTCCGCGCCGTCCGCGGCGCGAAGAGATGTGTCGAAAAAAGTAATACTGACGGGAGACGATTTCGGCCTGGCGCCGCCGGTCAACGAGGCGATTATCGACGCGAACCGTCGCGGAACCCTGACAACGGCCAGTCTCATGATCGGGGCGCGGTTTGCGAAGGAGGCGGTTGAGGGCGCGCGGCAATGCTCCGCCCTTAAGGTGGGCCTCCATCTCGTCCTTGTGGAAGGAAACCCCGTGCTGCCGCCCGAGCGGATTCCGGATCTGGTGGACGCCTCGGGCGCCTTCCCGGAGCATCCCGGTCGCGCGGGCTTCAGGTTTTTCTTCCATCCGCGCATACGGCGACAGCTCGAAGCCGAGATTCGAGCCCAGTTGGAGGCCTTTCTCAGGACCGGACTGGCCCTGGACCATGTGAATGCGCATAACCACATGCACCTGCATCCGACGGTGCTGCGGCTGCTGCTGAAGGTCGGGCGGGATTACGGGTTGAAGGCCGTGCGATGGCCCAACGAGCCGCCCATTCGTTCCTGGAGAGTTTCGAAACGCTCGCTCGCATCCCGATGCGCGTCCTGGCTTTTTCTCAGCCCCTGGAGGGCGCTCATGAAACGCCGCCTTCGCCGGGCCAGCGTAAGTCATAACGATTTTCTGTTCGGGAACGCGGACAGCGGCGCCATGACGCTGGAAAGGGTGCTCGGCTTTCTCCGGAATCTGCCCGACGGCGTCACGGAGCTCTATTTCCATCCGGCCACGCGCCGGTGCGCGGAAATCGACCGCACCATGCCGCTTTACCGGCACGAGGACGAGTACAGGGCGTTGACCAGCCAGGCGTTGCGCGAGGCTCTGGAAGCGGAGCGGATCCGGAGAATCTCGTTCAGCGAGATCGGCTGAGAAAGGACGGGCAAGCGCATGCTGAGAGTCATCGTCGCGATGACGACGGCCGCCGCGGCGGCGGCCGTCGGACAAATACTGGTCCGCCGCGGAATGCTTGAGATCGGGAGTCTCGAGAATTACGCGCCGTGGCCGCTGGTGACTTATTTCGGGCACGCCTTATGCAATCCCCATGTCATCGTCGGGACCCTTCTGAACGCCCTGTTCTATTTCCTTTTCCTCGCAGCCCTTTCCTGGACCGGGGTCACGGTCGCTCTGCCCATGACCGCCATCGAATACGGTTTCGCGGCGCTTCTGGCGGTCACGGTCCTCAAGGAAAGCGTGCCGCCCGTCCGCTGGATCGGCATTGTCCTGGTCATGATCGGCGTGATCCTTATCGCCCGCGGCGGGGGCGACGCCTAGGGCGCGGCCGACAGGTTTCGGGCGCATGAAAGGAGGCGTGATGATTCAGGTTCCTGCAGCAAAGATACAGTTTCTTCCGGAGGACAGGCGGTGGATCGCGGACCGTATTCAGGAAGTCCTGGCCAGCGGACAACTGACCCTCGGGAAATACGGCGCCCTGTTTGAACAGGAGTTCGCCCGCTTCTGCGGCGTCCGCCACGCGATCGCAGTCAACAGCGGGACCAGCGCCCTGGAGATTATTTTCCGTTCCCTGGGGGTGGAGGGGAAAAAAGTGCTCGTCCCGACCAATACATTCTTCGCCACGGCCGCGGCCGTCGTGCACGCCGGCGGAATCCCGGTGCTGGTGGATATGGACCCGGAATCGTTCGCCGTGAGCGCCGAAGCCGCAGAAAAGAGCCTTGCGCCGGGCACGGTGGGGCTGGTGGTCGTGCATATCGGGGGTCTGGTATCCGCTCAGATTGCCGCCCTGGCGGAACTGGCCGAGTCCAAAGGCCTCTGGCTGGTCGAGGACGCGGCGCACGCTCACGGATCGTCCCTGGGGCCGACGAAGGCGGGCGCGTTCGGCATCGCCGCGGCCTTCAGTTTCTATCCGACCAAAGTCATGACATCCGCGGAGGGCGGCATGATTGTGACCAATGACGATCATATCGCAGAGGAGGCGCGGCTCTACCGCGACCAGGGCAAGGCGAGCTTCGCCGTCAATGCGCACGTGCGCATGGGCTATAACTGGCGCATGTCCGAGCCGCACGCGATCATAGGGCTCAAGCATATGGAACGCATGCCCTCGATGATAGCGGACCGCCGGGCGGCAGCGGCCGTCTACGACAAGGGGCTGGCGGGCATGAAGAACCTGCACACGCTTTGCATTCCCGCCGGAGGCGTCTGCAACTATTACAAATACATCGCCGTCCTTGAACCGAAGCGCGACAGGAAGCATCTGAAGACCCTTCTGAAGGAACGATACGGCGTTTCGCTGTCGGGAGAAGTCTATGAGGAGCCGCTGCACCGGCAGCCCGTGTTCACGAGATACGCGGCCGGCCCCCTGCCTGTTTCCGAGGACCTTTGCTCCAGGCATATATGCCTGCCCGTATTTCCCGGAATGACGGAGTCCGAGGTTCTGCACGTGCTCGGCGCCCTGAAGGATGTCCTGGGCTAGAGCGTCCGGCCCCCGTCCGGTGACCGCAGCCCCTGCCGCAGACAGGCCATAGCGCCTTCCGGGAGTTCCGAAAGATCGCGGACCCGCCGCGAATGCCCGGGTTGCCTCCCGAAAGGGATGCGGGGATAATGAAGCCATGAAAACGAAACGCGCAGATATCGACTCCCTCGTCCTGCTCATGGAGCGTTTGCGGAGTGAAAGCGGATGCCCCTGGGACAGGGAACAGACAAGAGAAACTCTGAAGCCGATGCTTATCGAGGAAGCCTACGAGGTCCTCGACGCGCTCGACGCGGGCGATCCGGACGAGCTGAAAGAAGAGCTGGGCGACCTTCTCTTCCAGATCGTTTTTCACGCCCAGATCGCGAAGGAACGCGGGGAGTTCGATCTGGCCGACGTCATTGAGCGGTCGCGGGAGAAGATGGTTCGACGCCATCCCCACATTTTCGGCGACGTCGATCTTCCGACTTCCGAGGACGTGCTCCGAAACTGGGAGGACATCAAGGCGGCGGAAAAGGGCGTCCCGTCGCGGACCCATCCGGACTCGAAATCCTCGCTTCTGGACGGCATACCCCGAAGACTGCCCGCTCTGCACCGCGCCTACCAGATGACCTCCAAGGCCTCGCGCGTGGGCTTCGACTGGGCGAACCTCGAGGACATACTCTCGAAATTAAAGGAGGAGGCCTCCGAACTCCGAGACGCTCACCGTAGGAAAGACCTCCGCAAGGCGGCGGACGAAGTCGGCGATCTCCTTTTTGTGGCTGTGAACGTGGCGCGCTTTCTGGGAGTGGATCCCGAAACGGCGCTCGAACGCAGCAACGAAAAGTTTTACCGCCGGTTCCGCTATGTGGAATCGGCTGTTAAAAAGCAAGGGCGCCCGCTGAAGAGCGCTTCGCTCGAGGAAATGGACGCTCTCTGGGAAGAAGCCAAGAAGGAGGAAACCGCGCCGTAGCCTCCCCGCCGAAACGCCCGACGCCATGCCGGTCGCGTCCCCGTCCTGATTATGGCCGTCTTCTCAAAGGGGGCGTAGAATCGCCGGAAGCGCCGCGGAATCCAAGAAAGAGTTTTCCAGGGATGTCCTGAATCAAAAAAGCGCCTGCTCCCGCGCGAGTCTTGAAATCCGCGGTTTTTCCCTCTCTGCCGCGGCCGCTGCGTCCCGTCCCAAGCTTTGGTCCTCGGATGCGGCCGGTCCCGCGCCGCGACTCTCAAGCGACAATATTGAAGTGCTCGATATGGAGCGAGGGATCGGCCTTGACGATGACGTCCCTCTTCAGGAGATGGCGGATCTCATCGAGAACCAGCGATTCGGATTCACGCAGGGCCCGGACCACATCCGGGTGCGCACGAATCATCAGATCCGAACGTTCGTCCAGCATGGGCCGCATCTTTTCGACCTCATGATAAATGCTGTAGCACGTCGTCGCGACCGACTTGACCATGCCGGAGCCGGAGCAGTAAGGACAGGGCTGGCACAGCGTCCGCTCCAGAGACTGTTTGACTCTCTTGCGCGTGATGGCCACCAGTCCGAATTCATTGAATTCGAGAATCTTGCTGGGGGACTTGTCCCGCGCGATCTCTTCCGACAACGCCTCCATCACACGCTTGCGGTTCTTGCGTTCATCCATGTCGATGAAATCGATCACGATAATGCCTCCCAGATCCCGCAGTCGTATCTGCCGGACAATCTCCTTGACCGCCTCGAGGTTGGTCCGGGTGATCGTCTCCTCCAGGCTGTTCCCGCGGCCGACGAACTTGCCGGTGTTGACATCAATGCTGACGAGCGCTTCGGTCTGGTTGATGACGATGTAGCCGCCGCTTTTCAGCCAGATTTTCGACAGGAGCAGCTTGTCGATCTCCGGCGCGATGCCGTATTCGTCGAAAATGGGCGTGTCCTTGACGTGGAGCTTGATCCGGTGGACGAGGTTCGGGAAGATCTTGTCCACGAATTCCACGACCCGCTGGTATTCCATCTCGTCATCGACGCGTATGGCGGCGAATTCGAAGGAGAACTGGTCCCGAAGCAGTCGCTGGACAAGATTCATTTCCGCGTGGACCAGGGCCGGCGCCGACACGGACTCGGACCGGGCGCGGATGTCGTCCCAGAGCCGCACCAGGAAATCCAGGTCGTTCACCAGATCCTCCTCGCTATGCTCCTCCGCGGCTGTCCGGACGATGACTCCGCCGGAGAAGAGGTCCCGGTGTCTCAAGATGATGTCCTTGAGCCGGAGTCTCTCGTCTTCGGAACCGATCTTGCGGGAGACGCCGACATGATCCACCGTAGGCATGTACACGAGGTAGCGTCCCGGAAGGGCGATATGGCTGGTCACCCGGGCGCCCTTCTTGCCGATGGGCTCCTTGGCGACCTGAACGAGAACCTCCTGTCCTTCGCGAAGCATATCGTCGATGGACGGATGTTCGGTCCGGGGGCTATGCCGGGGAGGCGTATAACGTTTGCGCCGCGCGCCTGCGGCGCGGCGCCGCGTGAATGAAGACGTTGAACCATCCCGATCCGTAGAAAAGGGTTGTATCTCGCCGTTATCCCTGATGGAAGCGGACTCCGCAGGCGAGTTCTCGGATGACGCGTCCGCGCCGACCGTCGGCTCCGGTCCGCCGCCGGTTTCCGGTTCCGGGGGCGCATCCGTTTGCGGCGGCTGGCCGGAGGGGAGTTCAGGAATGGCCGACGGCGCATACAGGGAATCGGGCTCGAGGCGCGACTCCGCCTCCCGTTCGGTTTCGGCGCTGATGCTCCAGCTTTCCAGGGAATCCGCCGCCGGTTCTTCCATCGACGCCTGCAAAGCGGCGGGCTGCCGGATTCCTTCCGGTCTCTCCCGCCGGTCTCTCCAACGGCTTCTCTCGGTCTTCCGATCCCGCTTTTGCGAGCGCTCCTGGGATTCCTCCTCCGCCATCGCC
>CAYZTZ010000008.1:0-54348 GCA_964481255.1 uncultured Acidobacteriota bacterium | reverse complement strand
GGTCAGCGGTTAGCGGGCAGCGGTTAGCGGTCAGAATGGAGGAGGGGGGGAGGTCATCGGCTTTCATGATAGGCTCTTTGATTTTGGATGCTGCATGTTTTGATAAAGGCTGCGTTGCATCCACCAGGGAGCCTGAACTGCATGGATTCCCGGTCAATAATGTCGGACAGGAGATTTCCCCTCCATAACCTCAGATCTTGCCGGAACTCCCCTCCCACTAACCGCTGCCCGCTAACCGCTGCCACCTAACCGCTGGCTTTAAACCATTCCGCGAACCGCCGCAGCCCTTCGCAAAGCGGCGTTTGAGGGTTGTATCCCAGAATGCGGCGGGCGCGCGATATGTCGGCGTGCGTGACGGCCATGTCGCCGGGCTGTTCCGGCAGAAAGCGCAGGGCGGCTTTCTTGCCGAGAGCTTCTTCCAGCTGATGCACCAGTTCCAGGAGCGTCACTGTCCGCGATTCGCCGAGATTGATGATTTCAAAGGGCGGATTCGCCTCGATGGCGGCCGTGACTCCCGCCACGATGTCGTCCACGTAAGTGTAATCTCTGCGGGAATCTCCTTTGCCGAAGATCGGGATTTCTCCGCCGACGGACATGAGCCGGGCGAATTTGTGGATCGCCATTTCGGGGCGCTGCCTCGGCCCGTAGACCGTGAAGAAGCGCAGGCACGTGATGTGCATGGAGTAATTTCGGGCGTAGGTATGGCAGAGAAGTTCTCCCGCCCGCTTGGTCGCGGCGTAGGGGGAAACCGGTCGGTCTACCGGGTCGTCTTCCGTAAAGGGCACGCGCGTACTCCCCCCGTAGACCGAAGAGGAGGAGCCGAAAATAAAGCATCGGACGGAAAACTCCCGAGCCGTTTCCAGGACGTGGACGGTCCCCGTTACGTTGACGGCCGCATACAGATCGGGTCTTTCCAGCGACGGCCGCACGCCCGCCCACGCGGCGAGGTGCACAACGGTATCGGGGCGGGTCTGCTCGAAGGCGTTCCGGAGCCCCTCGCGATCCAGTATGTCGACGGCATGCAAAGGCGCGGGCCCCATCGCCCGGAGATCCTGCACGTTGCGCCGTTTTATCTGCGGGTCGTAAAAATCGTTGAAATTGTCGAGCAGGCTGATCTCGATCCCCCGGCGCATGAGTTCGGCCGCGAGATGGAATCCGATGAACCCCGCTCCGCCCGTGATAAGAACGCGCATGCCGTTTCCCTCTTGAAAATCCGCGCGCAGCCTGCCGGATGATCCGCCGGTCCAAACTATCCCAAGACGCTCGCGGAGTCAACGCTCCGGCGTTGTGATACAATGCGCTCCCTATGCTGCGTGTCGCTCTGACAGGGAATATCGCTTCGGGGAAGAGCGTCGCCGCATCGATGTTCGCCGAACTGGGGGCGATCGTCATCGACGCGGATGCGGTGTCGCACGAACTGCTGGCGCGGGGAAGTGAAACCGCGCAAAAGGTCGTCGAGGCCTTCGGGCCTCAAATCCTGGATTCCGGCGGGGGCATCGACCGCAAAAAGCTGGGGTGCATCGTCTTTTCCGATCCGGAAAGGAGGCGGCTGCTCAACAGCCTGATGCATCCCGCGATCCGCGAAGAAATCCGGCGGCGGATCGAAGCCGCTCGCGAAGCGTCGCCCGGAGCCGTCGTCGTCGTCGACGCCGCCCTGATGATCGAAACGGGGAGCCACCGGATGTATGACCGGCTCATCGTGGTCACCTGCGAGCCGGCGTTGCAGCTCGCGCGCCTCATGGGCCGCGACGGTCTGAGCGAGGAGGAGGCGCGGGCCCGAATAGAGGCGCAGATGCCGCCCGAGGAAAAAGTGAAGCTGGCGGATTACACGATCGACACTTCCGGCACCATCGACCGGACGCGCGAGCAGGTCGAGGCCGTCTATAGGGACCTGCTGATCCAGGAGGCGCGTCTCAGGGAAAAAGGCCGTTGATCCCGTGCGCCGGCGGCATCCGATGAATCCCCCGACGGGCCCCGCCTCAAACCGCATCATCCGGGCTTGAACCCGGCCGTCGCGGCCGCGGTGCAGTCCATCCGCCGTTGCTACCCACAATCAGTTTGACTTTATTCCCGCCGCTATGTTACTAGTCCGTTTTTTCGCCGGCTCCAGACACATGAAGCATTTCGGCGGCAAGCTTCCGGCTGACGGCCGGTTCTCCTTGGGACATGGATGAGCTCGGATCCATTAAGTAAGAACAGCGCCGACGGGCTGAAACGAGAGCGATGCTGAACTACATCTGGTTGATACCGATCCTGCCGCTTGCCGGCAGCGCGATTTTGGGACTGCTCGGCTTGACCCAATTGGCGGCAACCGGCCGGAGGCTCAACAAGAGAGCCGTCTCCGCCGTCGCGCTTGCGTCCGTGGGCCTGTCGCTTGTACTCAGCGTTGCCGCCGTCTATCAGCTCTTTGTCGTTGCCGATGGGGAACTTTTCTCCATCGACCTTTTCACCTGGCTTCGCGGAGGGCCACTCCCCCTGGCGGACGGAAGTCTGGCTCCGTTCGAGGTCCCATGGGGATTTCAGCTGGATCCGCTCTCGGCCGTCATGATCCTGGTCGTCACGCTGGTCGGTTTCATCATTCACGTATATTCGACCGGCTACATGTGGGAAGACAGCGGCTATTGGCGCTTCTTCTGCTACATGAACCTGTTCATGTTCGCCATGCTCACGCTGGTTCTGGCCAACAACTATGTCATGATGTTTGTCGGCTGGGAAGGCGTCGGACTCTGTTCCTATCTGCTGATCGGTTTTTATTTCGACAGGAAGAGCGCCGCGGACGCGGGGAAGAAGGCCTTCGTGGTGAACCGCATCGGGGACGCGGCGTTTCTTCTGGGGATGATGCTGATTTTCGTCCATTTCGGATCCCTGCGCTTTGAGGAGGTGTTTGAAAAGGCTTCCGCTCTGCCGGTCGAGCCGCCGTTCGGATTCCTTTTCTGGGCGACGCTGTGCCTTTTTATCGGGGCCTGCGGCAAGAGCGCTCAGATCCCGCTCTATGTCTGGCTGCCGGACGCCATGGAGGGCCCGACGCCCGTTTCCGCCCTGATTCACGCCGCCACGATGGTCACCGCCGGCGTCTACATGGTTTGCCGGAGCAACGCGCTATACAGCCGCGCGCCCGAGGCCATGATGATCGTCGCCGTCGTCGGGTCGCTGACGGCGGTCTATGCCGCCACCATCGGGTTCGCCCAGACGGACATCAAGCGCGTCCTGGCCTACTCCACGGTGAGCCAGCTGGGCTACATGTTCGCGGCGCTGGGCGTGGGCGCATTTATCGGAGGGATTTTCCATCTCATGACGCACGCCTTCTTCAAGGCGCTCCTCTTCCTCGGGTCGGGATCGGTGATCATGGCCATGCATCATGAGCAGGACATGATGAAGATGGGAGGTCTGAAGGCCTATCTGCCGTGGACGTACCGGACGATGCTGGTTGGAACCGTCGCGATCGCCGGCATTCCGCCTCTGGCGGGATTCTTCAGCAAGGACGAGATCCTCTGGCGCGCGTGGAGCAACGGCCACCCCATCGTCTGGCTGGTGCTGTGGCTTGGAGCCGGAATGACCGCCTTCTACATGTTCCGGCTCCTTTTCCTGACCTTCTGGGGCGAAGAGCGGATGGACTCCCACACCAGGCACCACCTCCGCGAGTCGCCGAAAAACGTCGTGTACCCCCTCGCCGCGCTGGCGGTTCTCTCGGCGATCGGCGGATTCGTGGGCATGCCGGCGTGGACGGGCGTCGCCAATCGGTTTGAACGGTTCCTGGAGCCGGTCCTGCGCCTGCCGGAATCGCGCGCGGCCGACGCGCATCATCCGGTCGGTCAGGAACTGCTCTTCACCTTCCTCTCGGTGGCTGTTTCGGCATTCGGGATCTATATGGCGTACCGCTTCTACGTCCTTCATCCGGGCGCGGCGGATCGCGTGGTCGGCAGGATCCGGGGCCTTTACAGGCTGGTGTACCGCAAATATTACGTGGATGAAATCTATGACGCGCTCTTTGTCAACCGGACGAAGGACCTCGGGAGAGCGTGCTATTTTGTCGACTCTCAGTTTGTGGACGGCACCGTGAACGGGACCGCGACCGCGACGCGCGGGACGGCGACCCTCTCCAGGCTCTTCGACACCTATGTCGTGGACGGACTGGTCAACCTGGTGGGCAGGGTCAACATGGCCCTGAACCGGATCGCCACCTCCTTCCAGACCGGTCTCGTGCAGCGCTATGCGTTCGCGGCGATTGTCGGAATCGTGGCCCTGATATTGATATTTTACGGAGGGCTGGCGAAATTCTAGGGATTCGGGATTCGAAGGCGGGACGCCGAGCCTCTGCGGCGGCTGGGATCCCGGATCAGGATTAAGGAGCTGGACGCGATGGGCCTTTTCATGAATAACATCCTGAACATTGTCTGCTATCTCCCGTTGCTGGGAATGATAGCGGTCCTGTTCACGCGGAAGGAGAATGAAAACGCGATACGCTGGATCGCCAATATAACCGGCTTCCTCGGCTTTGTCGTGTCCATTCCCCTTCTGACCTCCTTCAACGATCCCCGATTCATCAGCCCCAACGGCTTCCGCTTTATTTACGAGCGCCCCTGGATCCCGCAGATCGGCGCCAATTACAAGTTCGGGATCGACGGCATCAGCCTGCTTCTCGTTCTGCTGACGACGCTGCTCGGCTTCATCTCCATCCTCTCCTCGTGGACGGCCATCAAGGAAAGGGTGAAGGAATACTACGCGTTCATGCTTTTGCTTCAGACCGGCATGCTCGGCGTTTTCATGGCGCTGGATTTCCTGGTCTTCTACGTCTTCTGGGAAGTGATGCTTGTTCCCATGTATTTCCTGATCGGGGTTTGGGGAGGCCCCAGGAAGCTCTACGCGGCCATCAAATTTTTTCTCTACACGCTCGCCGGGTCGGTGTTGATGCTGGTCGGCATCCTGGCGATCTATTTCTACCAGTACAACACCACGGGCGTTTATTCCTTCGATATCCTTGCGTTCCAGAACCTGGGTTTCCCGACAAACCTTCAGTACTGGGTCTTTCTGGCCTTTTTCATCAGTTTCGCCATCAAGGTGCCCATGTTCCCGTTCCACACGTGGCTGCCCGACGCTCACGTCGAAGCGCCCACGGCGGGTTCCGTCATCCTCGCGGGCGTCCTTTTGAAAATGGGGACGTACGGTTTTGTGCGTTTCTCCCTCCCCATGTTCCCGTGGGCGACCATGTATTTCCTGAAGCCGCTGCTTATTCTTTCGCTGATCGGCATCATTTACGGCGCCCTGGTGGCCATGATGCAGAAGGACATGAAGTCGCTCGTGGCCTATTCTTCGGTGAGCCACCTCGGCTTCGTAATGCTGGGGGTTTTCGCGGCGACCCCCGTGGCCCTGCAGGGCGGGGTCCTGCAGATGATCAATCACGGGATTTCCACGGGGGCGCTCTTCTTGATCGTGGGCATCATCTATGAGCGGCGGCACACCCGCCTGATTTCGGAGTACGGCGGACTGAGCCACATCATGCCCGTCTATGCGACGGTGTTTCTCATCATGACCCTCAGCTCCATCGGGATGCCGGGCCTGAACGGTTTCATCGGCGAATTCTTCATCCTGCAGGGGACTTTCGCCGCCCCGGGGCTGTGGATTTACGCGGCGCTGGCGGTCCTGGGCATCGTGTTGGGAGCGGCCTATATGCTCTGGCTGTATCAGCGCGTGATGTTCGGCAAGCTCGAAAACCCCCTCAACAAGGTTCTCCCGGATCTCAACATGAGGGAGCTGGCCACTTTCGTCCCCCTGATCATCCTCGCGTTCTGGATCGGCATCTATCCGAGCTTCTTCACCAAATATCTGGACGAACCGGTCCAGAACATCGTGGAACGCGTGCGCCCGGACTACTTCAAGGCACGCGTCGCGGACTTGACGGGGATCCCGGCCGATCGGCGCTGACCGGGCTTCAGCCGCCGGCCAGGGGCGGGAAGAGGGCGATCTCGTCTCCTTCCGCCATGACGGTTTCGAGGCCGTCGGCGTTGCGGACGTCCCTCCCGTTCCTCAGGATGCGCACATAGGGCCTGAGGCGCCCGCCTGCGTCCAGGACCTCGGCCGCGAAGGCCGGGGCCCCGCCCCCCAGTTCTTCCAATAGCCGTCGCACCGTGGTCCCCTCGGGCAGCGAGAGCGATAATTCGCGCCCCAGAAGCTCCCGGAAACCGCCGAAAGCCCTAACCTTGATGTTCAAGGATCCTCTCCTTCACAAACCGGGCGTAGTCGAGGCTGCCGCGCCGCAGAGAGCCGGCGAAGGAAGAAACCGGCACCTTCCTGCGGACGAGATCGCTGTAAAAGCCGACGCTTCGAACGTCTCCGAGGAAAATAAAGCCCTTGAGAATCCCGTTGTCCAGGACCAGCTTGCTGTGGAAATCGCGCCCTTCCTCGCGATCCGCCCGGCCTTCGTCCCCCTGGGTCATGCCCGCCGCCTGGATGGTTGTTTCAAAGACGCGCATCACGTTGCGCGAAAAGCTGCCTTCATAGGCAAGGGGCCGGCCCGCCATGTTGCAGGCGGCGACCTTCCCCTGTTCGAGGGCTTCCGGCCACAGCGCGTTGATCCGGGAATCGCCGTGGACGATATCCGCCGTTTCGGCCGCGTCTCCGGCCGCGTAAATGCCGGGGACATTGGTCTGCTGATATTTGTCCACGAGGATCCCGCGGCGCGCCCGGACGCTGGCGCCGGACAGGTAATCTATCCGCGGGGAGACTCCCTTGCCGACGATGACGATGTCGCACGGCACGCGGGCGCCGGAACTCAGGGAGGCCGTCCCCGACGGCAGGATGGCGGCGAGGTTGTCGTTTTTGCGGATCTCGATCCCTTTCGCCGCGAGTCTCCGTTCCAGGAACGCGGAGGCCGGGGCGTCGAGCATGGCGGAAAACAGCCTGTCCGAGCCGACAACGAAAGTGACCGCGCAACCGGCTTTGAGGAGCGCATCGCCCAGCTCCAGGCCGACGGGGCCCGCCCCCGCGACCACGGCGCGGCGCGCGCCGGCGGTCCGCAGGCGGTCCCGGTCGGCCTGCGCGTTGGCAAGATCCCGGATGGTGAAAACTAAGGGAAGGTCGATCCCGGGGATGTCGGGCTTCAAAGGGTCGGCGCCGGTCGCCAGAAGCAGCCTGTCATAGGAAATTGTTCTGCCGGATGAAGTCCGGACTTCGCGGCGTCCCGGGTCGATCTCCCGCGCCTCCTCGCCCCGCATCATAACCACCCCGTCGGGCATGGGGAGAAACAGCAGCGCCTTGTCCACCGCCCCGTGGACGAGATAAGGGAGGGCGATCCTGGCGTAAGGGGGCTCTGCTTCCTTCGTCAGCATCGTCACCCGGCCCTGGAGATCGAGGCCGCGCAGGGCGCGGGCCGCGCTGAAACCCGCCGGTCCTCCGCCCACGATCACGTATCTCATGGCGCCACTTTCAAGTATGCCGCGAAGGATAATCCCTTCCGTGGGGTCCGTGCCCTCGTCGCTCCTCCGGGCAGATCGCCGGATCCCGCGATAAGGGGAAGTATCGACCGCGCGATGGATCTTCGCCGAACGCGGGGTGAAGCGGCCGCGAGGCCGTCGTTTCAAACGGCTTCCATGGTGGACGGGGGCTTCGGGGCGATGTTGTAGGTGACGCTGACAACACCGGGCACCTCGTCCAGTATCCTCAGACTCAGATTCTCCAGCGTCTCCCAGGCCAGGCGTGTCGGCAGAGCGCGGCGCGCGTCATGGCTGTCCCAGCACCTGATTTCAATCTGCAGGCCGAAATCGCGCCTGCCGTCGCGCATGCCGGTCACGCGGTCCTCGTGCAGGATGGCCATATACTGGAAAGTTCCCGAGGAGGCAAGCAGATCTTCGGTGACGGCGGTGGCTTTGCGCACCAGGGCGATTCTTTCCGGAGTCGCCTCTCCGAGGACGCGCGCGGCCAACGCCGGTCCGGGGAAGGGCATCCTGTTGTAGACGGAGGCGGGCAATCCCAGGGCTTCGGCGACTTTGCGGACCCCGTCCTTGCGAAGCTGAACCAGAGGCTCCAGTATCCGGTAGCCGAAGGCATCTTCCGGATTAATGCCGAGTTGCTCGAAGACGTTGTGCTGGCGCTTGATGCCCGCCACGGTTTCGTCCACGTCCGTAAGAATGGTCCCCTGAAGCAGGTGCTTTGCACCGGATTCCCGCACCAGTTTTCCAAAAACCTTCTTGTAGAAAGTCTGGGTGACGGCTTCGCGCTTCTCCTCGGGGTCCCGGACGCCCTTCAGGGCGGCAAAAAACTCCTCGCGCGCGTCCACGAGATGAACCTGGACTCCCAGGTCGCGGAATAGACGCACGACCTGCTCGGGTTCGCCTTCGCGCATCAGGCCGTTGTCGATAAAGTAGGTCTTCAGCCTGTCCCCGAGGGCCTTATGCCCTATCAGGGTCACGGCGGAGGAATCGACTCCGCCTGACAGAGCGTTAATCGCCGTATTCGGGCCGACGGCCTGCCGGATGAACTTTACCTGCTCGTCGATGAATTGTTTCGGATCAAGCCCCGCAGCGGGTATTTCCTGTATCGTCATAGTCACCTCTGTGCAAGTTTTCGCCTGCAGAAAATAACACGGAACCGCCCCGGCGTAAACGAGAGCGCAACTATAAAATGCCGTACTGTCAGCTTTGGAGCGCGCTCCTGCAAGCGGCTGCTAAAAGCCCGTAAGGCCCAGGGACGCGAGTTTTTCATCGGACGGCACGCCCGCCGCATCCCAGCCGCGAAGCGCGTAATATTCCGGCAGCATTTTTTCCAGGCGGCTGACGTGTCCTTTGGCGGCCCCTTCGGGGATGGGTTTGGTCCTCAGCCTTGCGGGCAGGGTGTCGTCTTCGCGCGTCATTCCGGCCCTGAGATTCCACAGCCGCTCCAGGTTCCAGATTCGTTCGCCGATGGTTAAAAGGTCCTCCGCCGTGTGCGGGATCCCCGTCGCCGCGCTGAGGAGTTCCGCGATGTCCTTATCTTCCAGACCGAATGTCGAAAAAAGACACATGCCCGAGGAATCGATGGCGGCCGAGAGATTCTGAAAGTAGACGGCCCACGGGGCCTTGCCTTCGGTCGCGAAACTGTCGAGCTTAACGGGTATTCCCAGGATCTCGACGTCCACCAGGTAGCCCCGCACGTGGCAGGCCCCGCGGTTGCTGGTGGCGTAGGTGAGCCCCATGCCCTGAAGCGCTCTCGGGTCGTAGGCCGGTATTTCCTGCTTCTTGACCGTCATGGAGTATTCCGGGTGCCCGCAGCTTTCGGCGAGCCTGTAGCTGCCCAGGGCGAGCCTGCGGCCGAAACCTTCGCCCAGGGCCGTCAGGCGCACCATTTCAACCATGGTTTCGGCGTCGCCGAAGCGCAGAGGGACGCCGCCGGTGTCTTCGAGAGTCAGGACGCCGTCTTCAAAAAGGTCCATGGCGCAGGCGATGGTCGAGCCCATGGTGATGGTGTCCAGCCCATACTCGTTGCAGAGGTAGTTGGCTTTCGCGATGGCGTCGAGGTTGTCCACGCCGCACGCGGGCCCGAGAGCCCAGACAGTCTCGTATTCCGGCCCTTCACCCCGCCCCCTGAAGTCGGGATGAACGACGCGGGTGGCACGGCCGCAACTGATGGGGCAGGAGAAGCAGGCGCGGGGACGGATCAGCAGGTTCTTGGTCAGGGACTCCCCTCCGACTTTGTCTCCGGTCGCAAAATGAGCTTCGCGGAAGTTCCTGGTCGGGAGTCCGCCGCACTCATTGAGCACGTTGAGCAGGCTGTCGGTGCCGTAGGCGCGGAGCCCTCTGCCTCCGATGGGGTGGGCCTTAAGCTTGTTCCTTGCCCGGAGCATGGCGTCGCGGAACAATCCCTTATCCGTCACATGGACGGAGCCTGTCCCGCGCACCGCCACCGCCTTGAGGTTTTTTGAACCCAGGACGGCGCCCACTCCGGACCGTCCCGCCGCGCGGGTGTAGTCGTTCATGACGTTGGCCGCGGGCGACATCCGCTCTCCCGCGGGCCCGATGCAGGCGACGCTGGCGTCCTCGTCGGTGTGGGCCCGGATCGCGTCGGTGGTTTCAGGAACGGTTTTCCCCCATAGTCCGGGGGCGCTGCGGATTTCCGCCTCGCCGTCCTGAATCCATATAAATACCGGCGCGTCCGCCCTGCCCTCCACGACGACCGCGTCGCAGCCGGCGTACTTGAGCATGGCGCCGAAGATTCCGCCGGAGCTGGAGGCCGCAACGGCGTGAGTGAGCGGGCCCTTGGTGACGACATTCCAGTGCGATGCCGCCGGCGCGCCGGTGCCCGAGAGAGGCCCGGAGGCGAATACGATCTTGTTGGAGGCGTCGAGTGGATGAACCGAAGGGTTCACCTCCCGCGAAAGGATGTAGGTCCCGAAGCCGCGCCCGCCCAGGAACCGGCGGGAGACGGACGGGTCCAGGGCTTCACGGGCGACGGTTCCGGCCGTGAGGTTGATTCTGAATATCTGTCCGATCCATCCGTCCATATCATCCCACCTCCGCATACGTTTTTTTAAGCCCTTGGGCGACGGTTCTGCTCCGCGCTCTCGCGCCGTCGGGCTCGTCGAGGAATTCCAGCGCGCCGGCGGGGCAAAAAGCCGCGCACTCCGGCGCGCCGTCGCAAAGATTGCATTTCAGGATGCGGCCTCGCGATGTTTCGTACACGACCGCCCCGAAGGGGCATGCGAGGACGCACATGCGGCATCCGATGCATTTGGTTTCATCCCAGCCCACGCGGTCTCTTTCCGGCTCGCTGTACATGGCGCCGGTGGGGCAGACGACGACGCAGGGCGCGTCGTCGCATTGCCCGCATGTGGTCGGCACCGAGATCCCTTCAATCTCCCAGGAATGAACCCGGATCCTCGAGGAGGAAGGGCGGAATTCCCCGTCGTTAAAAAAGGAGCATGCCAGCTCGCAGTTGCGGCATCCTGTGCACCGGTCCGGATAAATCATCAGCATTTTTTTCATCTCGGGCCTCCCTGAAAAGACTCCGCTCGGGCAATGCGTTGGATCGCGTGAAACCGCGGGGCATGCGCCCCGCGGGAACGTATCGGTTCCGTATGTCTTGTAGTATACTCGCTCCGCCGGAAAAAGGCATTAGGGGAATCCAAACCGCGTTTCATTACGCGAATCCAAAGACGGGGGATCTTATGCTGGGTGGCTATGCTGGGAAAATGCTTTTCGTGGATTTAAGCGGCGGTTCCATCCATGAGGAGGATTTGCCGGAAAAAATATGCCGGGAATTCATCGGCGGTTACGGTCTGGGCATACGCGTGCTCTATGAACGGATGAAACCGCGTGTGGATCCGCTCGGCGAAGACAACTGGCTGGGCTTTGTCGCGGGCGTGCTCACCGGGACTTCGGTTCCGGGGAGCGGACGGTACGGCGTCGTCACCAAGTCTCCGCTGACGGGCGCGTGGAATGAATCCAACGGAGGCGGCCATTTCGGGCCGGAACTCAAGACCGCGGGCTATGATGCGATCTTTATCAGCGGCGCCTCTCGCAGGCCCGTCTATCTGCTCGTCAAGGACGGCGCAGCGGAACTCAGGGACGCCTCCCGGGTGTGGGGGATGGATACCTATGAGACCGACGATGCCCTGCGCGCCGAGATCGGCGACCCCAGAGTCCGCATCGCCTCGATCGGACCCTCGGGCGAGGCCATGTCCCTGCTCGCCGGAATTGTGAACGAGAGAGGCAGAACCGCCGCTCGCGGCGGCTCCGGAGCCGTGATGGGTTCCAAGAGACTCAAAGCCGTGGCCGTCAAGGGAGGCGTCCGAAAGATCCATGTGGCCCGGCAGGACAGGCTGAAGGAGGTGGAAGGGCGCTACCTGTCGGTTATCGAGGCAAGCGAGTTCGCCAAAGGCCTGACCGCCGCCGGAACCGGGGGCGCCCTGAGCTTTCTGGTGTCCATCGGGGATTCGCCCGTCAAGAACTGGCGGCTGACCGGCACGGCGTCCATGCCCACGGTTTCCAATCTCGACAGCGGAAACATGGACAAGTATAAAAAGAGCGGGTACGCCTGCCGCGCCTGCCCCATACGCTGCGGAGCCATCATCGAGCAGAACCAGGGGCCTTTCGCCATCGCGGGCGAAATGCACCGGCCCGAGTATGAGACTCTGGCGGCCCTGGGCAATCTTCTTGTGAACGACAACCTGGAGGCCGTGATAAAGGCGAACGACATCTGCAACCGGTACGGCATCGATACCATCTCCACGGGGAGCGCCATCGCCTTCGCGATGGAATGCTATGAAAACGGCCTCATTTCCAGGGAGGACACCGGCGGACTCGAGCTGAAATGGGGAGACGCCCATGCGATCGTGACGCTCACGCAGCAGATCGCCAGAAGGGAGGGTTTCGGAGCCGTACTGGCGGACGGTGCGGCGAAAGCCGCGGAGCGTATCGGCGGGGGTTCTGAAAGGTTCGCCGTCGCCATCCGGGGGAAGGGCATCGCCTTCCACGACCCGCGCATGAGCCCCGCCGGCGGGACGGCGTTTATAGCCGACGCCAACCCCGCCCATCATATGAATAGCCAGATTACCAGCCAGCTTGAAAACGGGGCGCCGATCGGAAAGGATCCCCTTCTCCAGGCGCCCAAGATGAATCCCTTCGGGGAATTCGATAAAAAAGGTCCCATGTACGCCGTCGGGTACGCGTATCACCAGCTCCTGGACGACTCGGGGATGTGCGCCCTGTACACGGTCAACACGCCTCCTCCGGAACTGGCCGAGATGATAGCCGCCGTGACCGGTTGGGATTTCGGCTGGGAGGAGGCGCTCAAGGCGGGCCGCAGAGTCCTGACACTGAGACAGGCTTTCAACGCGCGCGAAGGCCTCACCCCCGACAAGATCGACCTTCCGCGAAGATTAAAGGAGGAGCCGCTCGTCCCCGGCGCGGAGCCGCTTCCGAAGATAGACTTCCACGCACTGCGCGAAGGCTACTTCAAGGCCATGGGATGGGATATTCAAACGGGTGTTCCATTCAGGGAGACACTGGCGGATCTCGGTCTGCTGGAATTGACGAAGGATCTTGCGGCGGTCTAGACCCACGGGTTTCACAAGGGGACGCGCCTTTATTGGGATTGGCGGTTGACGCGGGTGCCCGACGGGATGGGGCGCAACATTCTCTCTGACGGAAGCGACTGAGGAAGGAAGGTTTTGGATGCGGACCGGGACTCGAACTGGAACCTCCGGCGGCGGCATTGAAACGGGCGACGGCGGCGGGAGCGGCCTTCGCTATGCATGGTACGTCCTTCTGATCCTGACCCTGATGTACATGTTCTCCTTCGTGGACCGGCAGATCCTCAGCCTGCTGGTCCCGTCGATCAAGAGGGATCTTGGAGTCAGCGACACGTCCATCGGGTTGCTGCAGGGCTTTGCCTTCGCCCTGTTTTACACCTTCATGGGGCTGCCGCTCGGGCGTATCGCGGACAGTTACAGCCGGCGCAACCTCATCGCCGTCAGCGTGATGATATGGAGCCTGTTCACGGCTGGCTGCGCCGCCACCAGAAGCTTTCTGACGCTGTTTCTGGCACGCATCGGCGTGGGAATCGGCGAGGCGGGTCTGAGCCCCAGCGCCTATTCCCTGATCTCCGATTATTTCCCAAAAGAGCGCATCGGCACTGCGATCAGCATTTACTATTTCGGTCTCTACCTGGGATCGAGCCTTGCGCTGCTCGTCGGCGGCATCACGGTGGACGCCCTGGCGCGCACGCCGGTCGTCACGGTGCCCCTCCTGGGCTCGATCGCCTCGTGGCGGGTGACGTTCCTGGTTGTGGGCCTGCCCGGCCTGATCTTTGCCCTGCTGGCCTTCACGATCAGGGAGCCGATCCGTAAGAACCTGTTGCGCAGGACGGACGGCGCGGTCGTTCGAGCGACTTTCTCGGAAGCCTTCCGCCAGATGGGGCTCCGGTGGCAGTCCATGCTGGGCATCCCCGTGGGCATGATTTTTCAATCGACCTGCAACTACGCCATATCTTCCTGGATCCCCACCTATTTTTTGCGCATTCACGGGTGGTCGGCTACCCAGACCGGGAAGGCCCTCGCCGTCATCATGCTTGTTTTCGCCTGCAGCGGCATGTATCTGGGGGGATACCTGAGCGATCGCTGGCAGAAAAGGGGAGTGGCGGACGGGCCGATCCGTGTCGCCCTCATCAGCGGCGTCGGCATCTTTCTATTCCTGACTCCGGCCACCCTGGTCTCCAGCGCCTGGTGGACTCTGTCTCTGCTCGCCGTCGGCATGTTCCTCCTGTCCTTCCCGATGGGCACGTCCGTCGCGGCGCTGCAGCTGATTTTCCCCAACCAGGTGCGCGGGCAGGTGGCCGCCATATTCCTGTTTCTCCTGAATCTCGGCGGGATGACGATGGGTCCTTTGCTGCCGGGGCTTTTCAACGACAGGCTTTTCCGCAACGAACAGATGCTCGGAGTTTCGCTCTCGCTTACGATCGGCGGAGCGTCGATTCTGATGCTGCTGGTTTTTCTGGCGACCTTGCGTCCCTATAGGATTCACTACAGGAAAGCGGCGGACCCGCTGAAAACAGGGGCGTAATTTCCGGTCAATGCGGATGCCCGGTGTCGCGGGCCGGGAGCCGCGTCTCGTTTGAATATCGAAATTCCGGCTCCCGGTTTATTCAGAATGCCGGGGTCCCCGTATCCCCGGGAACGGGACTTAGTGTTTGATCTTCTCCATGAGCTTTGCGATGTCCGCGTCGAGTTCCGGGCAGCGGTCGGGCGTATGGCATTTCCGGCACAGCTCGATTCCCGGCTTCGCCAGGGGAATGGGCTTGCCTTCACTCATATGCTCCTTCCCCCATCCGTGGCACGATTCGCACTGGATGTTCCGCAGTTCCGGCTGCTGATCCTTCATCGAGAAGCCTTCGGGCTGCTCAAAGCGGGTGGTATGGCATGCGAGGCATTTGGGATCGAACTGCTTGGACTTGCTTACCAGAGTGCTGTAAGCCTTGGCGTGGTCGGAAGTCTTCCAGTTTTTCACCTGGGACGCGTGGCAGGGCTCGCAGGCGGAGGCCCTCAGCGTCACATCGGCCGCCTCCGTCTTTTTTCCCTCTTCGCCGCCCCCATACAGGTCGGCGATCTTGTCGTTATATTCGCTGATCATCGCCTTCACCTTGGGATCGTCGGCGATTTTGTCCCCGTAAGGCACCAGCGTGTTCGCAGCCGTCCTGGTTCCGTCCAGAGAGACCTCGAGTATTCCCTGGTACTGGTTCTTTTCCCCTGCCTGCACCATGAGGGTCTTTTCCGCCTCGTAGGGATCTTTGGTTTTCTGCTTGTCGTGGCCGTTTACGACAAGGTCGATCCCCGGTACCCTTCTCGCGAGCACCCAGTCCCTGTTGGTGCCCTGGTGCGTCAGGGCGATCAGGTAGTCGACCTTTCCCGAGAGCTCCTTGACGATCGCGGCCGCCGCCTGCAGGGGATCGGCAACGCTCACGGTTTCGTTGGTGAACTGGCCGACCTTGGACGCCATCTCGGAGGTGTCGCCCATCAACCCGAGGATCCCGATTTTCTTGCCGTTGACGGTCTTCACGACATAGCGTTTGAAAATCGGCTCGTCGTTTTCGTTGACGAGGTTGGCCGATACCAGCGGCAAGCCGTGGTTTTTCTCCAGTTCCTTGAGATAATCGACCCCAAGGACCAGGTCGAGCTCTCCCACATTGACGGCGTCGACGCCTATGTATTTATAAATTCGCGCGATCAGGTCCGCCTTGAGCCTGGAAGCCTGCTGGACGGATTCCGGGATCTCCTCGTCCTCGTTAAGCAGATCTCCGCCGTCGACGACCACAAGGCCGGCCTGACTCTTTCTGATTTCTTCGAGATAGGTTGCCTTTTTATACAGCCCTCCGAGCTGTTCGCCCGTTTCCACTCACCCGCAGGGTTCCAGGTATCCCAGAACGCTGCCGCCGTAGGCGATGGTTATTTTCGCGCCCTCCGCCGCGCGGGAGCTGTCGACCGACAGGCCGGCCGAAAGCAGGATCGCGGCGCAGAGGGAAAGGGACGCTATTATGAGAATCTTCTTCATCCAGCCCTCCCAGGGGATCTTCAAAAGCGCATAGTATAGCAAGCCGCGCCCCGGTCCTGAATACCAAAGATGCGGGTCCGGGCATTTTGTTGCGCCATCCGTGGGCCGCGCCCGGCGGCGGTCGCGCCGGGTTACACAGGGGAGCATGCCGCCGGCGATCCGACCCGTCACGCACGGCCGGCGCTCGCAGTCATTTATTCACAGGGCCGCGGCTTGCACCGGTCTCATCATGGCATTCGTAAGATCCGCGGTTTTTTTCTGCCGCCCGCCGCAGGCCATGTGCCGTTCCGATGGAAGGCCGAGCGGAAGAACGCGGAACGCAAAGCGATTTTCAAAATTGCACGGGGCCGGGCGGTGTGATATTTTCATGGTTCTTCGAAATCTGCGAAAAGGAAGGCAACGGTGGGCACAACAAAGCTGACGCGCAAGGAGATACTGGCCGAGGACCCTGTGCACCAGGCCATCATGGGCGTCCTCGAGTTTTTCCGGGTCCACGGGAAAAAGGCCGCCGTGCTGGCCGCCGTCGCCGTGGCGGCGGCGCTGGCGGTCTACGGCGCGCTTCAGTATCTCGAAAGCAGGCAGTCCAGGGCTCAGGAGCATCTGGGGAGAGGGATGGATTTCTTTCACGGCGAGATAGCCGCCGACGCCATGGAGGACCCGTACGGCAAGGGAGCCACGCCCACCTTCCGGAGCGACGCCGAAAAGTATCAGGCCGCAGCCAAGGAGTTTTCGGCCGTCATCTCGAGCGTGGGATATTCGAAGCTGGCGATCATCGCCCGCTACTATCTCGGCCTCACTCAACTGCAGCTTGGACAGAGGGAGGAAGCCCTGAAAAACCTGGAAGCGGCCGCCGGCAATTCCAGGAACCGCACCCTCGGCTACCTTGCCGGAAAGAAGCTCGCGGCGGACGCGCTGGATCATCAGAATTATGCCCGGGCCGCTGAAATATTGCAGGGGATGATAAAGGATCCCAAGTGCGACCTCCCGAAGGAAGACCTGAGCCTTCAGCTTTCCCGTGCTCTGGATGCGCAGGGAAAACGGGAGGAGGCGTTGAAGGTTCTTCGAGAAGCGGGTTCACAGGGCCCCTCGTTCAGCGCCTTGAGACAAAAGGTGCTGGAGGAACTGGAAAAGCTCGAGAAAGCGCCCAAGGGGAGCTCGGCCGCGCCTCCGGTCCAACCTTGACAGGCTTCAGTCGAGACTCTCGCAGCGCGCCGCCTACGGCCTTATTAATAGAGCCGTAAGTCCTTGATTTCCACGGACTTTAATCTTGACAAAATCCCCCGGCATAATATAATTTCCCACTTCGTCCCGAATAGGAGCTGACGCGGTGTTCATTGAAATCGAGAGCCTGAAACCGGAACCGCTGCATGTCCATCACGTCTATCCCCTGGGGGAGATAGGCTTCGCCCATATGGACGCGGCGTTGAGCGAGCCGGTGACCGTGGATTTCGTGCTCAACCACAAAAACAGAGATCTTTTTGTGGAAGGGACCGTTGAAACGGTCATCCGATTCAGATGCTCTCGATGTGCGAGGGAGTTCATCCGGCCCTTCGCCGCCAGTTTCGATCTTTCCTATCAGCCGCATCCCAAATGGTCGGGTGAGGGAATGGAGATCGAGTTGAAGTACGAGGATATGGAGATCGGCTTTTACGACGGCGTCGCCTTCGACGTGGACCTGATGGTCCTTGAGCAGATCGAGCTCGCGATGCCGATGAAATTTGTCTGCCGGGAGGATTGCAGGGGCCTCTGTTACAAGTGCGGGGCCGATCTGAACGAGGGGCCGTGCCTCTGCCGCAGGGAAGCAGCGGATTCCCGCCTGGCCGTCCTGCTGGAATTCAAGAATAAAAGGACTATGGACAAATGAGGCGGGTTTCCTGCATGATTCACGCCCGAAAGCATCATTTGCCCCGTAACGGAGAATAGCGTTCATGCCAAATCCAAAGAGGAGACATTCCAAGTCCCGCACCGGAAAGCGCCGGGCGCACGACTCTCTGCAGCCGGTCAACCTGGGCATTTGCCCCCAGTGTCTGGAACCCAAGCCGCCCCATCAGGCCTGCCCCAAGTGCGGTTATTACAGGGGGAAACAGGTCATGGAAGGCGAGGAAGAGATATAACGGGCCCGGCCGGCAGCGGCCGGGCGCCGATTTTCCCGGGCGCCTATGATCAAGATCGCCGTCGACAGCATGGGGAGCGACAATTCTCCCTTCAGTGAAGTGGAGGGAGCGGTAGAGGCTGCCAAGGCTTTTGACGTCCATGTAATCCTGGTCGGGAAAGAATCGATCCTGGCTCCCCTCCTGAAGGGAGCCGGGGGCGAGGGCCTGCCGATTGCGATACGCAATGCCACCCAGGTGATCGCGATGGACGAGCCGCCCACGGCCGCTCTGCGGAAAAAGAAGGACTCGTCCATTCGCGTGGCGGCGGAACTGGTCCGGGACAAGGCGGCGGGCGGCCTGGTCAGCGCGGGCAACACCGGCGCCGTCATGGCGATTTCCAAAATGGTCTTCGGCAGCGTACCGGGAGTGGACAGACCGGCCCTCGCCACCGTTTTGCCGACCCTGACGGGAAGCGCGGTGCTGCTGGACGTCGGCGCCAACGTCACATGCAAACCTCAACACCTTGTGCAGTTCGCGGTCATGGGGCACTTGTTCAGCAAGCGCATCATCGGCGTGGCCTCGCCTCGAGTCGGTCTGCTGTCCGTGGGCGAAGAGGAATCCAAGGGCAACGAGCTGATCAAGGAAGTTCACAAGGCCCTCAAGCAGCTCCGCCTTAATTTCATCGGCAACGTGGAAGGGCGGGACCTTTATAATGGTCGAGCCGATGTCGTTGTCTGCGACGGCTTTACCGGAAACGTCGCCCTGAAGACGAGCGAAGGTCTCATCGAGGCGATGCTCAAGCTTCTCAAGGACGAGCTTTCCCGGAATCTTCAGGCCAAGCTGGGAGCCCTCCTGAGCCAGCAATCCTTCAAGCGGCTGAAAAAGAGGCTGGATTACTCGGAGTACGGAGGGGCGCCCCTTATCGGGCTTCGCGGCGTTTCCATCATCTGCCATGGACGGTCCAGCAGCAACGCCATCAAAAACGCGATCCGCGTCGCAAAGGAGTTCGCCGAAAACCAGTTCAACGCGAAACTTGAAGCCGAGCTCAGCCAGATCGACCGTGAGACGAAAGGAATAGCCTCAATAGCCGGCTAGCCGGAGTCGCCCTGCGGGACAATCCGCGGGCGCCGGATAAAGGAGGAGTCCGGCCTGCAGGGTGCGTTCGTATCCGGCCGCTTCTGCCCAGGCCTGTATGATCCGCTGCGGACGGGCATGGAAGCCCTTGCTTCCGCGGTTGGGGGTGCTACAATGTGAGCCTTTCCGCCGAAGCTTTCAGGCTGACCGGTGACCATAGGTAAGGAGGAGGAACGGGAATGGCATCAGTAGAGGAAAAGGTCAAGTCAATCATCGTGGATCAACTGGGCGTCAACGAGAGCGAGGTGACACCGAACGCGTCTTTTGTTGACGATCTGGGAGCGGATTCCCTGGACACCATTGAGCTCGTCATGGCCTTCGAGGAGGCATTCGGCATCGAAATTCCGGACGAGGACGCGGAAAAAATCAAGACCGTGCAGAACGCCATCGATTACGTGGAGACGCACGTTCACTGAGCGTCCAAGAACCGAAACGTGAAAAGGCATTTCCTGTATTCGGGTGCCGTGAATGCGTCGCCTCCCGCGCCGGCGCCCTCCATACCGATTTTCAACAGACGGGGAATTGAACAATGAAAATAGTCGTTTGCGTCAAATATGTCCCGGATACGGCGATCAAGGTCAAAATCGCTTCAAGCGGAAGAGACGTGGATTTGTCGGATGTCCCTTTTGTGGTCAATCCCTATGATGAATTCGCCGTCGAAGAAGCCTTGAAGATAAAGGAAAAACTCGGCGGTGAGGTCGTCGTCGTCGGTGCAGGATCCGAGCAGGCCGGCACAGGTCTCAAGACTTGCCTCGCCATGGGCGCGGATTCCGCCGTTCTCGTCCGCGACGCCTCCCTGGAAAACGCAGACTCCTACATCATCGGTTCGGTCCTGGCCGCCGTATGCCGCAGTCTGAATCCGGATCTGATCCTTTTCGGAAAGCACGCCATCGGAGTCGACAACGGGCAGGTCCCGGCGGTCGTGGCGGAACGGCTCGACATCCCGCAAGTCTCTGTGGTAACCAAACTTGAAGTCCAGGATAAGGGTTTCCGGGCCTGGAGAGATATCGAGGGGGCGCAGGAAATCGTCGAGGGGGTCCTGCCCGCCGTCGTCACGGCGCAAAAGGGCCTGAACGTACCCCGCATCGCATCCTTGAAGGGGATCATGGCCGCCAAAAAGAAGCCGGTCGACATCCGCACGCTGGATTCTCTTGGATTACCGGCGGAAGACCTCGCCCCGCGGGTCGCTGTAGAGCAGATCACTTTGCCTCCCTCCCGTCCGCCCGGGAAGATTCTTAAAGGCGAAGTCTCCGAGGTGGTGCCGCAGTTGATCAAGCTGCTTCACGAGGAAGCGAAGATTATTTAGGCCTTCGGTCGTCCCATGCGCCGGGCCGGCGCTGCAAACGGTTAAGGAGGGGAAATGGCTCAGGGAGTTCTGGTATTCATAGAGGAACGGGAAGGCAAAGTAAAAAAGACGTCGCTGGAGGCTTTATCCGCGGCTCGAAGGCTGGCGGCGGATCTCGGGGAGCCGGTCAGCGCCCTGCGGATCGGGAGCGGAGAACCTTCCGTCGATCTGGCCCATTACGGGGCGGACCGGATCCTCTGCGCGGAACATGAACTTCTGAAGTCCTACGCGACGGAAGGTTACTGTGCCGCCGTGGTCCAGGCTGCGCAGAAAATCGATCCCCGCATCATCCTGGGAGCCGCGAGTTCCATGGGCAGGGACCTGCTTCCCCGCGTGGCCGCGAGATTGAAGGCCGGCCTTGCCCAGGACTGCATTGAGGTGTGCCTCGCGGGCGACCGCCGGCTCGAATGCGTGCGTCCCATCTACGCAGGGAAAGCCTTCGCCAGAGTCCGCCTGCTGCTGACCCCGGCGATGGCTACGCTTCGCCCCAACGTGTTTTCATTGGCGGCCGCCGACACATCGCGCACGGCGGAAAAAGAGTCCTTTGTGCCCGAAATCGACCCGGGGAAGATACGCGCCTCGGTCAAGGAAGTTCAGGTTTCAGAAGGGCAAAAAGTGGAGCTCACCGAGGCCAACATCATCGTTTCCGGAGGGAGGGGAGTCAAAGGTCCCGAATTTTTCCCCATGCTGCAGCAGCTGGCCGACGCCCTGAACGGGGGCCTTGGGGCTTCGCGTGCCGCCGTGGACGCCGGATGGATCGATCATCAGCATCAGGTGGGACAGACGGGCAAGACGGTTTCGCCGACTCTGTACATCGCCTGCGGCATCAGCGGGGCCATCCAGCATCTGGCCGGAATGTCCTCTTCCAAGTATATTGTGGCCGTAAACAAGGATCCGGACGCGCCGATCTTCAACGTGGCCGATTACGGCATTGTGGGGGATGTATTTGAGGTTATCCCGGCTTTGACGGAAGAGATCAGGAAACTCAAGTCCTAGAGCATGGAAGGGCTCCCGGGCTAAGGGAGAGGTTTCCCGGCCCACGGATCCCGGCGGACCGGCCGGCGGAGGCGGTCCTCAGGGATCTGTGGGCTGTTTGTTTTTTTTATTCTATAATTATAGAAGAACCCCTGCGGGGGGCCGGCGTCGCTCACGGACGGTGTGACGGGGACACCGGTTGAACATTAATGCCTAACCACACGAGATTCGAAAAGTGGGGCGAACGGCCGAAGCGGCTGTGGTGGCGGGAGCTCCTGGAAAACCTTCGCAGCCGCTTAACCTGGACGGACGCGCTCGTCGGCCTGTGTCTAAGCCTTGTCATTTCCGCCGTTCTCGTCGGATACCGCTATCAGATCGTCCCTGTCTACGACGTCGGCCAGATCGCCGGCAAGGATGTCCGCGCGGCTCAGGACGTCGCCTATGAAGACGCCGAAGCGGTCGCCATGAGGCGCGCGGAGGCGGAGGCCGCCGTTCCGGCTCTGTATCATCTGGATTCGGATCTGATCGCGGAGATCGAAAAATCCGTCAGCGCGGCATTCGCGGCGGGCCGTCTTTTATTGGCTCAAAAGGGGGCGGACCCGGAAATCAAGCTGACGCCCGGCGAGGAAGCCGAGATACTGACGCAATTATCGGCCCAGGTCGGCGCCAAACTCCCGCGCGAAATCCTCCCGGTGCTTTTGCGCCTGCGCTTCAACGCCGTTCTGGAAGGGCAGATCATCAAGGCCCTCGACACGGTTCTGAGGGACGGAATCGTCCCGGACCGGGGGTTGTTCCTCAAGGACCAGAGAGCCGGCATCGTCATCCGGGACGCCTCGGCTCCCGTCGAGCATCCTCTTTCCGACGCCTACGTCGCGCGCGATCTGCCGGCGGCCGCGGAACAGCTGCGCCGATTGATCGCGGATTTGCCGGAGCTGTCGCCCAGGGACCAGAATATTCTGGCCCGGAGCCTTCAAACCGTCCTTGCCCCGACCCTTGTCTATAACCGGGAAGAAACGGAATCGAGGCGGGCCCTGGCCGCGGCGAATGTTCAGCCTGTATTCGTTCAGGTCAAGCGCGGACAGCTTATTGTCCGCGCGGGCGAAAAGATCACCCCGTCCGTGTTGGCGCAGCTGAATGCCCTGAGAAACCTGGGACAGCACCGCTCCCTCTCGCGCCAATTCGGGGGGTTTTTCCTGATCGCTCTGATTCTGGCCTACTTCCTCTGGCGATACCTGGCTTTCTACCAGACCCGCCACCGAAGAATAAGGAATCACACAGTCCTCATACTGGTCGTCGTGGCTGCCGAGTTGTTGACGGTGCGCCTGGCCACCGCTCTGGCGGATATCCTGGGCGAACGCTTCCAGCGGTTCCACGACCCGGCCGTCCTCTACTACGGCATCCCGTTCGCTTTCGGCGCCCTTCTTGTCACTCTCCTGGTCGATGTCAACCTGGGCATCATCACTTCGATGATCCTCGCGATCCTTGCGGGCCTTTTTTACGGGGATGCGGATCTGGCGGTCTATCTCATTATAGGAAGCCTGGCCGGCATCTACAGCATCCGGCAGTACAAGGACCGCGCCGCCATTCTTAAGGCGGGGCTCACCATCGCGCTCGCCAACCTCGTCTGCATGGCGGGTCTGAACATCCTCCGGCAGACTCCTCTGAAGCTTTCGAGCGCACTCGACCAGGTGGTGCTGGCGCTCCTGGGCGGAGTGCTCGCTTCCGCCATGGCTTCCATGCTGCTGCCCGCCCTGGAGGCTGTCTTCAAGCTTGTGACCGACATACGCCTCCTGGAGATGTCGAGCCTGAATGCGCCTATACTTCGGCGGCTTTCGGTGGAGGCACCGGGGACCTATCATCACAGCCTCATGGTTGCGGCGCTCGCGGAATCCGCAGCAGAGGCCGCCGGGGCCAATCCGCTCCTGGCGAGAGTCGCGTCCTATTATCACGACATAGGAAAACTCTTGAAGCCGGAATACTTTGCGGAAAACCAGCGAGAGGGCGGCAACAAGCATGAAGAACTCTCTCCAAGCATGAGCTGCATCGTCGTCGCCAGCCATGTCAAGGACGGCCTGCAGATAGCCAAGGATGCCGGATTGCCTGAACGCATCCGCGACATCATTCCGCAGCATCACGGTACGAGGCTGATGACCTATTTCTATCAAAAGGCCAAAGAGTCCGTTGAGAACGGCAACGGGGGCATTGTAGAGGCGGATTTCCGCTATCCGGGGCCCAAGCCTCAAAGCAAGGAGGCGGCCATCATCATGATGGCGGACGCCGTCGAGGCTGCATCCAAAACCCTCTCCGACCCGATTCCCTCGCAGATTCAGAAGATGATCGGCCGCCTGGTGGACGAAATCGTCGGCGACCACCAGTTTGACGAATGCGATATCACGCTCAAGGACATTCAGCTGGTCAAGGAGAGCTTTTTCAAAATCCTGACCGGGATCTTCCATCACCGCGTCGATTATCCGGGTTATAATTTCAAACAGGATGGCGATGAATCCCGCAGGGCCGCCGGCCAGGATACAGATCCTAAACCGGCAAAGGCGATATAGGATCCGCACGCGCGCGGTCGCCGAATTCTGTTCCGAGGCGTTGCGGGCGCTGGGCCGTCCGAACGAGGTTCTCTCGGTTGTATTCGTCGGAGCCCGCGAGATGCGGTCCCTGAACCGCCGTTTTCTCGCAAGGGACTACGCCACCGATGTCCTCAGCTTCGGTTACCGAGAGCCGGCGGTTGGAGGGGAGCCTCTGCTCGGGGAGGTCGTGGTGGCGCCGGAGGTCGCCGTCCATCAGGCGGCCCGGTACGGGACGGAGCCGCAACGAGAGCTTGCAGGATTGCTGATCCATGGGATTCTGCACCTTTTGGGTTACGATCACGAAAAGGATCGGGGCCGAATGAGGCGGGTACAGACTCGATTGATGCGCCGCAGGTTTTTCGCGGCGGCGCCGGCACTTGCCGATCTGAAAGAGCGCCGATGAACTGGACCCTCGAAGTACTGACAGCCGCCGCCTGCCTGGGATTCCTTTTCTATCTGTCCCTTGTCGAAAGCGCGATCGTCCAGTCCCGGCCGCTGATCCTTCGGATGTTGACGGAGCGCGCGGTCCATCCCGCGCCGCCGCTTCTGCCGGTGGTGCTCGAGGATAAAATGGAAATTCTGGGGCCCGTGCATCTCGGGAACCAGGTCTCACTGATCACGATCGCCATCCTGGTCACTCATCTGTGCCTCCGCACATGGCCGGAACACGGTATCCTTTACTCCTTCCTCGCCGTCATCCTGATATCCGTAGTTTTCCGCCAGCTCCTGCCGCGGCTGCTCACTCAGAACGCCCCGGAGGGAAAGCTGATGAGGCTCCTGGGGAGTTTTGGATCCGTTTTCAAGGTGTTGCGCGCCCTTTTGCTCCCCATATCGAGCGTCTGGAGGCTTTATAGAAAGCTGCACGAGGAGGTTGAAAACGGAGGCGCGACGGAAAGCGAGGAGGCCACCGGCGAGGAAATCCAGGCCTATCTCGAAATCGGGGAGGACGAGGGCATTCTGCAGGAAGAGGATTCCAAGCTTATCCAGTCCGTGGTGGAATTCGGAAACACTCTGGTCCGAGAAGTCATGACGCCGCGGACCCGGATCGTGGCGTGCGAGGAGAAGGCCACCATCGCGGAACTGCGCGAGATCATGGTGCGGCATCGCCATTCGCGCATCCCGGTCTACCGGGGAGATATAGACCACATCATCGGCATCGTCTATATCCGCCAGCTTGTTGCGGAAATCGCTAAAGGGAAGGAATCGGAATCGATCGCCGGCCTGGTGATTCCGGTGACGTTTGTCCCCGGCACCAAACCCGTATCCAAGCTTCTCAAGGAACTTCAGGAGCGAGGGGACTATGTCGCGATCGTGATCGACGAGTTCGGGGGGGTCGCCGGCATGGTAACCATCGAGGACCTGGTGGAGGAAATCATCGGCGAAATAAGGGACGAGGACGAAGCGACGGTCAGCCAGATCGTCGAAGAGGGGCCCGGAAGCCTCCTCCTTCGCGGCGGGACGGAGCTCTCCCTGCTCGAAGAAAAAACCGGCCGCAGATTCGAAAACCTGAACTGCACGACGGTCGCCGGCCTTGTCATGGCATACCTGGGGCGCGTGCCTGCGCCCGGCGAGACATTCGAAATGGACGGGATGCGGGTCCAGGTGCTCGACGCGGACCGCAAGCGCGCCCACTGGATCCGGATCCAGTGGCCCGGCGCTTCCGGCGACAAATCATGAATGACGCATGATGGACGACGCGGATCGCAAATACATGAAAAGGGCCCTCGCCTTGGCGCGGCGAAGCGTCGGGCTCGCCAGCCCCAATCCCCCTGTCGGGTGCGTTATCGTTCGCGACGGGGAGATCGTGGGACGGGGATGGCACGAGTACTCGCGTCTGGATCACGCGGAGATCCGGGCCCTTCGGGAAGCCTCGGACCGCGCGCGCGGGGCCACCGCTTACGTGACCCTGGAGCCGTGCTGCCATGAGGGGAGAACGCCCCCCTGCACGGACCGTCTAATCGAGGCCGGCGTCGCCCGCATTGTGGCCGCCCGATTGGATCCGAATCCCAAGGTGTCCGGGCGCGGCATCGAGCGCCTCCGCGCCGCCGGCATCCGGGCGGATGTGGGAATTCTCGAGAAGGAAGCCGGGGAACTGATAGAACCCTTCGCCTGCCGCATCACGACAGGGCGGCCCCTGGTCATCTCCAAGATCGGCATGTCCCTGGACGGGAAAATCGGGACGGGCCGTCCGCAGGGGCGGTCGATTACCTCTGCGCAGGGCCTGGAATTCAGCCGGAAACTGAGACTTGCCGCCGACGCCATTCTGGTGGGCGTCGGCACGGTCCTCGCCGACGACCCTCTTTTGACCTACCGCGGGAAGGCTCCTAAAGCCGGACCTCTCTTGCGCGTCGTCCTCGATGCCGCGCTGAATACTCCCCCGGAAGCGCGCCTTTTTCAGCATGGGGCGGGCGCGCCCGTCCTCCTGTTCTGCGCGCGCAACGCCCCGGCCGCAAGGCGATCCATGCTGGAGAGTCTTGGAGCGGAAATTATTCCTGCACCCTGCAGCGAAGGCAGGATTGATCCGGAAAGCGTGCTGGAGGAATTGGCGAAGCGGGGTGTTTTGGGGCTGCTCGTCGAAGGGGGAAGCCGGGTCCACTGGTCCTTTCTGTCGGGCAGGCTTGTGGACAAGTTTTATTTTGTGATCGCGCCTTTGATTCTCGGCGGGGAAAAAGCCGTTGCATCGGTGGGAGGACGAGGGTACCGATCCGCCGCGGAATCCCCGAAGTTCAGACTCCGGAGATTCTTCCACGCCGGGCCGGATCTCGTCCTTGAAATGTATCCCTTCTATTCGAGATCGATTATCTCTCCCTGGCTCGACTGAGGAAACGTTCCATTTCGCGGGCTATATTGTCCGCTTCCATCAACGCTGAAATGACGGCCACGCCGGCCGCTCCCGCTTCCAGAACCTCCCGGACCCTTTCGAGGCGTATTCCGCCGATGGCGACGACGGGCAGCAAGGACGCTTCACATGCCCGGGCCAGAGCCCTGACGCCTGTTGCCGGGGATGCGTCCCGCTTCGTGGACGTGGGGTAAACGGGGCCGAACCCGATGTATTGGATGGGGCATCCGCGGGCTTTTCGGACCTGGGACAGAGAATGAGTCGAAAGGCCGATGATACGGTCCGGCCCCAGGATGGCCCGTGCGGCCTCCGGGGGAAGATCCTCCTGCCCCAGATGAACGCCCGCCGCGGAGGCTGCAAGCGCAAGATCGCAACGGTCGTTGACGATCAGGGTCGTTCCATGAGTCCGGGCGAATTCGACACAGCGCTTTACGTCGGGCAACAGTTCGGCTAACGGGGTGTCCTTGTCCCGGATCTGAACAATCCGGGCCCCTCCGCGGACGAGCTCCCTCAGGATGCTCAGGTGGCTGGTTCTTCTGGCGAGCTTCTTATCCGTGATGGGATAGACTCGGGGCAGGACGAACTTCATGCCGGGCTCCGCTATTGAGGCCGCCGCCTCCCTGCACAGCTTCGGGGCTTCAGGGTCGGCGGCGTGTCATAAAAAAGGATTCTATGGCGATCAGGCATCGCTCCTGTGAGCACGGCCCTCAAGAGGCTGTCTCATAACCGGCAAATTAAAAAAGACGGCTTAGATAAAATCATCTATTTACGGCCGCCGAATGCCACCCTGTTTAGCGGGAGTAAAGCGCTGATTCCAATAGCGAGATCTTTTATATATCCCGGTTATGATTCCACCCTTCGAAGCCCGTCTGCACACGTTCCGGGTTTGGTGGTCCGCGAGCTCGATCGGACTCAGGGGCCGCCGTTGCGGTTCCAGCGTTCCAGGAAACGGGTATTGATGCGTCCCGCGCGGAAATCCTCGTCGCTCAGGATTTTCTGGTGCAGAGGAAGAGTGGTTTTGACCCCCTCCACGATGGTCATTTCCAGAGCGCGCTTCATCCGGTCGATCGACTCCTGACGGTTCCTGCCCCAGCAGACGATCTTGGCGATCAGAGAGTCATAATGCGGCGTGATCACATAGCCGTTGTAGGCAGCCGTGTCGACCCGGACTCCGATCCCCTGAGGGGGATGAAACGTATTCAATTTGCCGGGGGACGGCATGAAAGTCTCGGGGCACTCCGCATTGACGCGGCACTCGACGGCGTGTCCCTTGAAGAGGATGTCGTCCTGGGCGTAGCCGAGTGGCTCCCGGCCGGCTATCCGGATCTGTTCTTTGACGATATCGAGTCCTGTGACCATTTCGGTCACGGGGTGCTCGACCTGAATCCGGGTGTTCATCTCCATGAAGTAATAGCGGCCCTTCTCATCGAAAACGAATTCCATGGTGCCGGCGTTGGAGTAGTTGACCGCGCGTGCCGCCTGGACCGCCAGATGGCCCATTTCGCTTCGGAGCTCCGGGGTGACATAAGGAGACGGCGTTTCCTCAATGAGTTTCTGATAGCGCCTCTGGATGGAACATTCCCTCTCCCCGAGGTGGATGACGTTGCCGTGATGGTCCGCCAGGATCTGGATTTCTATATGCCGGGCGAAAGGAAGATATTTTTCGATATAGATATCGCCCGATCCGAAAGCGGAAAGGGCCTCATTTTGAGCGACCCCGACTGCATCGGAGAGTTCTTCCGCATTTTGGACGATGCGCATCCCTTTGCCGCCGCCTCCGGCGGCCGCCTTCAAAATGACGGGGAACCCGATTTCTTCAGCCTTCCGTCTCAAGGAGGTGCCGGATTCCTTGATCTTGTCGGTTCCCGGCAAAACAGGCAGTCCCGCTTCTTTCATCGCCTTTCGGGCGGCTTCCTTGTCTCCCATCATGCGCATGACTTCAGGCGACGGCCCGATGAAAGTGATCCCGCATGCTTCACAAACCTCTGCAAAATAGGCGCTTTCAGCTAGAAAGCCATATCCGGGATGAATGGCGTCGGCATTGGTGACCTCAGCCGCGCTGATGACGGCCGGAATATTGAGATAGCTATCCGTGCTGGGAGGCGGACCGATGCAAACGGCTTCATCGGCGAAGCGGACGTGAAGCGAAAGCTCGTCGGCCTGCGAATAGACCGCCACCGTCGGTATCCGAAGCTCTTTGCAGGCGCAAATGACGCGGAGCGCGATTTCGCCCCGGTTGGCGATTAAAATCTTTCGGAACATTGCCAGGGACTAGCCTTGCTTTCGGGGGCGGATGCCGAAAAGTTTTTGCCCGAATTCCACGGGGAGCCCGTTTTCGACATAAATCGCCACGACTTCTCCGCTTATGTCGGAAGGTATTTCATTCATGAGTTTCATGGCCTCAACCAGGCACAGAATCGACCCTTCTTCGACCTGATCGCCCAGTTTGACGAAAGGTTCGGCGTCCGGGGAGGGCGCGCGGTAGAAAGTTCCGACGATCGGGCTGGTGATAACATGAACGGCGTTGTCCCGGTCCTCCGCGGCGCTTTTCGTCTGCGCCGGAACCGCTTCAGGAACGACGCCTTGAGGGAAGTTATCCACCGCCGCAGGCGGTTGCGCATAGGCCGGCGAGACGACCGCTGAATCCCTGCCAAGTCCGCGCTTCAGCCTCAGCCTCGTGCCCGTATGCTCCAGTTCGAATTCGCTGATATCGCTCTGAAGCACTTCCTGGATCAATTCCTTCACTTCTTTCATGTTCATAGGCGCTTCCTATCCGCAATGGTTTGTTGCCGTTGCGGCCCCCGGTGCGGACGGCTGGAAACGGCCCCCGGCAAACCGTCGGGAGGCGTGAGGCTATAAATTTAACAAAAAACTCCAGTTCTTATATATACCGGCTCGGGCCGCGGTTGCAATCGTAAACTCGAAACTGGCGAAGGCCGCGCGGGGGCGCCCCTCAACGTTTTGGATCCCCATCCGGATTCCTGCGACCGCGTCCATTCGGAAAAGCCCCGCTTTTCTATCAAGTTCAAAAGAGTATTGGATAAAGGCGCCACCCTTTATCTTAATAAAAATGGAGCCGTCCGCGTGCCCGGTTCCGCAAGGGGATGCCCAAACCCTTACCGGCGCGAGGCAGGCATCATAGCATCAATCGCCCGGGGAAGTCAAAAACCGGAGAGATGCGGGGGCACAACGACCGCGACGGAAGTTATGGCGCGCCGCAGCTTAGCCAAAGATCGCCCCTTGCCGCCGACATGCGAAGGAGTGCAGTGAAGATGCCGGGGAAGACAAGTCCTTGGAGCCCTGTTTCCGGCGATCTATTTAACGATGCGCGGAGTGACAAAAAACAGGACCTCTGTCGTCGTCCTGGCCACCGAGGTGCGGCGGAACAGATTGCCTACGAGGGGAAGCGATCCTAATCCAGGAATTCTGTCCTCATGATTCGCCTCGTCGTCCATGAGAATGCCGCCTATCACCGTCGTGCCCCCGTCGCTGACGAGGACCCGCGTGGCCGACTCGCTGGTGCGGATGGAAGGTATATTATTGACCTGGTTGGAGAAATCCGGAGTGTTATTCTCCACTTTCAGGTCCAGCACGATGTTTCCTTCATAGGTGATCTGCGGCGTGACGGTAAGGGTCAGGGCTGCGTTCTGGAACTGAACGGTGACTGTGTTGTTGGCGACTATCTGAACTGGGAAGCGCAGTCCTTGGGTAATGACCGCCTGACTGTTGTTCTGGGCGATTACCTTCGGCTGGGAAATGAGCTTGGCGAGGCCCTTGGCCTCACCCGCGGTGATGGCCGCGTCCAGGAGAAAGGTGTCAAAAATATTCCCTATGGAGATCCCCAGGCCGCCGAAGGCCTTTGTGGCGGGGAGGTTCACGTTATAGTTGCCCTTGTTCTGGGTGCTCGTTCCCGTGCTGATGGCTCCGGACTGCGTTGTGTCCGATTCCGCCGCGCCTCGGCCTGTGACGGGGTTGCCGGCGGCGTAGGTCGACTTGGGGGTGGCGCTGGGACGCGTTCCGCCGATGGTCCCAAAGGTGTTGGGCCCGCCCACGGTGACGCGCTGGAGGTTTCCCTGAACGAAGCCGAACTGGATGCCGATGTCGCGCGCAAAATCACGCGTGGCGGACACGATGCGGGCCTCGATTTCAACCTGGGGCTGAGGGATGTCCAGGTTCTCAATCAGGTGCATGAGCCTGTCCAATGAACTCGGGACGTCGGTCAATATCAGGGAATTGGTGCGCTCATCGACGACGACCGTGCCCCGCACCGTCTTCTGGTCCGCGAGGGCGTCCACAAGGGTTTCCGCCTTCGCGTAGTTCAGACGCTTGATGCGTGTTTCGAGGTCCGCCGCCAGAAGGTTGGCCTTTTTAAGAGCCTCCTCCTGTTTCGCCTCTTCCTGAAGAGTGGATTTGCGCGCGATCCTCACCAAAGACCCTTCCACTTTCTTGTCCAGGCCGTTATTGGCCAGTGCCGCATCGAAAATCTGGTCCCAGGGCACTTTCACGACTTTTATGGATATGGTTCCCTTGATGCCGGGATCCATCACGATATTGATGCCTCCCTCTTCCGCCATCAGGCGGAAGAAATCCACAAGATTGACGTCCACCAGGTCGAGCGTCAGAGGATGTCCGGAGAACTTCGAGTCCGGGAAGGAATACGTTTTCGGGAACGCCGAGGCGGAGGGAGCGGCGAGCGCGGCTACAAGAGGCGGCGCAGGAGGATCATGCCTCGACGGCAGTTCCACGGTGAGTTTCGATAGGTCGGCGCGGGGCGCGACCTGAATCGGCTGCACGCCGATCGGAGCGGGAGAAGTTTTGGCAGGCGCTTCATCGGTTCGGGGCTTCGGACTTTGGTCGGCCGCAGCCGTCCTGGGCGCCTCGGGCTTATAGGGGACCGGGGGCGGCAGAGCGGGATTATCGCGCTTTATGGAGGTTTTGTCCGCGGAATTTTCTTCCGGGGAGGCGCCTGATTTGGGCGTGCCGGCGTCGAAGGCGATCCGGACATAGGACTTGTCGAGGGTCACCTCATGGGCCACGAAATCGGCCGCGAGGTCGAACACGACGCGCGCGATCATATTGGGAAGTCCCTGGAACTGCTGAACCCGAAGCCGTTTCACCGACGCGGCGTTCACGGCACGGCGTGCAAATGGAATCTTGTTTTCCGTGTTGGGAAAATCGAGAACCAGTCGCGGAGGGTTCTCGACCAGGAATTCATAGGGCGTCAGAAGACGGTCGGTTGAGATTGTGACGATCAGCTTGCCGTTTTCCGGCTGAATGGCCACGTCCGTGATGGATCCGTATTTGGATGACTCCCCCCGGGTATGCGCAGGGATCTCTCTGGGAATATTCGCGGGCGGAACAGGATTGGGCCGCGCGGGATATAAGGTTGTGCCGGCGGCGATTTCCTGGGCCTTTCCCGCTCCCGGGGAGCCGAGCGCCGCGAGCGACAGCAGGATCCCGCAAAGGCACATCCGGCCGGAGAGGAGATATCGGATTATGGAGAGTGCGATTTTCATACCGTTCATCCTATGGTGTCCTGAGCCGCTTGGTCACGTCCTGCGTCAGGATTTTTCCGGATTTCATTTTGGTTTCGCGGACCAAAGTGATGAAGTCTTTGTCGATTGCGCGGACATAGCCGTCGAAAAGCCTGTCGCCCTCCCTTAGAAAATAGGCGCGGCTGTCGGCTCCGCGAACGACGGCCAGGCGGCCGTCCTCCCCCATGGATATTCCCAGGAGAGTCGCCTTGGCAATATAGGTGCCGGCTATGCCCGGGGGGGCCGCGCCCCGGTCCAATTCCTCATCGTCCAGTTTGTCGGCCTTTTTCCGGTACGGCAGCGGGCATAAAAATGGATCGCGCCGGTTGCCGGGATTGTAGGCGACCTGCGGCGCGGAGATCGGGGCCTCAAGCGCCGGAAGCGCCCCTTTGGCGAAGAGTCCGCCGGGATCCTCTTTGGCGTCCGCCGCCGGCAGGCGGGCGGCTCCGGCGGCCCAGATCAGGCACACGGCCAGGGCCGCCGCAAGAACTGCGGCGTGCCGGATCATGCTTGACGCCGTCCTGGGTTGAGTGCGAAGTCCTCTCACCGCTTTTTCCCTTTCTTGCCGGTCTTTGTCTGTTCCTCTTCGGGCAGAGTCACCTGGTCCTCCCGGAACACGTAGGTGGTCGCGGTACAGCTCGCCAGGAGCGTTCTCGACGCGTCGGTGGAATCCTCGATGCCCTTGATGGAGATCGAGCCGACATCGATAAGGCGGTCGGCCCGGCTGACTTTTTCAAAGAAAGATCCCAGGGCGTTGTAGTTGCCCTCGACCTCCAGAGCGATCGGCCAGTCCGCGTAGAAGGCGCGCGGGACGACGGGCTGAGGAGTGAATTTGGTGATTTTGAGGTTGCTGGAAGCGGCCATCTCCTGCACGCTTCGCAGCACGGAAGGGGTCTCCTTCTGCGCGGGCAGGAGGGTCTGCAGAACGGCGAGCCTTTGCTCGAGCTGCTCAAGCTCCAGCTTGAACTCCCGCAGACGCTTTTCAACCGCGTTCCCCTGCGCCACGGAGCGCTCCAGGCGGGCTGTTTCTTCCTCGAGCCGGCGCTGTTCCTTCATGAGGTCTTTCAGGAAATACCAGTAAAAGGCGAAGGCCAGGCATCCGATGATGAGGGTGAAGACGGCCGCCTGGGTCGAGCGCGGCAGGTTTTCCAAACGATAGTCCTTGATCGCCATCTTCTCACTCCGCCGTTTCTCTATTGGGGCTCGCGCAGACGATGGAGAATTTGGTCGCGTCTTTCTGTGTCTCCATCAGCTCCAGGTCCACGGTCTGGAAGATTCCGCTCGACGCGAGATTGCTCATGAAATCCGGAAGGACTTCGGTGTGCTCGGTGTAGCCGATGATGCGGACGCGGTCGTCCTTCTGCGCCAACTGGGTCAGCCAGAGCGCGCCGTTCGGCGGCATGCTCTGAATGATGTGGTTGAGGAGGAGAACCGGCGCCTTCTGCTTTTCCTTCAACTGCTCGATCACATCGATGCGGCCGGCAAGCAGCTGCTTCATTCTCTCGTATCGGGCGACTTCCTTTTTCAATCCCGCGAGGCGCGCGTCCTCCGCGCGCAGAACCCTCTGTTTTTCCCTGCAGGCGTTCACCTGCCGTCCGAGGCGCACATACCAGGCCCCCATTCCCCCGGTCGCCAGCAGAAACACGAGGCCGCATATCAGCCCCATCTGGGACACCGTCATTTTGGGCAGCAGCCTGCGTTTCGGGGCCGTCCGGTCTCTCAGCAAATTGACTCGGATCATCGCCGCTCTATCCTTCCGCGCTCCGGAGCGCCAGACCGATGGCGATCGCGAAATCCGGGGAGCGTTCCGCGATCATGGACGGGGAAAATTTCTTCGGGTCGAAGGAGATGTTCTTGAAGGAGTCGAATACTTCCGTGGGCATATCGAACTTCTCGGACAGCGTCTCGATGAGACCCGGCGTGTGCGCCCCTCCGCCGCTGAGAATCATCCGGTCGATGCGCTCCACCGTGGTCGTCGACTTGAAGAAGTCGTAGGTCTTTTGAATTTCGAGGCAGAGGATTTCGGTGACGGAGTCGATGACGCGGCGCGCTTCGCCGGGATCGATGTTCTCCACCGTCTCGCCGTGTTTGAGCGCCTGGGCCTGCTGGAACCCGAGATTAAACTCCTTTTGCAGAAACTCCGTGTACTGGTGTCCCCCGATCCCGACGTCGCGCGTGAAAAGGAAATCGGTTCCCGACACGATGTCGATCGTTGTCGTGCGGGCCCCGATGTCCAGCAGGGCGACCGTGTCCCTGTCGGCCGGAGCGTAATTGGCCTCGTAGGCGTTCTGAAGCGCGAAAGCGTCCACGTCGACCAGCACCGGGGTCCTTCCCGCCATCTTGATGACGCTGGTGTAATCGGTGATCTTGTCCTTTTTGACGGCGACGAGCAGGACGTCCAGGTCTCCGGTGGAGGGATTTTCGCCCAGGACCTGGTAATCCATGTTGACGTCGGAGATGTCGAAGGGAATATGCTGTTCCGCTTCCCAACGGATCGATTGCGCCAGTTCTTCTCCGGTCTGAGCGGGGAGAGCTATTCTCTTGACGATCACGGAATGGCCGGAAATGGAGGTGCTGATGCGCCCGTTTTTGATGTTCTGTTTCGCGAAGATGCGCTGAATGGCGTCCGAAACGGGTACTTTGGATATAATCACCCCGTCGACGATGCAATCGGGAGCAAGTTCCTCGAGGCCGAAGCTCACCAGTTCATAGCTGCCTCTGCGGGCAGGGCGCAGTTCGGCGGCTTTCAGGGCGCTGGAGCCGATGTCCAACCCGACCGCCTGCCTGCCGCGATTCAGAAAACTCAGCATAATGAGTATGTCCGGGTTTTATGGTTTGTCCAAAGGCCTTACCGTCGAAAGTCCGCTTTGGAAACGTAAGGCATCATGGGTTCTACCAGCAACGGATGCCTGCCGGAGCGGGCTGTCCGTTACCCTTATCGTTCCGTCGGGCCGTCCTGTTGCGTTTTTTCTGAATTTCCGGGCGGCGCCTTGAGGGCCGTTTCCAATGCCCATGCCGTCCGACGGCGGTTCCCGGGCGATGGCTGCGCCCGTTTCCCGGGGTTCCGCCTCACCCTGCAGAGCCCTCCCGAGGACTGCGTTCCGTTCATCTTGGCTCCGGATCTTTGCGGTTTGCGGTGAAAGTTCCCGTGGACCATGGATCGCTCCGTTTTGGGGGAGCCCAGGCATCGCCCGACAACTGAAATGTTTCGCGCGCGGTTCTTTTATTTTAAAAAACAGCAATGCGGATGCAGCGAAGCCGACGCGCCGAACCCGGTTTGACGCGGGATGTTTGGGCTGCCGCGGGCAAGGGAGCCGTATCCCGATCCCGAAGCCCGCGCTTCCGTTCTGTGCGGTTCTGAAGGCGGGGGACCGGCGCATCGAAGCCGGGCGGTATAGCATCGAAGCTTTTCCGGCGAAATCAGCGTGCGTTGCGTATCCGGTTAGTTACGCCGGGCGAAAGGCGCGAATAACCGCAGGCATACACTGACAAAACGCTGGCCGACCCTGAAATGCGGCCGGTGCACAAAGGCAGCCCATGTCAGTCCATGTCGGCAGTCATCAATGGTCGATTTTTCGCCTGGCGTAACTAACCGGACAGTGCGTTGCGCCAATTTTCCTTGACAGCAGAGGCGCTCTTAGATAGCCTAAAGGATTGTTTTACCTGCTAGTTAATTGAAGGATGGGGTCATGAAGAGCTTTGTACCGCGCGCGAAGGACTTGGAGAAAAAGTGGCACTTGATAAATGCGGAAGGGCAGATACTGGGCAGACTGGCTTCCCGCGCGGCCCGTTTGCTGATCGGCAAGGACAAGCCCGTCTACACCCCTTTTCTCGACTCCGGCGACCATGTCATTATTATTAATGCCGGCAAGGTGAAGCTTTCGGGCGGCAAGCTGAAGAACAAGATGTATCGTCGCCACACGGGATATCCCGGCGGCCTGCGCGAAACGTCGGCGGGCGTGCTGCTGGCCAGGGATCCGGGAAAACTGGTGCGCGAAGCCGTCTTCGGCATGCTGCCCAAGACGAAGCTTGGGCGGGCCATGAGGAAAAAGTTGAAGGTCTATGCGGGGCCTCAGCATCCGCATCAGGCCCAGCGGCCGGAGCCGCCGGCCGTCTAGCCCCCCTCTTCACGAATGGATCTTTAAATTCCGCGTCACGCAAAGGAGTTGAATGGCGATCGTCGAATACTACGGAACCGGCAAGAGAAAGAGCTCCACGGCCCGCGTGCGTCTTCTGCCGGGAGAGGGCAAAGCCACGGTCAACAAGCGCGATCTGAGCGCGTATTTCAAGAGCGAAACCCAGCGCACCGCCATCCGCTACCCCCTGGCCCTGACGGACAACCTGGGCAAGTTCGACATCCGAGCGACCGTCCACGGCGGGGGCATGTCCGGGCAGGCGGGAGCCATCCGGCTGGGGATTGCCAAGGCACTGCTGCAGTTTAACGCCGAGCTGCGTCCGAAACTGAAGCGGGCCGGCCTGCTGACCCGCGATTCGCGGATCAAGGAGCGCAAGAAATACGGCCAGAAGGGCGCTCGCAAGAGATTCCAGTTCTCGAAACGATAGCCGGAGGAGGTTCTATTTGGTTTCAGTATCCATGAAGCAACTGCTGGAAGCGGGGGTGCATTTCGGCCACCAGACCAAGCGCTGGAATCCGAAGATGAAGGAATACATCTTCGGCCAGAGGAACGGCATTTACATCATCGACCTGCAGAAGACGCTCAGGCTTTTCAAAAACGCGATTCAGTTCATGTACGAGCTGGGCGCCCAGGGGAAGACGGTCCTGTTCCTCGGGACGAAGCGCCAGGCGCAGGAGGCCATCCAGGAGGCGGCGCAGCGCACCGGGATGTACTACGTCAACCAGAGATGGCTGGGCGGTCTGCTGACCAACTTCGTCACCATTCAGAAAAGCATCAAGCGCTTCCGCGAGCTGGAGGCCATGAAGAGCAACGGGCAGTACGATCTCTTTTCAAAGAAAGAGGTCGCCCGTTACGAGCGCGAGCGCAAAAAGCTGGAGAAGAACCTGTCGGGCATCAAGGACATGACCGCGCTGCCGGACGCCCTGTTCGTCATCGACACCAAACTTGAGACGATCGCCGTCAAGGAAGCCGACAAGCTGGGAATTCCCATCATCGGGGTCGCCGATACGAACTGCGATCCCGACGATATCGATTACATCATCCCCGGCAACGACGACGCGCTGCGCGCCATACGGCTCATCACCGAGACCATGGCCCAGGCTTACCTTGAGGGCCGGGCCGCCTTCGAGGCTCAACAGAAGGAACTGGCGGAACAGGCGGAAAGACAGCGGCAGCTTCAGGCGCAGCAGGCGGCGCGGCGGGCCGCCGAAGGCGGCGAAGCCGGGGACGCCGTTGCGGCCGCGGCGCAGGGCGCGGCTCCCGGGGGCGAACCCGCGGCCAAGCCCAGGACGACGGTGCGCAGGGCGCTCCAGAGAAAACCCAAGAGCAAAAAGCCCGCGGCGGCAGCTCCCGCGGAATCGTCCGCGGCTGCGGGCGCTGCGGAGGAGCCCGCGCGTCCGGTTGAGGCGGCCGGAGAGCCCGCTGAAGAGCCTAAGTCTTCCGACGGCTAGCAAGCGTTTCGCGACATTTCCGCCAACGGACTGATTCTCCAAGGTCCGGGATACGCCCGGGAGACGGAGTTTGAGGTCGGTGTGTGCATCCCGGAAGGCGCATGATAGTCCGCCGGGCCGCAACAGAGGAAACCAGGAGGCAAGGCATGACGATTTCCGCAGAAGCTGTCAAGGAACTGAGAGAGAAAACCGGCGTCGGGTTTATGGAATGCAAGAGCGCGCTGCAGGAGGCGAACGGAGACCTCGAAGCCGCCATCCTCGTCCTGCGTAAAAGGGGACTGGCGTCCCTGGCCAAGAAGGCCGGGCGCGAGACCAAGGAAGGGCTCATCGGCAGCTACATCCACAACGGCAAGATCGGCGTCATGCTGGAGGTGAACTGCGAAACGGACTTCGTGGCGCGGAACCCTGATTTCCAGGCTCTGGTGAAAGATCTCGCCATGCATATCGCGGCGAGCGACCCGCGTTTCATTCGCAAGGAGGACGTGACCGAGGACGTCCTGGCCCGGGAGCGCGAGATCTACAGAGAACAGGCCCGGGCGACCGGAAAACCGGAGAACGTTCTCGACAAGATCGTCGAGGGGCGCATGTCCAAGTTCTACGCTGAGACATGCCTGATGGAGCAGCCTTTTGTAAAGGATCCCTCCGTCACGGTGCGCGATCACATCGCCGCCCACATCCAGAAAATCGGCGAAAACATCCAGGTCCGGCGCTTCATCCGCTACAAACTGGGCGAGTGAGGGCTAAGGAGCGGCGAAGGCCCGACGGGGCGTCCCGCGCCTCGGCCGGCGCGCCCCAAACGGGGATCTTCAAGGGGGCCGCATGAAGAAGACACATCCGGAGAGGAAGGCCTTGTTCGGACGGGTGCTGCTCAAGCTGAGCGGCGAGGCGCTCATGGGCGGCCAGGGTTACGGCGTGGATCCCTCCATGGCGGACCGCATCGCCGCGGAAATCGCGGAATTGCACGCCATCGGGGTCCAGGTGGCGGCCACCGTGGGCGGCGGCAATATCGTGCGGGGCATAGCCGTCAGCGCGGCGGGAATGGACCGCGTCAGCGGGGACTACATGGGCATGCTTGCCACCGTGATCAACGCCCTGGCTCTGCAGAACGCCCTGGAGAAGAGAGGCGTCCTGACGCGCGTCCAATCCGCCATTGAAATGAGAGAAGTGGCGGAACCCTTCATCCGGCGGCGGGCGATCCGGCACCTTGAGAAGGGACGCGTCGTCATTTTTGCCGCGGGCACGGGGAACCCCTATTTCTCCACCGATACCGCCGCCGCCCTGCGGGCCATCGAAATCGGCGCCGAAGTGATCCTCAAAGCGACCAAGGTGGACGGCATTTACGATTCCGATCCCGTCAAGAACCCCTCCGCCAGGCTCATCAAGAGACTCAGCTACTCCGAAATGATGACCCGGCAACTGGCGGTCATGGACTCCACGGCCGTGACTCTCTGCATGGAAAACAGGCTTCCCATCATCGTGTTCAATCTTCTGCGCCGCGGCAATATCCGGAAGGTCGTGATGGGCGCCAGGATAGGGTCCATCATTCGGGCCTAGCTTCAGGGGATGTGCGCCGGGGCCGTTTTTTTTAAGGAGGATAGTCCCTGATGATCCGACCGATACTTGAAACGGCAAAAAAGGGGATGGAAAAATGCGCCGAGGACATGAGGCAAAGCCTCGCCACCATTCGCACGGGGCGGGCCTCCGTCAGCATTCTCGACCATATCCAGGCCAATTATTACGGCACTCCGACGCCCCTCAACCAGATGGCCACGCTGTCGACGCCGGACCCGACGCTGATTGTCATCCAGCCCTGGGACCCCTCGACCATCGGCGCGATTGAAAAGGCCATCCTGGCGTCCGACCTGGGCCTGACGCCCACCAACGACGGAAAGGTGATACGTCTGCCCATCCCCCCTCTGACGCAGGAACGGCGCAAACAGCTGGCCAAGTCGGTGGGGCACATCGCGGAACAGCACAAGGTCGCCGTGCGCCAGGTCCGCCACGAAGCCAACGAGAAAATCAGGGCCTGCCTCAAGGAGAAGAAGGTCTCCGAGGACGAGGAGAAGGACGCCTTGAAAAAGGTGCAGGAAATGACCGACACCTACATCCGGAAGATCGAGGAGCTCGAAAAGAAGAAGGAAGCCGAGATCCTGGAACTGTAGGCGCCGTCCGGCAAAGGTCCGGGGCCGGCGCCGCGCTCGCGGACCCGGGACGCGGGCGGACTTGTATCGCGGGCGTGCTTCGAGTAATATTTGCCGTTTCGTGCGGGGACACTCCGATGATGATTGCGGCAACCCAAATCAAGCGCGGCATGACCATCAAGCTGAACGGCGAGTTGTACCGCGTTTTCTCTTTCCAACACATCACGCCGGGAAACTGGCGCGGCATGGTGCAGACCAAACTGCGGTCGATCAGGACGGGGGCCATCATCGAGCACCGGTTCCGGTCCGAGGACCGTGTCGAGCAGGCCTTTCTGGAAACCCATGAAATGGAGTACCTGTACTCCGACGGGACGGATTACCACTTCATGAACACGGAAACGTTCGAGCAGCTGCACCTCCCCGCCGAACTCCTCGAGGACGCCGTCCCGTACCTGGTCCCGAACATCAGGCTCCAGATCGAGTTCCATGAAGGGCGGCCCATCGGGGTGGAACTGCCTGCGTCCGTGGAACTGCGCGTCGTTTCCACGGAACCGGCGCTGCGAGGCGCCACCGTGAGCAACGTCAACAAGCCGGCCACCCTGGAGACCGGGCTCGTCATCCAGGTGCCGCCCTTCGTCAACGAGGGCGAACGGGTCCGTGTGGATACCAGCGAAGGGAAATATCTGGAACGCGTCAAAGACTGACCGCTCCGCTCCAATAGGAAATAGCATCAAAAACCGTCGAGACCGCCGCGGGCGGCACCGACAGGGCTTCGGCGGCCCGGCAACGGCGGAGGCTGCGGCAGGCGCCCCCCGCGGGGCGGCCTCGCTTTTCCCCGGCGCGCCGGGGCGCCGCCGCGGCCCGGATTTGTGCGGAGGTGCAAGGATACGATGAGGGAACTAACGCAGACTCTTCGCCTTTCCCCGAACGAAATCCCGAACCGCATCTACGGCGTCGAGAACTGGAGCGGGGGCTATTTCGGCGTCAGCGAGCAGGGCTGCCTGACGGTTCATCCCACGCGGAATCCGCTGCTGGGCGTCGAAATCGTCTCGCTGATCCAGACGCTTCTCCAGCGCAAGGTCACACCGCCGTTCCTGCTTCGCTTCCCGCAGATCCTGGACACGCAGATCCGCGAACTGCACGAAGCCTTCCGCAACTCCATCGCGGAATACAATTACGGGGCGCGCCACCGCGGCGTCTTCCCGATGAAGGTGAATCAGAAGCGCAGCGTCGTGGAGCGGCTGATGGCGGCGGGCCACCGCTACGAGTACGGGCTTGAGGTGGGAACCAAGGCGGAGCTGGCAGCGGCGCTGACGATCTCCATGCATCCCAACGCCCTGCTCGTGTGCAACGGCGTCAAGGACCGCCGCTATCTCGAGTGGGCCATGCAGGCGGCGAAAATCGGCAAGAATCCCGTGGTGGTCCTCGAGGAAGTTTCCGATCTTAAGAAGATTTCCGAGGTTTCCGCGGCGCTCGGCCTGCGGCCCGACCTCGGGATCCGGGTGCGCGTCTTTTCGCGCGGCACCGGCAAATGGGAGGAGTCGGGGGGCGAAACGTCCAAGTTCGGAATCAACACCATTCAGCTTCTCGATTGTCTGCGTCTGGCCACCGAACAGGAGATCGGGCGGCAGATCCGGATGCTGCACTTCCATATCGGATCCCAGATCACCGACATCCGCAGGATCAAAAACGCCATCAAGGAGGCGTCCCGCGTCTATGCCAAGGTGCGCAAACTGGGTTTCCCGATCGAGTATCTCAACGTCGGCGGAGGCCTGGGCGTCGATTACGACGGCAGCCGGACCGCCTCGGACTGCAGCGTGAACTACACCATTCAGGAATTCGCCAACGACATCGTCTATACCATCAGCGAAATCTGCCAGTCCGAGAACGTCCCGCCGCCAACGATCGTGACCGAGAGCGGACGGGCCGTCGCCGCCCACCACGCGATTTATGTCGTGAACGTCATCCGGACGCTGAATCCCGGGCTGGGGGGATCGGAGATCGACCCCGCCAAGATCGACTCGGAAGTCGTCCTGGAGATGATGGATCTGTACAACGACATCAACCCCAAGAACTTCCGCGAATACTATCACGACGCGCTGCAGCACCGCGAGGAGCTCCAGTCGCTGTTCAACCTCGGCTACCTGAATCTGCAGAACCGGGCCCAGGGGGAATGGCTCTTCTGGGAAATCTGCCGCAAGGCCATCAAGTTCTCCCGCTCCATGAAGGAACGGCCGGAGGAATTCGTCGACCTCGAGAATATCCTGGCCAGCAAATATATCTGCAACTTCTCCGTGTTCCAGTCGACGCCGGACAGCTGGGCCCTGGACCAGCTTTTCCCCATCCTGCCCATCAACCGCCTCACGGAGGAACCTACGGAGCGCGCCACGCTCTGCGACATCACCTGCGACTCCGACGGACAGATCGACAAGTTCGTCGACCTGCGGGACGTCAAGCAGGCCCTGGAACTTCACAGCGTCAACACCGAACCGTATTACCTGGCCATCTTTCTCGTGGGCGCCTACCAGGAATCCCTGGGGATGAGCCACAATCTCCTGGGGTCGGCCAACGAGGCGCACTTCCTCGTGGACGACGCGGGCCGGCCCCATATCGACAAGGTGGTGCGGGGCGCGTCCCTGGGACAGGTCCTCGCGGGAGCAGGATACGGCGCCGCGGATCTCCTGGAAAACCTCAAGGGACTGGTTCAGGCATCGGAGGCGCAGGCCAAGATAAGCCCCGAGGAGCGGGAAAAACTCCTCGCGTCTTTCCAGTCGACGCTCGACAGCTACACTTACCTGGAAGACTAGCCAAGGGGCTTCGCCCCTTGAAATCCCCGCGTGCGGACGGGTCTCCAGACCCGTCCGTCTATCTGAACAATAAGCGGACACACGGCTCTCCAGAGCCGTGCTCACGAAAAGAGGGAGTGTGTGCGGACGGGTCTCCAGACCCGTCCGTCTGTCTCAACCTGCCGCATCAGCCCTGCAGAGCTGTGCCCACGAAAAAGGGGAGTGTGTGCGGACGGGTCTCCAGACCCGTCCGTCTGTCTGAACAATAGGCTGACGCACGGCTCTCCAGAGCCGTGCTCACGAATGCCTATGCCGGGCCGTCAGCGGGAGCGCGCGGCGACCCTCGTGCGGAAAGACCGGATCGCCTTGAGGACGGCCCCGGGAGCCGTGCCCCCGGTTTCCCGGCGGCGGGACAGGGTGCTCTTCAGGCGCAGGCGCGGGTAGAGATCCCGGTCGAACAGCGGCGAGAAGACGCGGTATTCGCGCAGGGGCAGCGCTTCAAGGGAAACGCCCAGTTCCGACGCGCGCCTCACTATCTTGCCGACGATCTCATGGGCCCTGCGAAAAGGCATTTTGCGCGCCACCAGGTAATCCGCCAGCTCCGTTGCGTTCGCGTACCCCTGAGACGCGGCTTCCATCATGCGGACCGGGTTGATGCGGAGAGTCTCGAGCACGCGCCGGACGACATCGAGGCAGTTTTCCACGGTCGCGACGGCGTCGAATAGACCTTCCTTGTCCTCCTGCAGATCCTTGTTGTACGTCATCGGCAGGCCCTTCAGCGTGGCCAGCAGGGAAATCAGGTGCCCGAAAACCCTTCCGGCCTTGCCGCGCACGAGCTCCAGCGCGTCCGGGTTTTTCTTTTGCGGCATGAGGCTGCTGCCAGACGCCATGCTGTCATCCATCTGGATGAAGGAGAACTCCGCGGAATTATACAGGATCAGGTCCTCGGACAGCCGGCTCAGGTGCATCAGAAGAACGCTCGCGAAATACAGGAAGTCCAGGACGAAATCGCGGTCCGAGACCGCGTCCATGCTGTTCGGCGAGGCGGAGGCGAATCCCAGGTCGCGGGCGAGCGCCCCTCGGTTGATGGGATAGACTGTGCCGGACAAGGCCCCCGCCCCCAGGGGGCACACGTCGGCCCGCGCCGCGGCCTGGCGCAGTCTCTCGCGGTCGCGCAACAGCATCTCCCCGTAGGCGAGCAGGTAATGCGAAAAATGCACGGGCTGCGCCCTCTGCAGGTGCGTGTATCCCGGAAGGACCGCGTCCCGGTGCTTCTGCGCCAGCCGGGCGATGGTTTCGAGCAGACTGTTGATACGATCCTCGATGCCGGCTTCCTTGCGCTTGAGGTAGAGGCGCAGGTCGGTCGCCACCTGATCGTTGCGGCTGCGGCCCGTGTGCAGCTTGAGAGCCGGCGCTCCGATCTTTGCGGCCAGGGCCTGCTCCACATAGGTGTGGACATCCTCCGCGCGGCTGCGGGCTATCCTGCGCGGCTCGCGCCGGTTCTCTTCCAGTACATGGCGCAGGCCCTTTTCGACAAGGCGCCGTTCCCGGGGCGTGAATACGCCCGCTCGCTCCAGGGCGCGGGCATAGGCCAGGCTCCCTTGAATATCCTCCTCGAGCAGCGCCCGGTCGAAGGAGAGGGAGTCGTTGAATCGCGCGAAAAGGGGATCTTCCTCCGAGGCGAAGCGTCCTCCCCAAAGCTTTTTCCTGGGCAAGCGCACCTCCTTGTCACGGCTCGTCGCGGACACGCGGATTGTTGCAGATTCGGGCGGTGCGGACAATCCTTTTTCGCCGCGCCGGCTAGGATTCGTCGATGTCCCGGGATGAAGGTTCCATCCCCATGCGGCGCAGCTTTTCGATGAAGGTCGTGCGCTTGAGATGCAGGAGGGAAGCCGCCTTTTTCTTGTTGCCGCCCGATAGCCGGAGACTCTGCAGGATCAGCCTTTTTTCGAGATCGGAGATCATCGTGTTGAAATGGATGCCTTCATCCGGAATGCTGATGCCGGAAAAAAGGGCGTCCCTCTCGGGCGCGCCGGAAAGGGCGGGGAAATCGTCCGGGTCGAGCCGGTCCCTGTCCCCGGACAGCGTCACGGCCATCTCGATGGAGTTCTCAAGCTGGCGGACGTTCCCCGGCCAATCGCAGGCCATCAGGGACTGCATCGCTTCATGGGAGACGCGTTTCGGCGACAGGTTCTGGTCCGCGCAATATTTTTTCACGAAGTGCGCGACGAGCATCGGAATATCCTCGCGCCTCTGCCGCAGCGGCGGGACCCGGATGGGGATCACGTTCAGGCGATAGTAGAGGTCCTCGCGGAAATCGCCCTTGTCCACCGCAGCTCGAAGGTCGGTATTGGTGGCCGCGATGATGCGCACGTCCACCTTGACCGTCGCGGGGCCGCCGATTCTTTGAAACTCGCGCTCCTGAAGCACGCGGAGCAGCTTGACCTGCAGCTCCGCGGGCATGGTGGACACCTCGTCCAGAAACAGCGTCCCGTGGTTCGCCTCTTCGAACCGCCCGATCCGGTGCTGAACCGCCCCGGTGAAGGCGCCCTTGACGTGACCGAAAAGCTCGTCTTCAAGGAGACTGGCGGGGATGGCGCCGCAGTTGACGCAAACCATCGGCTGGTCCCTGCGGGGACCGTTATAGTGGATGGCCCGCGCGATGAGCTCCTTGCCCGTTCCCGTTTCCCCCTCGATCAGGACCGTGCTGTTTTTTTGCGACACGACGCCGATAAGACGGTAAATGTCCTGCATGGCGGCGCTGCCGCCGACCAGATTGGAGTAATGGTACTTCCCCTGGAGCTCGCTGCGCAGCATGCTGTTCTCGGATTTGAGCTGGCGCTCCTCAAGCCCCTTCTCCACGCGCATGACAAGCTCGGCAAGCTCGAAGGGTTTCGGGAGATAGTCGTACGCCCCCTTCCGAATGGCCTCTACCGCGGATTGGATGTTGCCGAAACCTGTCATAACGATGACAACCGTTTCGGGAAAAAGCGAAACAGCTTCCTCAAGCAACGCCTCGCCCGACAATCCAGGCATCCTGAGATCCGTGATGATGGCGTTGTAAGGATAGTTCCGAAGCATCGAGAGGGCGGTTTTCCCGTCCGCAGCCTCGTCGACTGCGAAGTCTGCGCTTTCTAGAGCCTGCCTTACCAGCTCCCGTATGTAATCCTCGTCATCCACAACCAGGATTCTGACATCCCTTTTACGCAACATTCCAACCCCGCCCGTCTGGGGACTCTCATGGGGAAAACGTTTATATGTTACTGTAAATGCAGAACTTTTTATAACGCAGCTCCTTTGTGTTGTCAACACATCTTTTGGTCCGTTCTGTGGAATAGCCTGTGCAAAAACCTGTGGAAAAGATGTTGATAAACTGTGCAGAAATGCAGCCGCTGTTTAAGGTCAGCTTCGATCTGAGTCATCCCGGTCGCCTTCAGTATGTCGGATTTTTGACTTTCTAAGAGCAAAACTGTCAAGGATACGGCGCATTTCCTCAATAACTGGAGTAACGCAACACGGGGGCTGAATGAACCGGCACGGTTTTCTGAAAAGCCCCGCTCAGGGCGATCATCGCAATAATCAATTGGATTTAAAGGGATTTGACGGCATCCCGTTTCCCGAAAGAAGCATTCGGGACTTGGCTTCTTCCATGGATTTACCTGCGTTGTTTCCACATTGGAACGCGAATTGCCCATTGCATCGGCTGTATGCCGAAAAGGCTGCCTGGAGATTCGAGATGGAAATGAGCGTTGCAGAACAATCCGCATTTCGCAACACTGCAGACACCCTCAGTCAATTCCTCTCCATCTTCCCCCTGGGAGTGATGGGAACCCTTCCTGGCGCGACGGAGCCCGTGCCCGGCGCGGCAGGAAATCTCCCGGCCGGCTTGAGCATCGCGCCTTCCGCCTTCGCCGCGCTCGCGGCGACAGGCGTCCTGCAACAGCTGTCGTTCTCGGGGTTCCCGTCACTCCTTCCTCTCGCTGCATCCTGTCGCCCGGCCGCAGGCCGCTCGGGGATGCGGACCTACTTTGAGGCCATGGTCCATCGGCGCTTCACGATGCATCCCGTCGGGGCCAAGTTCCGCTACGGCCGTCCCGATTTGCGCGTTCCTGAGTTTTGTTTCATATGCCCTATTACAGCAGATAACAGTCCGGCGCCCCTGAGGAGGGCGAATACGGCGCCGGACTCATGCGTTGATCCCATCGACGGTTTCTTCCCCAAGCCCGGAATTCAACCTTGCATCGTTGATCGCGAGCGCCGGCCGCAACCCCGACCTCCATGGAACGGCGGCGCATCCTCGGGACCCGGGAATCCCCCCCAGGGGACGTTAATCCAGGAGAAAGCACCTTTATGACATCCGCTTATTCGACACGCGGCACCGCAAGGCATCAGGGGCCGGATTCAGGCAGGAGCTCCATGGATGACGCTCAGGATTCGGCGCTCAGGCTCCAGGCTGCCCGCCCCAGGATTCTGGCGGTTACGAGCGGCAAGGGAGGGGTCGGCAAGACCAACGTGGTGGCGAACCTGGCCTTCAGCCTTTCGGAGCTCGGCAAGAGGGTCGTGGTGCTGGACGCGGACTTCGGGCTGGCCAATATCGATGTCCTTTTGGGGCTGACGCCGCGCTATCACCTCGGCCATGTGCTGTTCGGGAACAAGACCCTGGCCGACATCCTGGTGGAGGGACCCAACGGGATCCAGATCATACCCGCCAGCTCCGGATTGCAGAGGATGTCGGAATTAACGGCGGTCCAGCGGAACCGGCTCTTGGAAGGCTTCGCGGGCCTGGATGCGCGGACCGACTATTTCATCATCGACACGGCCGCCGGCATTTCGCGCAACGTGGTTCATTTTCTGCTCGCGGCCCACGAAGTCATCGTGATCAGCGCGCCGGAGCCTACGGCAATCGTGGACGCCTACGCGATGATCAAAATCATCATCGCGGAAGATCCCGGGAAGAAGATTCAGGTACTTGTCAATCCGGTCGAGCGGGCGGAGGACGCCCACGAGATCTACTGCCAGATCAACTCCGTGGTCCGCCGCTTCCTCGGCAGGGACGTCGACTATCTCGGGTACATCGAAAAGGACCCTCACGTCCCCCAGGCCGTTCGAAACCAGACGGCCGTCACGCAACGTTTCCCGAACGCCCCGGCGAGCCGCTGCTTCCGCGAGCTGGCGCGGCGCCTCTCGCGGCGGGGAACCCCTCTCGAGTTTCCGGAGGGGCTTGTTTGGGAAAGGCTTCTCAACGATTGGGTCAATTGATATGCAGGCGCGGCACCGAACCGGAGATCGACGCGAACTCATGCCCGGGAGACGCCATGAGGATCCAGGCAAATCCGTTCCCGCCCATTCTCCGATCCTGCGTGACGGCCGAGGCGATGAAGCCCGCTCGGTCCGCGGATGCGGGCTTTCGATGGTCCAGACGTTCGGTTCCTGCGCACAGGAAAGATTGCCGTTGCAGTTCAACCTTGCGGGCCTGCGCCGTCGCGGACCCGCAGACAGCCGACGGAATAGCCCGCGGGTCGCAGCCGCGAAGGCCGCCCCGCTCACGAGGATAGAATAATGCGCGACTCTCTTACCCAGGAAAAAGCTTGCGCCCCGGGCGTGATCCTGAATATCGAAAGGGATGAATTGATTCTGGAACACCTCCCCCAGATCAAATACATCGCCCAGAGGATATCCGCCAAGCTCCCCTCCCACGTGGAACTGAATGATCTCGTCAGCGCAGGCATCCTTGGATTGCTGGACGCCATCGAGAAGTTCGACCCCAACCGCGGGGTCAAGTTCAAGACCTACGCGGAGCTTCGCATCAAAGGGGCCATCCTCGACAGCCTCCGCAACCTGGACTGGGCGCCCCGCTCGCTGCGCAAGAAAAGCAAGGACCTGGAACGGGTGGTCCGCGAACTCGAACAGCGCCTCAGCCGTCCCCCCACGGACAAGGAAGTCTGCGAGGCAATGGAGATCACCCTGGAGGAGTTTTACGAGCTGATGGACCAGATCAAGGGCCTCAACATCGGCAGCTTCCAGGATATGCCCGGCCAGGACGACGATAAGAACAGCGAACCGCTGGTCAAATACGTCCCCGACGCGCCCCAGATGGATCCCTTCTTCATCTTCCACAGATCGGAAATCCAGAGCATCCTGGGCACCGCCATCGAAACGCTGCCCAAGAAAGAGCGCCTCGTGGTGAGTCTGTACTATTTCGACGAAATGACGATGAAGGAAATAGGGAAGGTTCTCGGGGTGAACGAATCCCGGGTCTCGCAGCTCCACACGAAGGCCATGCTGAGACTGCGGACAAAGTTGCGAAGGGTGAGCGGCGAGTAGGGAGCTTTCAAAGGGACTATGCGAAAGGTTCTGTCGCAGGAAGAAATCGACGCGCTCTTTTCGGCCATGTTGTCGAAGGACGGGCATTGCAGGGAGACGCAGGAGCCGGTGAGGGCGGAGCGTCGGGAAGTGCAAGGGGCGCGGCTTCGCCTGCCGCTGCGCTGCGGGCTGCGCGGCGCCTCCGTCAGCATGGAGGATCTTCTCCGGATTTCGGTCGGAGATACCCTCAATCTCAACGTGGCCGGCGAGGAGCCGGTCTACCTGTGCGTCGGCGGAGAGGCCAGATTCCTGGGCAGAATGGTCCGGCTGCAGGGCAAGAGAGCCTTTGAAGTTTCCGGAAGGGTGTCGCACCGAAAGCGCCGGTAAGGATAGATTTGTGGGAATCATGCCGATATGGATTTTGCATACAGCCCGATAGAGGCAGCCGGGGGACAGCCGGGGGCCCCCAGGGGACCCCGGTTGTTTCCCGGCGCCTCCTCGAAAGGCGCCGCAACGGCGCGAGCCGGGCGAGACGAAGGACGATATGGAGCGAGCTTTGAAGGAGCAGGCGCAACCGAAGGACGGGGCCGAGGAACCATGGAGCATGGAGGGCCTTTCCGAGCTGGATCTCCCTCTTGAGGTCTCCCTCGGCTGTTCGGAAATGCCCCTGGGCGACGTGATGGGGCTCCAAGCCGGTTCTGTCGTTGAACTGGACGCTTCGGCCGATGATCCGGTGACGATCCTTGTCAACAACAATCCCATTGCCAAAGGAGATCTTATCATCGTCGACGGCCGTTACGGGGTGCGCATCCTCGAAATCGGAACCCCCGCGGAACGTCTGCGCTCTCTGGGATGAAACCGGGACCGCGAACTGCACGAACGTCATGAATTCGGGGCTTCTTCATGCTTTGGCCCATGCGTCGGGACGGCAGCCATGGACGATAGAATCTTGAATCTTCTGGATATCATCCGGGAGGAGATCCAGGTTTATCGGGATCTGATTGAGCACGTCCGTCGGAAAACGGCCCTTCTGGCAAAAGGCCGCCCCGAGGCGGTCGCAGAGTGCGCAAAGACGGAGGCGGGATTCAACGCCAGACTCCGCGATCTTGAGAATCGGATGGTGGCCCTCTGCCAGGAACTGTGCCGGACATTCGAGATCCCCTGCGGGGAATTCTCTCTCCTGCGGCTCGCCGACAGCATCGAGAAATCCCTTGCGCACGAGATCCGTTCCCAGGCCGTTCTGTTCCGCAATATCGTCGCCCAGCTGAAGGCGGTCAGCCAGCGCAACATGCGGCTCATGGAGAGGTCTCTTCGGTCCCGTTCGGCCGGTTTTTTCTCAGGGGACATGCGGACGCAAGAAGGGCGTGCATGAGAGAGACGGACATCCTAATCGATCAGAAAGTCGTCGGCCCCGGTTCCAGGGTTTTTGTCGTCGCCGAAATCGGCGTCAATCACAACGGAAGCGCAAGCCAGGCCGCAAAGCTCATCGACGCGGCCGCCGAGGCCGGGGCGGACGCTGTAAAGTTTCAAACCTTCCGGGCGGACCGGTTTTTAATACCCTCGCGCGACCGGCATGGCGCGCTGATGGCCGGGGCGGAGTCCGTCTATCAGATGATGCGCCGCTTCGAATTGTCATGGGAGGACCAGGCCAAGCTCAAGAAGCACTGCGAGAATCGCGAAATCGTCTTTCTTTCCACCCCCTATGACGAGGAAAGCGCGGATTTCCTCGAATCGATCGGGGTGTCGGCTTTTAAGACCGCGTCCGCCGACATCACCCATATCCCCCTGTTGAGACATGTCGCCTCCAAGGGGAAGCCCGTTCTTTTGTCGACGGGGATGTCCTTCCTGAACGAGGTGGCCGACGCCGTCTGGAATCTCCGGTCCGCCGGGGCGAGGGAGATTCTGCTGATGCACTGCGTGTCGGCGCATCCCGCCTCACCCGAACACATGAACCTGCGCGCGATCCAGACCCTGCGGTCCCATTTCGAACTTTCGGTGGGCCTTTCGGATCACAGCGAAGGCATCCTCTTTGCGCCGGTGGCCGCCGCCCTGGGCGCGGTTCTCATCGAAAAGCACTTCACGCTGGACAAGGGCGCTCCGGGCCCGGAGCATCCATTCAGCATCGATCCGGGAGAACTGAAACTGCTTGTCCGTCAGCTGCGGGATGTGGAAGCCGGCATGGGCGACGGCAGAAAGCGTCCGGCCGATGTGGAGGAGGAGGCGCGGCTTTTCAACAGACGCAGCATCGTCGCTTCGGTGGACATACGGGCCCATGAGATCCTCGCCCCCTGGATGCTCGCCTTCAAGCGCCCGGGCAGCGGCATCGAGCCGCGCTATTATGGAAGGATTCTGGGAATGAGGGCTCGGCGGAACATCGGCAAGGACACCATCCTTCAATGGGAGGATCTGGCCCCGTCCCTGCCGGACGAACCGGACGGCGAAAGCCGCGCCGGCGAAGCGGCGCCAAGGGCGCGCGCCCGGGAGAGACGCCGCGCCTGATTCGTTGTCGACGGACGACTCCCGGCCGTCATCCGCGGCGCCGCTGCCAGACATAGGCGCCGAATTCCTTCCGTGTGGCGAATCCCAAACGGCGGTACCATTCGAATGCGCGCCGGTTTTGCTCCGTCACGGTCAAGCCGACGCTGCGGTATTCCCAGGACTTCAGGAGCTCGAGAGATCGGTTCATGAGACCGTTGCCTATTCCCAGGCCCTGATAGGAGGGGTGGACGGCGATCTGCGGAATCATGATCGATTTTTCGGAAATACTGCACGACAGGATCAGTCCGCAGGGACTGCCGCGGTCGGTCAGGCAGAGGAAGGACGCCCGGGGCAGGAAAACGCCGCAGCCGGGGTTTTCGATAAGGCTGCGCAGGTAGCCGTCGCATCCTGCTTTGGTTCGGTAGTCGCAGGTGATGACGGCGTCGATCTGCCCGCCGTAGCTCAATGCGATCATTTCGGCCGCCCGGGTCAGATAGCAGGAATCCCACGGGATGATCCTGTCGGAGAAGGGAATGCGGGAAGGGGGCTTATAGGAGTCAAGTTCGAGCTCCATGAAGCGGCGCGGATAGTATTCGAAGCCGAGGGACTCGAAAGCGTCCGAAAGGTCCAACCGCTGGAAAGGCATGATCTGGGCTTCGATCCTTTCGACTCCGGGAGAGTCTCTCAGGTTTGAAACCGCGAGCGAAAGGAGTCCGACGGCCATATCCCGGGCCAGCGCAGTTTCTAAAACATAGATAGACCCGATCGTTCCCTTGGCCTGATGGATCAGGAAATAGATGTAGCCCTGCGCTTCCCCATTGTGGACGGCGACGTAGCCCGGCAGAAGCCTCTGGCTGATGTAAGCCGCCAGGATGCGGCGGATGGGGGAGTAATCCCACGCCAGTTCCGACAGCCACGCATCTTCTTCCCGGTCCATGAGCCGGCGGAGAAAATCCGGGTCGGTTCGGCTTATCGGAAGGTACTGGATGTCGGACATCAGAGCTCGAGGCAGTCCAGATTCTGATGCGACCGGTTTACGGAATCATGGATGGCGATCCACTCTTCCGGAACGATGCTCAGGAAGGCTTCGGCGATCTCCGGGTCGAATTGAGTCCCTGAACAGGCGCGGATTTCACGCAGGGCGGTGTCGAAGGCGAGGGCCTTGCGATAGGGCCTGTCGCTGGTCATCGCGTCCAGGGTGTCGGCCACGGCGAATATCCTGGCTCCAAGCGGGATGTCCTTCCCGGCCAGTCCGCCCGGATAGCCGTTGCCGTCCCACCTTTCCTGGTGGCAGAGGACGATCTCGGCGGCCGAGCTGAGGAACCCGATGCTCTGGAGAATGTCGTAGCCGATCCGCGGGTGCCTTTTCATTTCCTCCCATTCCTCTTCATTGAGCTTATCCGGTTTAAGGAGGATCGAGTCCCTTACTCCGATTTTCCCCACGTCGTGGAGAAGCGCGCCGCGCCCCACCTGGATCATTTCCTCATTGTCGAGCCCCAGCCGCCGGGCCAGGGTCAGCGTGTACTCCCGGACCCTCTGCGAATGGGCGCGGGTCTCGTGCTCCCGAGCGTCCAGGGCCGTGACCAAAGCCTCCAGGGTGATCTTGTAACTTTCCTCGACATCTTTCAAGGCCTCATGCAATTCCAGGGTGCGCCTCTGGACCTCGTTTTCCAGCCCCTCCCGGTAGCGGCGATTCTCGATAAGCAGGCGGCGCCGCTCGAACGCACGTTCGACGGCGCGGCGCAGGGCCGGCAGTTCGAAGGGTTTGGTGATGAAGTCGCAGGCTCCCAGGCGCAGGGAATCGACCGCCGTGTGGATGTCTTTCACCCCCGTGACCATGATGAAGGCGATCTCGGGGTCATGATCCTGGACGTGGTGTAGAAGCTCCATCCCGGACATGCCCGGCATCATCATGTCGCTGATCACGAGTGAAAATCGACGGCGCCGCACTTTTTCCAGGGCGTCCCGACCGTCGTAGGAGGTCACGCATTCCAGCCCTTGCTTTTCAAGGTGCTCCTGCAGGGCGGCGCAGAAGCCGGCCTCATCGTCGACGATGAGTATGCGCTCTCGATTCTGCGGTGCGCTCATGGGATATCCGAAGTCCGGCCTGAGCCCAGGACCTGCTCCTTCTTGGCCCGAATCCTTTCGATGACCCGGTAGTGCTGCTCCCGCATCAGGTTCTGGATGCGGCTGTAGTCCCCGGAGCCGGCGGAGCCGGGCGGGTATTCGGACCGTGTCGAAAAAACGACCCGTCCGTTGCAAAACACCTGGGTCAGGATGCACATGGAGGGGGATCGGAGATTCTCGGTCTGCACATGCAGGCCCCGGCCCATGAAATCCAGATTGTCGTTCAGTCCCATGACCGCGGGAATGGACGAGGCCGGAGCGTTTTTGGCGGCGGGACCCTTTGCTTTTCCGGCCGCCGCGGTTTTCTGATGTTTTGGCTGCATGCTCCCTTCCCATCCGCGGGGCGCCATGTAACCTATCGACGTCTCCGCGGGATATCTTTACTCCGGCCCGCCGGGTGATGCGCATGAGTCG